>DASTEQ010000001.1:0-15391 GCA_035709505.1 Candidatus Limnocylindria bacterium
TCGATGAGACGGGCTCGCCCCTGCCGCCGGACTCGGGCATCACCGGCACGGTGGTAGCCGGGCCGACCTGCCCGGTGGTCACCGACCCGCCCGACCCGTCGTGCGCCGATCAGCCGGTGGCCGACGCGGAGCTGGTCATCACGACGCCCGAGGGGAGCGAGGTGGCGAGGACGATGAGCGATGCGGATGGCACCTTCGGGATCACGCTTGCGCCGGGGAACTACTGGCTCGTCGCACGGCCGGTCGAGGGACTGATGGGCACCCCCGAACCGCAGGAATTCTCGGTCGTCTGGGGGATGCCGGGACCCGAGCTAGTGGTCGCCTACGACACCGGGATCCGCTGAGGATCAGTCCTCGGGCAGCTCGAAGTCCGGGTCGATGGGTGCCGTGTTGCCCTCGTGGTCGAAGGTCGGGATCAGGACCCACATGAAGAAGGTCATCGCGCCACCGAAGAAGACGAGCATGGTCGCGCCTGCCAGGTCGGGGGGCTGGCTGAAGGCGTAGTACGCGGCGGCGGTGATGAACACCAGGGCCGGGAAGAAGAGGTACCGGACCAGCTTCATTGGGTCGCCATCATACCGATGGACGTCTCACACGATCCAGCCGCAATCGGTCCGCCGGACGGCGACCGATCCGGTTGGCCGCGTGCCCGCGTCGGGGTCCGCGGCACGGACCAGGCCGCGGGCACTGACCGCGTTGTCGGCCCGTTCGAGGGTCGAGCGACGGACCGATGGGTCAACGACCGGCGGGCCTGCTTCCGCAGCCTCCGGCAGGGCCGAAGACGGGGGAGCAGACTGCTGCACGCGGCCCTCGCGGGCGGTGACCACGGTCTGGTCGGGGAAGGCCAGCCACAGTCCGCGCATCCGGGCCACGAAGTGCTCGGCCATGCCCGGGACGAGGAGGTCGACCTGCCCGAGGCCCGATCGGCGGTAGCCGCGCGGCCGTTCATCGGCCCGGACGCGGTCCACGAACGACTGGGCAAGGAGCTCTTCGAGGGCAGCCGTCACGTTGTCGGGGGCCTCTACCCGCGACCGACCGGCCTGGAAGGTGGCCGACCCGATCACCGCCTCGCCGTCGGGCCCGGTGCGGACCAGATCGAAGGTGACGATGTCCTCGGTGCGTGGATCGCTGTGGCGGGACAGCACCGGCCGAGGATAGCAGCGGCGTCCGGCTAGAATCCGCCCGCACCGACCGAGGAGACTGCGTGGACCTGACCGAGGAGCAGCCCTACCGCGAGATGGCGTCGGCACAGACCGATGACCAGATCGACACCTGGGCCGCGGACCTGTTCATCGACTTCGCCAAGCGCCGCGGGGTCGGTACCGCGATCGCTGCCTTCAACCAGGCCGCCGGCCTCGACAGCCGGGGCTTCCAGCGCGTGTTTCTGGTGGGCGGAGGCCCCGACCACGTGGTCGGAATCGACACCGCCGGGGCCCTGGCCGCACCGATCTTCGAGCTGCCGAAGGCCGTCGCCGGCCTGCGCCGGACCGATCCAGACGCGCGGGCCAAGCTGATCGACTTCCTCGTCGCCCACCGCGAGGTGATGTCCTACACCCCCTAGACCCGGGCCGGGGGGGCAGCCCGGCCGGGACTACTCGTCGCGCGAGGCGCGGACGATGGCGATGGCGTTCTCGAGCTTGAGCTTGGTGATGGTCAGGTACTTGGCCAGGTTGTCCCGGTTGGTGCTCGGGATCTGCTCGATGACCTCCTGCTGACGGAGCAGGTCCCCCAGCTCATCGACCACGGTGGCCATCCGGCCCTTGAGGTCCATCAGGGCGTCATCCGTATTCCGGGCCGCGACGGCGACCCCGGCCGCCGTCCGGCCTCGCCGCTTGGGCCGGGCCGCCGCATCCTTATCCTTCGGCTCCCGGGTGCCCGTCAGGCGCCGCAGCTTGGCGAGCGTCAGCTCGCCCGCCGCCACTCGCTTCGCGAGCTTGCGGCGGGTCTTGTCGTCGGTCACCTTCATGAGCTCGTAGGCGTGGCTGATGGTGTCCTTCCGCCCGGCGACGAGCTCGCGGACCTCGGGTGGCGCATCGGTCAGGCGCAGCCGGTTCTCGACGTACCCCTTGTCCTTGCCGATCTTGGCCGCCAGCTGCCGGACGGAGTAGCCGAGCACCAGCATCTTGCGGTACATCGCCGCCTCCTCGAGCGGCGACACGTCCTCGCGTTGCAGGTTCTCGATGATCGAGACCTCGAGCGCGGTCTCCTCGTCGAACTCCAGGACGACGGCAGGAATGGTCGCCATTCCGGCCAGGCGTGAGGCCCTCCAGCGGCGTTCGCCGGCGATCAGCTCGAACTGGGCACCGGCCGGCCGGACGAGGATGGCCTGCAGCACGCCGTGCTCGCGGATCGATTCCGCCAGCTCGGTGAGGGAGTCCTCCTCGTAGGACAGCCGCGGCTGTGCGGGGTTGGGGAGGATCTTCCCGACGGGGATCTCCCGAATCTGGGCCCGCGTCGTCTTCGACTCGATGAGCGAGACGATGCCGGGCGTCAGCTCGGTGGCGGCCGCCTCGTCGAACAGGCGGGCGATGTTGTCTTTGAAGACTGGTGTCCTAGCCAAGCTCGATCACCTCCCGGGCGAGATCGCGGAATGCATGGGCAGCTGCCGAGCTGGGCGCGTACTCGGTCACCGGTCGGCCGGTGAGAGGTGCCTCGCCGAGCTTCACGGTGTTCTTGATCATGGTGTTGAAGACCCGATGGTCTCCGAGCTCCCGAAGGTTCTCGAGCATCTCGCGGGCCAGGATGGTGCGGCCGTCGTAGAACGTTGGCAGCAGGCCGAGGATCTCGAGGTCGTGGTTCAGCTTCAGGCGGATGGTGTTGATAACTTTGATCAGGGCGGTCAGGCCCTTGATCGCGTAGTACTGGGTCTGAACCGGGATGATGACCCGGGACGAGGCGACGAGGGCGTTGATCGTCAGGAGGCCGAGGGTCGGGGGGCAGTCGATCAGGATCACGTCGTACCGGCGATCGGCGGACCCGGAGATCGCGTCGCGGAGCACCATCTCGCGACCGATGGCAGTGAACAGCTCGACCTCGGTCGAGGCGAGCTCCAGTGTGGCCGGGGCGACCGACATGCCCGGCACCCGGGTTTCGACGATGACCTCGTCCAGTCCCAGGCGGTCCTCGTTCAGCACGTCTCCCATCGAGCGATGGACATCAAGCAGCGAAATCCCGAGACCGACCGTGAGGTTTGCCTGTGGATCCATGTCGATGCACAGCACCCGATAGCCGAGCTCGGCCAGGGCGCCACCGAGGTTGATCGTGCACGTCGTCTTGCCGACGCCACCTTTCTGATTCGCCAGCGAGATCACCTTGGTCAAGGCAAACACCTTCCGCGGATACGTTTCGGGCTGCGAAATCGCGAGTTGCGATCCGTCACCGATGATAGGCAGAGGGACGGTCCCAGGTCACCGGGGTTATCCACAACGTCCCGGACTGTCGATGTCTTTGTGCAAAGACGACCCCCTATACTCGGACTTGTCCACCGCCCAGCCCCATCGGGCCCATAGCTCAGTGGTCAGAGCATCCGGCTCATAACCGGCTGGTCGCAGGTTCGATCCCTGCTGGGCCCACATCCTTTTGGAGGATCGGTGTCGACATCCGACAAGCTCGAGCACCTCGACCAACTGCGACGTGACGCCCGGCTCGGCGGCGGCGAGGAGCGACTGGCGCAGCAGCATGCGCGTGGAAAGCTGTCCGCCCGCGAGCGCCTCGAGATCCTGCTCGACGAGAACTCATTCGTCGAACTGGATGCGTTCGTCACGCATCGCACGACCGAGTTCGGCCTCGACGAGGAACGCTATCTCGGCGACGGGGTGGTCACCGGCTGGGGGGCGATCGACGGGCGGACGGTGTTCGTGTACGCCCAGGACTTCACCGTGTTCGGAGGGTCCCTGTCCGAAGCGCACGCCGAGAAGATCTGCAAGGTCATGGACCTCGCGGTTGCCAGCGGGGCACCGATCATCGGTCTGGCCGATTCCGGTGGCGCCCGCATCCAGGAGGGCGTCGACTCGTTGGGCGGGTACGCCGAGATCTTCCTGCGCAACACCCTGGCCTCTGGTGTCGTCCCGCAGCTTTCCGTGATTCTCGGGCCCTGCGCCGGCGGCGCGGTGTACTCGCCGGCGATCACCGACTTCACGGTCATGGTCGATGGCTCCAGCTACATGTTCGTGACCGGGCCGACCGTCGTGAAAACGGTCACCCACGAAGACATCGACTTTGACGGGCTGGGCGGGGCGCGGATTCACAACGAGGTGAGCGGCGTCGCGCACTTTCTTTCCTCGTCGGAGTCCGATGCGCTCCTGCTCGTCCGGCAGCTCCTCGGCTACCTGCCACAGAACAACGTGGATCCCGTGGCGCGACTCGCGGAGTGGTCGGGCCCGGCAGTTTCCGGCGAACAGTTGGACGCGGTGATTCCTGATTCGGCGCAGCTGTCCTACGACATGCACCGTGTCATTGCGGGCATCGTCGACGGTGACTCGTTCCTCGAGGTGCATGCCGGATTCGCGCGAAACATCATCTGTGGGTTTGCGCGGATCGAGGGCCGCGTCGTCGGCGTCGTCGCCCAGCAACCCGACGTACTGGCCGGCGTCCTCGACATTGATGCATCGGATAAGGCCGCGCGATTCGTGCGGACGTGCGACTGTTTCAACGTTCCACTGCTGACCCTGGTCGATGTGCCGGGTTTCCTCCCCGGCGTGGACCAGGAGCATCGCGGCATCATCCGGCACGGCGCCAAGCTGTTGTACGCGTACGCCGAGGCGACGGTCCCAAAGGTGACCGTCATCACCCGCAAGGCATACGGCGGTGCGTACGACGTCATGAGCAGCAAGCACATTCGTGGTGACCTGAACTTTGCGTGGCCCACTGCCGAGATCGCGGTGATGGGCGTCGAGGGCGCGGTCAACATCGTCTTCAAGGATCGGATCGCGAGTGCCGCCGAGCCGGATGCGGAGCGCGCGTCGCTGCTGACCGAATATCAGGAACGATTTGCGAACCCATACGTCGCGGCCAGCCGCGGGTACATCGACGAGGTGATTCGACCCTCGGAGACGCGCAGTCGCGTCGCGGGGGCGCTGGCCGTCCTCGACGGGAAGCGCCAGCCCGCCCCGCGGCGGAAGCACGGCAACATCCCGCTCTGATTCCCGCCCCAAACGTCTTTCCGCAAAGACAGTGACGCCACCGTTTCGCCGGGTCCTCATCGCGAACCGCGGCGAGATCGCGATTCGCGTCGCGCGGGCCTGTCGCGAGCTGGGCATCGAAGCGGTTGCCGTCTACTCTGACGCCGACCGCGACGCACCGCACGTCCGCGCGATGGATCGCGCAGAGTGGATCGGCCCGACTCCGGCGGCGGAGTCCTATCTTTCGGTCGACGCCATTCTCGAGGCCGCGCATCGCAGCGAGGCCGAGGCCATCCACCCCGGCTACGGATTCCTGAGCGAGAGTGCGGCCTTTGCGCGCGCCGTCGAGTCCGCGGGCCTGGTGTTCGTCGGGCCACCGGCCGAGACGATGGAGGGGCTCGGCAACAAGCTGGCTGCGCGAAGGACCGCGGTGGCGGCTGGCGTGACGGTGACCCCAGGACTGCTCGTCTCTGCCGCGGATGCGCGACCGTCCGAGGTGGAGGACATCGGGTATCCCCTACTGGTGAAGGCGGCCGCCGGTGGCGGGGGTCGCGGTGTTCGTCGGGTCGACGGGCCAGCGGAGCTCGACGCCGCGCTTGACGCCGCGCGCGCCGAGGCAGTTGCGGCTTTCGACGATGGGACCGTCTACATCGAGAAGCTCGTCGCGCCGGCTCGGCATATCGAGGTCCAGCTGATCGGCGACCACGCCGGCGGGCTGGCGATCCTCGGCGAGCGCGACTGCTCCATCCAGCGTCGCCACCAGAAGCTGGTCGAGGAAGCACCCGCGCCGAACCTGTCGGCGGCGACCCGCGCCGGCCTGGCGGACGACGCGCGGCGCATCGCGCAGGCCGTTCCGTTCCACAGCGCGGCCACGGTCGAGTTCCTTGTCGACGAGAGCGAGGACCGCTGGTTCCTCGAGATGAACACCCGACTCCAGGTTGAGCACGGCGTTACGGAGCTGGTCAGCGGCGTGGACATCGTCGCCTGGCAGCTTCGGGTGGCGGCGGGGGAGCAGCTCCCACCCGAGATCAGGGAGCCGACGTCGAGCGGTCACGCCATCCAGGTTCGGATCTACGCCGAGGACCCATGGGCCGGCTTCGCGCCGAGCGCCGGCACGATCAGGGCGTGGCAGATGGCCGATGGCCCCGGGATCCGCCTCGATGCCGGCGTGGAGGCGGGATACGAGCTGCCGACGGCCTACGACCCATTGCTGGCCAAGCTCCTGGTCCATGCCGGCGACCGCCCAGCGGCCGTGGCCCGCCTGCGGCGAGCGCTCGACGAGACCGTGGTCAGCGGGATGCCGACCACCCTGGGGTTCCATCGCTGGCTGGTCGATCAGCCAGCCTTCAGGGACGGGCGGTACGACACCGGGCTGGTGAGCAACGCCTGGATCGACGGGCCGCCACTCACCGAGCGCGATCGGTCCCTGGCCGCGGCCGCGGTCGCCGGTGCCCGCCGGGAACCGGCCGAGCCGCGCCGTGACACGGACATCCGCATCGTCGGATCGGACCGAGATGGCGACCGACCGTGGAGCCGGCTGGCCCGCAGCGAGGCGGTCGATCGTGAGTGACGAGATCGAGATCCTGATCGACGGCGAGGAAGTGGCCCCGGCGGACGGCTGGTCCCTCGCCTGGATCGACCATCACCAGCGGGTGGCGATCCTCCGTCGTGGCCCCGACCGAGAAGTTGTCGCCGTCGAGGGGAGTGGCGGGGAGTGGGTGGTCACCGTTCGAGGCCGACCGATCGCTGTCACCGTTCGGAGCCACCGCGACCGCCTGCTGGCCGAGAGCGGCCGCCTGGCCGCACGACACGGCGGGCCGGCGGAAATCCGTGCCACCCTGCCCGGGCTCGTCGTCCGAGTCGACGCGGCTATCGGTGACGAGGTGGCTGCCGGGGATCCGCTGGTCACGATCGAGGCGATGAAGATGCAGAACGAGATCCGTGCCCCGCGCAACGGTCGGGTGGTCGCGATCGAGGTCGTCCTCGGCCAGGCCATCACCGGCGGCGCCCTGCTCGTCCGGCTCGCTGATCCTGAACCGTAGAATCGGCAGCGTGACCAGTGGCCCGGGACGCGACGAAGCGACGGGCGACGCCGCGGGCCGCACCCCGCGTCACGAACGCACCAGCTCCGGGATCGAGATCCGCGACGTCTATCGGTCCAGCGACGTCGCGGTCGGGCTGAGCGACCGGCTGGGCGAGCCAGGAACGTATCCCTACACCCGAGGCATCCACGCCACCGGCTACCGCGGGCGGCCGTGGACCATGCGCCAGTACGCCGGGTTCACCTCGGCGACCGAGTCGAACCGCCGATTCCGCGACCTCCTGGCCCGGGGCCAGACCGGGCTGTCGGTGGCGTTCGATCTGCCGACCCAGATGGGCTACGACAGCGACGACCCGCGAGTCGTGGGTGAAGTCGGGCGGGTGGGTGTGCCGATCGACTCGGTCAACGACATGGAGCGGCTGCTCGACGGGATCGACCTCGGCACGGTGAGCACCTCGATGACGATCAACGCCACCGCCGCCATCCTGCTCGCGCTCTACGAAGCGGTCGGGCGACGGCAGGGGGTCGAGCCCGCCCGCCTCCGCGGGACGGTCCAGAACGACATCCTCAAGGAGTATGTCGCGCGCGGGACCTACATCTTCCCGCCCCAGCCGTCCCTCCGGTTGGCGACCGACCTCATCGCCTACTGCCGGTCGGACCTGCCCCAGTTCAACCCGATCAGCATCAGCGGCTACCACATGCGGGAGGCCGGCGCGACCGCGGTCCAGGAGCTGGCCTACACCATGGGCAACGCAATCAGCTACGCCGATGCGGCGGTCGCGGCGGGCCTCGCGTTCGATGAGTTCGCCCCGCGACTGTCGTTCTTCTTCGCCGCCCACAACGACCTGTTCGAGGAAGTCGCGAAGTTCCGGGCCGCTCGGCGGCTGTGGGCGCGCATCGCCCGCGACCGGTACGGCGCCGCCGACCCGCGGAGCATGACGCTCCGCTTCCACGTCCAGACGGCCGGCTCGACCCTGACCGCCCAGCAGCCGGAGACGAACACCGTTCGGACCACGGTCCAGGCGCTGGCGGCCGTCCTGGGTGGGGCACAATCGCTCCACACCAATGCGCTCGACGAGGCGCTCGGGCTTCCCAGCCCCGAGGCCGCCCGCCTGGCGCTCCGGACCCAGCAGGTGCTGGCCCACGAGTCGGGGCTGACCGCACCGATCGATCCGCTCGGGGGCTCGTGGTACGTCGAATCCCTGACCGATGCGCTCGACGAGCGGGCCACCGCCGAGCTGGCCCGCCTTGACGAGCTCGGCGGGCCACTTGCCGCCCTGGAGGCCGGCTACCAGGCAGGCGCCATCGCCGACGCGGCGTACGCGGACCAACGAGCGCTCGAGGCGGGCGAGTCCCTCGTCGTCGGGGTCAACGCCTTCACCGATGTTGACGACGGGACGGTGAGCGCAAGCGCCAGACCGCAGCCGCAGGTCATCGACCCGGCAGCCGAACGAGAGCAGGCCGAGCGCACGGCGGCGCTACGGACGGCGCGCGACCCGGACACGGCCGCGGCTTCCCTCAGGGCGCTGGTCGCCGCGGCCCGCGGGACGGAGAACCTCCTGCCCCGCATCCGCGCCTGCGTCGAGGCCGACGTCACGCTCGGCGAGATCGCGGACGCGCTGCGCGCGGCCTGGGGCGAGCACCGGCCGTGAGCATCGCGCCTGGCATTGGACCGATCGACCACGTGGCGGTTGTCGTCCACGACATCGACGCGGCACTGCCACGCTACCGCGAGCTGCTCGGCCTGGAGCCCGAGGCGGAGGTCCAGGCCATCACGGCCCAGGGTGTGCGGCTCTGCTTCCTTCCCAGCGGGCCATCCCCGGCGGCACGGATCGAGCTCATCCAGCCCACCGATGCGGAGAGCGGCGTCGCCCGCTTCCTTGCCTCGCGCGGGGAGGGCCTGCACCACGTGTGCTTTGGCACCACCGACCTGGCCGCGGAGCTTGCTCGTCTCGAGGACGCCGGGGCCGAGCTTGTCGACCGCGTCCCCCGCCCCGGCGCCGAAGGATCGGTGGCGTTCGTCCACCCCCGGACCTTGAGTGGCGTGCTCTGGGAGCTCCTCGAGTTGGAAGGTCCTTCCCGGGACCGCTAGCCCACCGGCCCGCGGAGCAGCGCCGGAATCTGCAGCGGCGAGTCCGCGACCCGTACCCCGGCATTCCGAAGGGCCTCACGTTTCGAGTCGGCCGTACCCGCCCCGCCGGAGATGATCGCCCCGGCATGACCCATCCGCCGGCCGGGCGGAGCCGTCCGGCCGGCGATGAACGCGGCCACTGGTTTGGTCATCGTCTCGGCGATGTGAGCCGCCGCGCGCTCCTCCTCGTCGCCGCCGATCTCACCGATGAGAACGACCGCATCGGTCTCGGGATCGGCCTGGAACAGGTCGAGGATCTCGATGAAGCTGGTGCCGATGATCGGGTCGCCGCCGATGCCGACGCAGGTGGACTGGCCGATGCCTTCATCGGTCAGCGCCTGGACGACCTCGTAGGTCAGGGTGCCCGAGCGGCTGACCACTCCGACCTTGCCGCGTCGATGAATGTTGCCGGGAATGATCCCGACCTTCGCCTGGCCCACGGACGTGGCGCCCGGGCAGTTCGGCCCCACCAGGCGGACACCCTGTCCCCGAAGGGTGTGGTACACGCGGAGCATGTCCAGGGCCGGGATGCCCTCGGTGATGCAGAAGATCAGACCGATGCCGGCCGCGGCCGCCTCCAGCATCGCGTCCGGCGCGAACGCCGCCGGGACGTAGATGACGCTGGTGTTGGCTCCCGTCTCGGCGATCGCCTCCGCGACCGTGTTGAACACCGGGACCCGACCGTTGAACGTCGACTGCCCGCCCTTGCCCGGGGTGACCCCGGACACCACCGGCGTCCCGTAGTCGAGCATCGCCTGGCCATGGAACTGGCCCTCCCGACCGGTGATGCCCTGGATGAGGAGGCGGGTCTCGGCGTCGACGAGGATGCTCACGCCGTGGCTCCCGCCGCGGCGACCGCCAGCTCGGCCGCCTCGTCGAGGCTGTACGCGATCTGCAGGTTTGCCTGCTCGAGGATGAGCGCGGCCTCGTCGGCGTTGGTGCCGACGATCCGCACCACCATCGGTACCTGGCGGTCAAGTGCGGCTCGCGCCTCGACGATCCCGTGGGCCACCTCGTCCCCCCGGGTGATGCCGCCGAAGATGTTGATCAGGACGGCCCGCACGTTCGGATCGGCAAGGATGATCCGGAATGCCTCGGCGACCTTCTCGTGGCGCGCGCCGCCCCCGATGTCGAGGAAGTTCGCCGGTTCGCCACCGGCCAGCTTGACGAGGTCCATGGTGGTCATCGCCAGCCCGGCGCCGTTCACCATGCAGCCGATCGTGCCGTCGAGCTTGATGTAGCTGATCCCGGCCGCTCGCGCCGCGATCTCCGCCGGCTCCTCCTCCGACAGATCGCGCATGGCCTCGACGTCCGGATGGCGGGGGAGCGCGGAGTCGTCAACGACCATCTTCGCGTCGAGCGCCAGGAGGCGGCCGTCGGCGGTGATGGCCAGGGGATTCACCTCAGCCAGCTCGGCATCGGTGCCGAAGAACGCCGCGGCAAGGCCCTTCAAGAGGGAAGCCAAAGCGGGCCGGTGGGCCTCAGGGAGGTCGAGGAAGGCATCCACGGCGGCCACGTCGGCCGCCTGGAGCCCCGCCAACGGGTCGAGGTGGTGGCGGAGGATGGCCTCCGGATGGGTTCGGGCAACCTCCTCGATCTCGATCCCGCCCTCCGCGCTGGCGATGACCGAGACGGCCTTGGCCGATCGGTCGAGGACGAGAGCGAGGTAGTACTCGGCGGCGATGTCGACCGCCGGGGTCACCAGCACGGTGTGCACCGGCCCGCCGGCAATCCGCAGGCCGAGGATCTCCGCCGCACGAGCCTCCGCCTCGTCCGGGCCGGCGGCGAGCTTCACGCCACCTGCCTTGCCGCGGCCGCCGGCAAGGACCTGGGCCTTGACCACGACCGGGACCCCGAGCCGCTCCGCCGCCTGGCGCGCGTCGGCGGGGGTGGTCGCCACCTCCCCGGGCAGGGTGGGAACCCCGTGCCGGGCAAGGATCTCCTTGCTGCGGAACTCCTGGAGCTTCACGCCCCGAGCGTACCCGACACGTCCCGTGGTCGACCGCCACCGGACGCGGCCTCGCCTGCCTACACTTGGGGCAATGGCCTACGAGGTGACCCTGATCCCGGGCGACGGGATCGGCCCGGAGATCTCGGCTGCCGCCCGCGACGTCCTGGAGGCGACCGGTGTCGGCTTCTCCTGGGACGAGCAGATCGCCGGGGAGGCGACGCTGGTCAGCGAAGGCAACCCGCTGCCAGACCGGGTGATCGAGAGCATCCGACGGACGGGCGTCGCCCTGAAGGGGCCGATCACGACCCCGGTCGGCACCGGCTTCCGCAGCGTGAACGTTGCGCTCCGACAGGCGCTCACCCTGTACGCCAACGTGCGCCCGGCGCGGAGCATCGCCGGCGTGCCGTCGCGCTACACCGACGTCGACCTGGTCATCGTGCGCGAGAACACCGAGGACCTGTATGCCGGCATCGAGCGGCAGGTGAGCGACGATGAGGCCGAGAGCATCAAGGTCATCACCCGCGGCGCTTCGGAGCGCATCGCGCGCTACGCATTCGAATACGCGGTGGCAAATGGGCGGTCGAACGTGACCGCCATCCACAAGGCGAACATCATGAAGCTGACCGACGGGCTGTTCCTCGAGAGCTGCCGTCGCGTGGCGGCGGATTACGAAGGACGGATCGGCTTCCAGGACCGAATCGTGGACAACATGTGCATGCAGCTGGTGCAGAAGCCGGAAATCTACGACGTGCTCGTCGCTCCCAACCTGTACGGCGACATCATCAGTGACCTCGCGGCGGGCCTCGTGGGCGGGCTGGGAATCGCGCCGGGCGCGAACATCGGTGAGGCCGCCGCCGTCTTCGAGGCGGTCCACGGCTCGGCGCCGAAGTACGCCGGCCAGGACCGGGCCAACCCAACGGCCCTGATCCTTTCCGGGGCGCTGCTGCTGCGCCATGTCGGTGAGACGGAGGCAGGCGCCGCGATCGAGGCCGCGGTCCGCGACGTCATCGGCGAAGGACGGGTCGTGACCGCTGACCTGGGGGGTACGGCCGGAACCCGAGCCTACGGGCAGGCCGTCGCCGCCCGCGTCCACGCGCTTCGAGCCGCGGCATGACCGTTGGGTCGTGGTTGGCCCAGGCCCAGTCGCGGGTAGTCCGCTACCGGGTCAGTTGGGCGCAGCTGGCGTGGTTCGGGCATCGACTGTCGGGGATCGGCGTCCTGCTCTACCTGTTCATGCACATCGTGGAGACCTCGATGGTGCTGCTCGGCCCGGACGTCTACAACACGACCCTCGGCTTCTTCCGCAACCCGGTGATCCGGGCCGGGGAGATCCTCCTGATGGCGGCCCTCGTGTACCACTCCCTCAACGGGCTGAAGATCATCCTCATCGACTTCGTGCCCGCGGCGACTGCCTGGTACCGGCCGCTGACCTATGGCGTGGTGGTGGCCACCGTGGTCGCCATGGTGCCGTTGGCGATGATCATGTTCGCGCCCTTCGCGCCGTGGTGAGCCGATGAGCGTCGGACGCACCGTCTGGCTCGGGAACCCGCCGGCCCCGCGCCCCGGCCCGCCATCGGGGACCCGGCGCGAGTGGTTCTGGTGGTGGTTCATGCGGCTCAGCGGGCTGGCCCTCGTGATCCTGGCCCTTGGCCACATGCTGATCATGCACGTCCTGGTGCAGCTCTCCGGGCAGGAGGTGGACTTCGCCTTTGTCACCAGCCGCTGGGGGACGCCCTTCTGGCGGATCTACGACGCCCTCCTCCTCGTGCTGGCGCTGGTCCATGGCGTGAACGGTGCGCGGGTCGTCATCACCGATCTGGTCCCACGCGGCGGCATCCGCAACCTGCTCGTCGCCGGGCTTGGGATCCTGGCCGTAGCCTGGCTGCTGCTCGGGCTGCTGGTCGTCGTGTTCTTCAACCCCGAAGGGGCGCCGGCCGTCGGCCCGTTCTCGTGAGGGCAGAGGCATGAGCGTACCCATGGTCGGGCGTGGCCCGGCCGCCGCGCCGCGTATCCACGTCCTCGACGCCGTCGTGGTGGGCGCCGGCGGCGCAGGCCTGTACGCCGCCCTCGAGCTGAAGCGGGGACTGGGCGAGGTAGGGCGGATCGGGGTGGTGTCGAAGCTGTACCCCACCCGCTCCCACACCGGCGCCGCCCAGGGCGGAGTCTGCGCGGCGCTCGGCAACACCGAGGAGGATCACTGGGAGTGGCACTGGTGGGACACCGTGAAGGGCGGGGACTACCTCGTCGACCAGGACGCGGCGGAGGTCATGTGCCGCGATGCGGTCCAGACCATTCGCGACCTGGAGCACCTCGGGCTGCCCTTCGACCGCACCCCGGAGGGGCTGATCGACCAGCGGCGCTTCGGCGGCCATTCCCGGAACCACGGAGAGGCGCCCGTTCGCCGCTCCTGTTACTCGGCGGACCGAACGGGCCACGCCATCCTCCAGACCCTGTATCAGCAGTGCATCCGCCACGACGTCACGTTCTTCGACGAGTACCAGGTCCTCGACCTGCTCATGCCCGATGGTCCCGATGGACGCGTGAGTGGAGTGCTTGCCATCCAACTGGCGACCGGAGAGCTGACCGCGTTCCTGGCGCCCGCCGTCCTGTTCGCCACCGGCGGCTTCGGGATGGTCTACAAGGTCACGTCCAACGCCCACACCCTGACCGGCGACGGCGTGGCGATCGCCTACCGGCGCGGGCTGCCGCTCGAAGACATGGAGTTCTTCCAGTTCCACCCGACCGGCATGTACAAGCTCGGCTTTCTCCTGTCGGAGGCGATGCGGGGGGAGGGCGGCATTCTCCTGAACGGGGAGGGAGAGCGCTTCATGGAACGCTACGCCCCGACCATGAAGGACCTCGCCAGCCGCGACGTCGTGAGCCGGAGTATCTACCAGGAGGTGGCGGCCGGTCGCGGTGTGAACGGGCAGGACTTCGTCCATCTCGACGTCCGCCACCTTGGCGCCGAGATTCTCGATCGCAAGCTCCCCGACATGGCCGGCTTCATCCGGACCTACTTCGGCCTCGAGCCGCTGACCGACCTGGTCCCCATCCAGCCCACGGCCCACTACGCGATGGGCGGCATCCCGACCGACGTCGACGGCCGGGTCCTGGCTGACGCGGATGGTCGGGTGGTCGACGGCTTCTATGCGGCGGGGGAGTGCGCCTGCGTCAGCGTTCATGGCGCCAACCGCCTGGGCACGAACTCCCTGCTCGACATCCTCGTCTTCGGCCGCCGCGCCGGGATGGCCATGACCGATGCGCTTCGCGGCGCCCCACCACCCGCCCGCGACCTGGAGGCGGAGGCACGGGCGACGGCCGGGCTCGCCGACCTGCTGGCCAGCACCCGGGGCGAGCGACCCGCGACGCTTCGCGCGGACCTGCGCGAGCTGATGTTCCGCGACTGCGGCGTGTACCGCTCGGCCGAGGGGCTGGCCGCCGCTCGATCCGGCGTCTCCGGGCTCCGTGAGCGGGCGCGGAACCTGCGCCTCGACGACCACGGCAGCCGCTACAACACCGACCTCACCGATGCCCTCGAGCTCGGATTCCTCCTCGACTGCGCCGAGGCGATGGTCATCTCGGCAGAAGCCAGGACGGAGAGCCGCGGGGCACATGCCCGGGAGGACCACCCCGACCGCGACGACGAGGGCTGGATGCGACACACGATGGCGACCCGGCGGCCGAACGGGAAGGTCGTCCTCACCTACAAGCCGGTGACGGTGACCGAGTTCGCGCCGGCGCCCCGGGTGTACTGACCGATGCAGATCGAGCTCCGCATCCGTCGCTTCAACCCGGAGGCGGATGACGAGCCGCACTGGGAGTCGTACGACCTCGATGCCGACCCCACCGATCGCGTGCTCGACCTCCTGCACCAGGTGAAGTGGTACCAGGACGGGACGCTGACCTTCCGCCGCTCATGTGCCCACGGCGTCTGCGGCTCGGACGCGATGCTCATCAACGGTCGCAACCGGCTGGCCTGCGCGGTCCTGGTCCGGGATGCGGGGGAGCGCATCGACGTCGAGCCGATGCGCGGGCTGCCGGTGGTCAAGGACCTGCTCGTGGACCAGGAGGGCTTCTGGGCCAAGTACCGCGACGTCATGCCGTACCTGGTGAACGATGAGATCCCGGCCGACGGCCTGGAGCGACGG
>DASTEQ010000002.1:0-32100 GCA_035709505.1 Candidatus Limnocylindria bacterium
GTCACCCCGACGTCCGCGGCGTCCTCGTCCGCGCCCACCTCGACGGCGGCGGCGGCGTCCTGCCGCGGTTCCGTTGTCGTCGTCCCCGTTCATCCGCGGCGCGATCGCCTGGGCATCGGTTCCCACGGTTTCGGCTGCGACGGCTGGCTCTGGTTCCGACGCCCGCGAGCGGCGCCGGCCACCGGTTTCAGTGGTGTCCTTGCGGCGAGCTCCGCCACGTCCGCGACCGCGCCCCGCCGGCTCGTCGCCATTCCCGCGGGCGGCAGCCAGTGCGGCCGCGGCGACGGAGGGCGACGCCTCCCGGAAACCGACATCGGGGTTGACTTCCTTGGCGGGCATCTCGGGCGCGCCAACGCCCTTGGCGTCCTTCTGGCGACCGATCGCGCTGATCTTCATGACGTCATGGAACTCGTCGGCAACGGCGAAGAGGTCCGAGCTGGTATTTGGCTTGAAGCTGATGACCTCGCAACGGACCCCCTCATCTTGGAGGGCACGGATTGCGGGTGCGAAGTCGCCGTCACCGGACACGATGACCGCGACGTCCATCCGGTCCGCGAGGCGGAACAGGTCGACAACCAGTTCGATGTCGAGGTTGGCCTTGACCCGGCCGTCCCCGAACTTGCGGATGTCCTTGGCCACCACCCGGTAGCCGTTCTTGCCGAGGAAGTCCAGGAACTTCTTTTGGTTTTCGTTCTCCGGGTCGAGCCCGGAATAGGCATAGGCACGAATCAGGTCGCGCCCCTTGGTGGCGTGCTTCAGCAGCGCCACGTAGTCGACGTCCACGTCCTGGCCGCGGGCGGCGTAGTAAAGGTTGGCAACGTCAACGAAGACGGCCACGTTCTTGCTCACGGTGAGCTTTCTCCGTGTATGTGATGAGCGGTGGCACCCACCGATGAGCCCGGCTGCTTTCGCGCTCGACCGATGTCGCCAAGTGGCGACGACCGTGGCGCGGCTTGGGCAGCGCCTCCGCTTCGCGAACCGTTGGTTCCGCGGCGGCGGAGGATCGGGACATCCCACAGGGGAGCCGGATGGATGGTACCACGCCGGACTCGACCGACCCCCGCACCCGCCACTTGAGCCGGCAAAATGAACTCGACGTCGTGGCCGCGCCCTAAGGTTGGTACCGGGCACGGTCCTTGCCAATGCACGGACGTCGCCCCTATGATGCCCGGCACACTTCTTCCGGGAAGTGGCGCTGCGCGCCGCTCGGAAGTATTGGAGGAGGATTGGATGGAGAAGTTCCTGAAGTGGAGTGCCGGCCTCATGGTGCTGGCGCTGGTCCTGGCTGCGTGTCAGCCGTCCGCCAGCGGTTCACCAAGTGAGGCTCCCGAGAGTGCTGCCCCGAGCGAGGCGGCGCTAGATCCGGCGGAAGTCTGCGCCGCTGACGAGTACGGCTGCGTGGAGATTCCAGCGGGCGAGCAGCTCCACGTCGCCTTCTGGGGCGTCCTTTCGGGCGCAGACGCCTCGCTCGGCGTCGACAGCCAGCGAGGTGTCGAGCTTGCGATCTCCGAGATCGGCGGCACCCTGGTTGGTCATGAAATTCTGTTGACCGCCGAAGACGGCCTGTGCACGCCTGAGGGCGGCGCAACGGCGGCCCAGCGGCTGGCGGCTGATCCCACGATCGTGGGGCTCGTCGGCTCGAGCTGCTCGGACGAGACCGTCGGTGGCATCCAGGCCATCACCGAAGCCGGGCTGTCCACGATCTCATCCTCGAACACCCGACCGGCTCTGACCGCGGAGGACCGCGGGCCTGAGTACGCCGGCTACCTGCGGACGGCGCACAGCGATGCGTTCCAGGGCCTGGCGGTTGCCGAGTGGGCCGTCGAGCAGGGCTATGCCACGGCTGCGACCATCCACGATGGAAGCGCGTACGCCCAGGCCTTGCAGCAGGTGTTTGCGGATTCCTTCACCGAGCTGGGTGGCGAGATCGTCCTGCAGGATGCCATCGAGCGCGGCCAGACCGACATGGTGCCGGTCCTGACCCGTGTCGCGGCCGAGGCACCGGACTTCCTGTACTACCCGATCTTCATTGCCGAGGGCGGCTACATCACCTCTCAGGTGCGTGACGTCCCCGGCCTTGAGGACACGGTTCTCGCCGGTTCGGACGGCATGTTCAGCCCTGACTTCGTCACGGCGGCCGGCCCGAACGCAGAAGGAATGTTCCTCTCGAGCCCCGACTTCACCGCCTTCGCGGCTGAGTACGCGGACCTCCGCGCTCTGTACGAGGAGACCTACGGTGAGGCCCCGCTCGCGGTCTTCCACGCCCACGCCTTCGACGCCGCGAACATGCTGTTCGAGGCCATCGAGGACGTCGCCATGGACGACGCCGACGGTACGACCTGGATTCCGCGTGCTGGACTCCGCGAGCGGCTCTTTGCCACCGCGGACTTCGCAGGCCTGACTGGAACGCTGACCTGCTCTCCGACCGGAGACTGCGGCGCCCCCGTCATCGGCATGTACGAGATCACGGCTGAAGTCATCGGCCCACCGGTGGTGATGCCGACCGCGCCGGTCTGGCCGACCGAGTAAGCCAGGACTCGACCACGTTGTCAGCTGATCGCTCCGGCATTGGCTGACCGATAGACCTCGGATCAGCCCGGCCGTCTCGGCCGGGCTGATCCATATCCCGCTCCACCCCTCTAATTCAGCGAGAGTCTTCCCCTCCCGTAGGACTGAGGAACGCCCCGATGCAGACCGGGTTGGTCGAACGGCTGACCGATCTCGCGATCAAGGGATTTCTGTGGGCCTTCCGCATCGCCGTCGTGGCGCTTGTCGTCGTCGGGTCGGCTCTGACCCTGGCATCCGGCAAGTACACCCCCGAAACCTGGGTCAGCCTGCTCGAGCAGGGGATCATCCTCGGGTCGGTCTACTCGTTGATCGCGCTGGGCTACACGATGGTGTACGGCATCCTGCGCCTGATCAACTTCGCCCACGGCGAGGTGTTTACTGCCGGCGCGTTCGGTGGGTACTTCGTCGCCGCCGCCCTGATGTCCCTGGGATTCCTCAACCAGAGCGCACTTGCCTCGCTCCTCTCGGTGGCAATCATGATCGCAGTCGCCGCAGTCGTCTCGGTGGTGGTCGCGCTCCTCGTGGAGCGGATTGCCTATCGGCCCCTGCGCAACGCCCCGCGGCTCGTGCCACTCATCAGCGCCATCGGCGCCTCGTTCTTCCTCCAGTACGCAATGCGCGGCTTCTTCGGACCCGGGCTGTATGCCTATCCAACCATTGCCGTGCTTCAGGAGCCGGTGCCGATCGAATTCCTCAGCCTCCGCTGGGAGGACGTCCTCGTCGTCGCCTCCGCTCTCAGCATGATGGTCGGACTCATGCTCTACGTGCAGCGGACGAAGATGGGAACGGCCATCCGGGCCGTCTCCGAGGACCCAGCCACAGCGGCCCTGATGGGCATCGACGTCAACCGGGTGATCGTCACGACGTTCGCCATCGGTGCCGCCCTGGCCGGCGCAGCCGGCGTCCTGTACGGATTCCTCTTCACCCAGATCTACTACACCTCGGGCATCATCATCGGCCTGAAGGCTTTCACCGCCGCGGTGCTGGGCGGCATCGGTAACATCCCTGGCGCACTCTTGGGTGGCATGTTCCTTGGAGTCATCGAGTCGGTCGGTCCCACGCTCTTCTTCGACGGCCTCGGCGTCCCGTCGCCGACCCAGCTGAAGGACGTCATCGCCTTCACCCTTCTGGTGCTCGTGCTCATCTTCCGCCCCGAGGGCATCCTGGGTGAGCGAGTGAGCCGGAGGGCATGATGCGCCAGCTGGCATGGGGCCGGGTCATCCGGATCGGTCTGATCGGGGCCGTCACGACGATCTTCCTCTGCCTCGTCGGCATCGTGCCGACCTTCCACGCACGGTCACTCATCGAGGGCCTTGTCTCGCTGGGCCAGGCTGCGCTCGTCCTGGCTCTGCTGGGCACCGGTTGGGCTGCCTCCGGCGCTGTGTCGCGCGGAAACTCGGGGGCCGTGGTTGCCGCAGCGCTCGCCGGTGCGATCGCCGGGGCCGGCCTCACCGCGCTGGTCGTTGTCGGCTCGGTTGTCGACCTGCGGGAGATCTTCCTGCCGGCGTCACCGGCGATGTACGAGATCATCAGCTACGGGCAGGGCACGGTGGGCGCGGTTCTGAACATCCCCTTCGGCGCCGTCATCGGTGCCATCGCCGGCGCCGTGCGGATCGCGCCGCTGGCCGTCCGGCGGCCCCTGCTGACCGGCATGGCGGCGGTCCTGTTCATGGGCCTGTTCTCTGGAATCCTACGGAACGCGATGCTGACGACGCCTCTCCAAGACCTCGCGAGGTTGCTCTTCACCGCACAGGGCCTGACCGTGCTTGGCGCGGTGCTGTCCTTCGTCCTCTTCGCGGGAATCCGCGAGCTCTGGTTCTACACCGGCCTCCGCCGGCGCATCAAAGACCTCCCTCCCGCTCGGCGTCGTGCGCTCTCGGTTCCGGCGTTCGTTCTCCTTGCCGTCGTCGTGATCTTCCTGCCCCAGGCCCTCGGCCCGTTCGTCGCCCACGTCATCGCGATCGTCGCCATCTACATCCTCCTGGCACTCGGCCTGAACATCACGCTCGGTCTCGCCGGCCTGCTCGACCTCGGGTTCGTCGCGTTCCTGGCCGTGGGCGCCTACACCGTCGGGCTCCTGACCTCGACCGGGGAGTTCGGGATCGCGCAGATGTCGTTCTGGGCCGCCCTGCCCTTCGCCGTCATCATTGCCATGCTCTTCGGGGCGTTCTTCGGCCTCCCGATCCTGAACGTCCGGGGCGACTACCTGGCCATCGCGACCCTCGGTTTCGGCGAGATCATCCGGATCCTGGCCGGGTCGGACCTGCTGCTCCCCATCCTTGGTGGCCCGCAGGGCATCACCCAGATCCCCAAGCCCATCGACGTGCCGCCCAACACCTTCCTCGCCGGCCCCAACCAGATCTACTACATCGCCCTCGCCTTCGCGGCGGTGGTCGCGTTCGTGGCCCTCCGGCTGCGAAAGGCACGGATTGGCCGCGCCTGGCTCAGCATCCGGGAGGACGAGGACGTGGCCGAGGCCACCGGCGTCAACCTTGTCCAGACCAAGCTCTTGGCGTACATGCTCGGCGCCGCCTTCGCCGGGCTCGGTGGCGGCATCTTCGCCGGGCTGGTCGGCTCGATCTTCGACAGCAGCATCAATGCGACGGTGTCGATCAACGTGGTGGCCATCGTCGTCATCGGCGGCATGGGAAGCGTGCCCGGCGCCGTGCTCGGAGCCGTGTTCCTCATCGGGGTGCCCGAACTGTTCCGCGAGTTCGCGGATTACCGGTTCCTGTTCTACGGTGCCGCCCTGATCATCATGATGATCTACCGCCCGGAGGGGCTCCTGCCGACTCGCTTCGCCGCCCGGGTGCTCCACGCCGAAGAAGGCGGGGTCGAGGGAGCCGTCCTTGCTGCGGGTGCTGCTGGAGACGGGGACAAGGCCTGATGCCACAGCTCGTCGTCCAGGGCGTCACGAAGCGGTTCGGAGGTCTTCTCGCGGTCCACGATCTCGACTTCGAGATCGAGGAGCGCTCGATCGTCAGCGTCATTGGTCCGAACGGGGCAGGCAAGACGACGTTCTTCAACTGCATTGCGGGCTGGTACCAGATCGACGCGGGAACCATCACTTTCAATGGCATGCCGATTGACAAGCTCCGCCGCGACCAGATCGCCCGGCTGGGCATCTCAAGGACCTACCAGAACATCCGCCTGTTCCCCGAGATGTCGGTGACGGACAACGTCCTCGTGGGACATCACCACTTCCTTCGTTCCGGGTGGCTGCGGTCGGTCCTCCGGACGCCGGGCATGGTCGCCGAGGAGATCAAGGCGGCCGAGGAGGCTCGGCGGATCCTCGAGTTCGTGGGGCTCAGAGGCGTCGGCGGGACCCAGGCCAGCAAGCTCCCGTACGGCGATCAGCGCCGACTGGAGATTGCCCGCGCCCTCGCGACGCAGCCCAAGCTTCTGCTGCTCGACGAGCCGACCGCCGGCATGAACCCGGCCGAGACGGCGCAGATGACGTCTTTCTTCCGCCGCCTCCGAGACGAGCTTGGGGTCACGATCCTCCTCATCGAGCACGAGATGCGGGTCGTCATGGGTATCTCGGAACGGATCACCGTGCTCGACTACGGAGAGAAGATCGCGGAGGGAACGCCCCGCGAGATCCAAAGCAACCCGCGGGTCATCGAGGCCTACCTCGGTCGAGGTGCCGGCGGGGGCGCCGCGAGCAGCCAGCAGCCAGCAGCCTCGTCCGATGGAGCGCCGGCCGAATGAGCCTGCTCGAGGTCAGCAACATCGACGCGTTCTACGGCAACATTCATGCCCTGCGGGCGGTGTCGCTCACCGTCGAAGACGGCGAAATCGTCACCCTCATCGGCGCCAACGGGGCTGGGAAGTCGACGACCCTCAACTGCATCAGCGGCCTCGTCCGGCCGCGCGGCGGAACAATTACGTTCGATGGAACCGACCTCGCGCACGTCGCTGCGCACAAGATCGTGGAGCGCGGCGTCATCCAGGTGCCGGAGGGACGCCGCGTGTTCGCCCGCCTCTCCGTCGAGGAGAACCTGAAGATGGGCGGGTTCAGCCTGACCGACAAGGCAACCATTCGCGACGGGATCGACCGCGCGTTCGAGATGTTTCCCCGGCTGAAGGAGCGACGCGGGCAGACCGCCGGAACGCTGAGCGGCGGCGAGCAGCAGATGCTGGCCATGGGCCGCGCGCTCATGGCCAAGCCGCGGATCCTGCTCCTCGACGAGCCGTCTATGGGTCTCGCCCCGACCCTCGTGGAGTCGATCTTCGCGACCATCGAGAAGATCCATGCGGACGGGACGTCGATCCTGCTCGTTGAGCAGAACGCCCAGATGGCGCTCAACGTCGCGAGCCGAGGCTACGTCCTCCAGTCCGGTCAGATCATGTTGGCCGACACCGCTGCCAACCTGGCTGCCAACGCACAGGTCCGCGAGGCGTACCTGGGCGTGGCGTAGGCCGCCGGGCGGCGGCGAGGATCGGGCATCGATGTCGAAGCCACCCTACCGGCCGGATCTGCGCCCCATGCTGGTGCTCATCGGGATGCTCGTCGTCATCCTGCTTGGCTGGATCGTTCTCAGCCCGCTGATCCTGCCCCCACCGTAGCGCAGCCCTAGAAGGTGCGGCGGCTCCCCATTCCGGTTCCCGCCCCGTACAGGAAGAGCCCAACCCCGACGATGGCCACGATGAGCCCGGGCGAGCTCTGCGGCAGCGGCAGGTAGGACACCGACCACAGCTCCCAGCCGCGCCAGACGAGGGCGGCAGCGGCCGCGAGGCCAAGGATGAGGTAGATGGCGGGCGCGTCGAGGGCGAAGCCCCACCGGCCCCGGGCGAATCCGATGTCGAGCAGGGCGAGGGCCAGGATCGCGGCGGCGAAGATCACCAGCCCCGGCCCCTCCAGCCCAATACCGCTCGTGGCCGGCAGCTCGACCCCGCTCACCTGGTCGCCCCCGGCCCGCCACCACGGCAGGAAGGCGGCGGCCACCATCAGCAGGGCGCCGACCAGGATCGGGATCCGGAAGCGTCGCGGCCGGCCGGTGTCGTCCACCGGTCAGGCCTCCGGGTTGTCGAGCCCGTAAACCGATGGACGCAGGACCCCGACATAGGGCAGGTTCCGGTACCGCTCGCCGTAATCGAGCCCGTAGCCGACGACGAACCGATCGGGGATGGTGAACCCGACGTAGTCGATCGGGATCTCGGTCAGGCGCCGGGCGGGCTTGTCGAGCAGGCAGCAGATCGTCAGCGACGCGGGCCCCTTCTCTCGCAGGTAGCGAAGGAGGTAGTTCAGGGTCAGGCCGGTGTCGATGATGTCCTCCACCACGATCACGTGCCGGCCCTCGATTGGGTTCGAGAGGTCCTTAAGGATCCGGACCTGGCCGCTGCTCTCCGTTGCTGCCCCGTAGGAGCTGACCTCCATGATGTCGATCGAGAGCGCCATCTCCATCCCGCGCACGAGGTCCGCGAGGAACACGATCGATCCCTTGAGGACGCTGATGAGAACCGGGTCGCGACCGGCGTAATCGGCCGTCAGCTGGGCACCGAGCTCCGCGACCCGGACCTGGATCTGCTCCTCGGTGAGGAGGATCTCCTCGACATCGGCGTGGATGGTCGCGACCGGGGTCTCGTTCATCGGACAACGCTCCCGCTCGAGGCGTGGTTCGCGTGACTCCCGTTCGTCCCGTTCATCTCGACCAGGAAGTCGATCCGTCCGTACTTGACCATCAGCGCCTGGAAGTCGCGCATGTACAGGAGCTTGATCCGCACCTCGGGGTAGAGCTGGCGGAGGAGCCGCAGCTTGCGGTTCTTCTTGCGCACCAGGGACTGGCGAAGGGTCGTCAGCTCCACGTACATGTCCAGCTCGGGGAGGTAGAAATCGGGCGCGAACGACTCGACGACGGCCCCGGAGGGGCTCCAGGAGATGGGGAAGACAACCGGTTCATACCGCCACGCCACCTGGTAGAAGTCGAGGACTCGGGCCAATTCGGCTTCGCTGTCGTGAGCGAAGCGCGGTGGCAAACTTTCGCTCAGCAGAACCGCCACCGATACCCGATCGTACTCGCCCCGAAGGGGTGAGGCGTCATCGGCGGCCAGTATAGCCCGGTGACTTATCCACAGACAGGCGTCCCGGCGCAGGATTCGTGGATAAGTCCACTTGCCCGATTCAGGGGAGCGCAGGAAACTGGCGCTCCTGCTTCCACGGTGCCGAGTATGGGTAACCGGGGACGGCGCGGGGCCGATGCGAGAGCCGGCCGCGAAACCGCCCGACTCCGGGAAGACCGAAAGGCGCCGGGGGAGCATTTCTCGTTACACTCGCCGGCCGATGCGCCTCGCCGTCCTATCGGACATCCATTCCAACCTCGTGGCCCTGGACGCGGTGCTCGCGGACCTCGATGGCCTGGCGGCGGTGGACCAGGTCTGGGCCTGCGGCGACATCGTCGGCTACGGTCCGCAGCCCAACGAGGTTGTCTCTCGGCTGCGCGAGCGCGATGCGCGCGCGGTGATGGGCAACCATGACGGTGCCGCGGTCGGCCTGGTCGACACGGGCTGGTTCAACGACGCGGCGGCGGCGGCCATTCGATGGACCGCCGAGGCCATCACGCCTGCGACTCGCGACTACCTGGCCGGACTCCCTGACCGACGGGTCGAGAGCGACCTGACCGCCGTCCACGGCTCCCCGCGAGACCCGATCTGGGAATACGTGACCTCGACCGCGGTCGCGGCGGCCAACATGTCCGCCTTCGAGACCCCCATCTGCCTGTTCGGCCACACCCACTACCCGGTCGTCTTCGCGCAGACTGATGACGGAGTGGCCGAGACCACCGGGGTCGCAGACGGGCCGATGCCGCTCCCCCCCGGTCGGTTGATGCTCAACCCGGGGAGCGTGGGGCAGCCACGGGACGGCATCCCGGCGAGCTCGTACCTCGTCCTCGACCTCGACGCGCGGGCCGTCGAGTTCCGTCGTGTCCCGTACGACATCGAGCGGACCCAGGCCCTGATGCGCGAGGCGCGGCTTCCGACCTGGCTGGTGGAGCGGCTCGGTGTCGGCCGCTGAGCGGCGGCTAGGATAGCGGCCGGATGTTCCGCCGCCGCCCACCGGACTCGGACCAGTCGCTCCTGCCCTACCGCCGCATCCTCGTTCCTCTCTCCGGCGCCGAGAGTGACGACGACGCCCTCCGCCTCAGCGCGTTGCTGCTTGGCGGCGCGGAGGACGGCGAGGTCGTCCTCGTCCATGTCATCGAAGTCGGCTTCGAGCGCACCCTCGACACGGAGGACGAGCGCGCGACAGCCTTCGCGGACGAGATCCTCGACCGCGGCGCGGCCTTCCTCGAGGCACGGAAGATCCCCAACCGCGTCGGCATGATCCAGGCGCGAGCCGCCGGGCCGGCGATCGTTGACGAGGCGGTCGCCTCGAGCGCCGACCTGATCGTGATGGGGCTACGCTATAAGCGTCGGTTCGGCGGCAGCTGGGATGCAGGCCGCACCGTTCCCTACGTCATGCGGAACTCGAAGGCGCCGGTCTGGTGCCTCCGGGCGCGCACGGAGGAGCTGGCACAGTCGCCATGAGGGTGATCATCATCGGCTGCGGGCGCGTCGGGGCGGCGACCGCCGTGGCGCTCGACAAGCGCGGTGACCACGTCACCGTGATCGATATCGACGAGCGCGCATTCGCCCGACTGCCAACCGACTACAGCGGCGTCACGATGCGCGGCAACGGCACCGACGAGGACATGTTGCGCTCGGCCGAGGCCGAGATGGCCGACATCGTCATGGCCCTCACCGAGGGGGACAACCGCAATGCGATGGCCGCGCAGCTGGCAAAGCACGTGTTCGGTGTGCCGCGGGTCATTGCCAAGATCAACGACCCGCTGCGAGCGACCGCGTATCGCACCCTGGGCCTGGAAACGATCTGTCGGACCAACATCCTCTCGGGTGCGCTGGCGACCGCGGCCGCGGAGGGGGCGGCAGCCACCAACGGCATGGTCGAGGAGCCCACCGCAGAGCCGATGCGCGGCGTCCCACCGCCGGGAAGCCGGGCGGAGGCGGTCGCCGAAGCGGCGGTCGCCGAGGATGCCGGGGCATCTGACCCAGACGCGCCGTCACGACCAGACGCGCCGTCACGGGTGGAGGGCTGACGCGATGTACGTCGTCGTGATCGGTGGCGGAAACGTCGGCTTCTACCTGACTCGTGAGCTGCTCCAGGCCGGGCACGAAGTGGTGATGATCGAGAAGAACCCCAGCCGCGCTCGGCAGATCGCCGATGAACTGGGAAGCATCGTCGTCCCTAATGACGGATGTGAGGGGCGATACCAGGAGATGGCCGGCATGGGTCGCGCGGACGTCGTCGCGGCGGTCACCGGCGACGACGAGGACAACCTGGTCGCGTGCCAGGTGGCGAAGATGCATTTCAACGTGCCGCGGGCCATCGCGCGGGTCAACAACCCGAAGAACGAGGCCCTCTTCCGCCAGTTGGCGATCGACGACACGGTGAGCCCGACCCGGATCATCCTCGGCGTCATCGAGCACGAGATCCCGATGCACGACTTGCTCCACCTGGCCGAGCTTGAGGGCGGCGACCTCGAGATCGTGGAGGCGCAGCTGACTGCCGATTCCCCGGTCGTCGGCCGCGAGCTGCGCGATCTGCCACTGCCAGAGGGCACGTCGGTCGCGGTCATCTTGCGGGGCTCACGCGCGGTCCCGGCCCGACCGGAGACCCGGCTGGCCGATGGGGACCGGATGCTGGCCATCACCTCGGCAGAGCGCGAGCCGGAGCTGCGGCGGCTCCTGATCGGCGACTGAACCGATGACGGCCGAGGCGCCCGCCGAGGCCGGCGGGCGGGCAGCCCGCTTCGGGCACGAGCTCCAGGACGCGGTGGCCACCGCGGTCGTCGGGGCCGACGCTCCTCTCCGCCTGCTGGCCGTGGCCCTGCTGGCCGATGGCCACGCGCTGATTGAAGACGTCCCGGGGGTCGGCAAGACGCTGCTCGCGCGCGCGGTCGCGCGCGCCATCGGTCTGTCGTTTGGCAGGGTCCAGGGCACGCCGGACCTGCTGCCCGGCGACGTGACCGGGAGCAGCATCCTGGATGGGAGGGAGTTCAGATTCGTCCCGGGACCGATCTTCAGCCAGGTCGTCCTCGTCGACGAGATCAACCGGGCAACACCCAGGACCCAGTCGGCACTGCTGGAGGCGATGCAGGAACGTCAGGCATCGGTCGACGGCGAGACACGACCGCTGCCCGAGCCGTTCATCGTGCTCGCCACCCAGAACCCGATCGAGCTGGAGGGCACCTTCGCCCTGCCGGAGGCGCAGCTCGACCGATTCCTGCTGCGTATCGCGATGGGGTATCCGAGCCGGGATTCCGAGCACGCCATCGCTCGACGTCACCAGGCCGATGCCGAGCCGCTGGACCGCGTGCCGTCGGTCTCGGATGCGTCCACGGTGCTGGCCCTCCGGGATGCCGTCCGCACGGTGCGGGTGGCCGAAGACGTGGAGGCCTACCTGGTCGGCCTGGTGCGGGCGACCCGTGAGCACGCCGACGTCCGACTTGGAGCATCGCCGCGCAGCAGTGTGGCGTTGTACCGCGCGGCGCAGGCCTGGGCCGCGCTCGAGGGCCGGGACTTCGTCCTGCCAGACGATGTCCGCGCGGTGGCGCACGCGGTCCTCGACCACCGGATCCTGCTCGACCTCGACCGCGAGCTGCGGGGCGCGACCGGCGAGGGGGTCGTGGACGCGGTCCTCGACGAGGTGCCGGTCCCGCTCGCCGAATGACCGGCTGGACGGCCCTCGCCGTGGCCACCGCGCTGATTGGCGTGGTCGCCGGCGTTCCGGGGCTGCTCCTCCTGGCGGTGGCCACCTTCGCCTATGGGGCCACCACCCGGCTGTGGACCCGCTACGGGCTCACGAACGTGAGCTACGAGCGCCGGCTCGGGACCGACCGGGCAGTGGCGGGTGACACGGTCGACCTGGACATCGCGGTCTGGAACCGCAAGGCGCTGCCACTGCCCTGGATCGCCGCCGACGACCTGGTGACCGATGGGATCGAGGTCCGCGAGCGCCGGGCGCTCGAGCTCGACGACGTGACCGTCGCCCGGAAGTCCCTGCGCAACACCTGGGCGCTGGGGTGGTACGAGCGTGTCGTGCGGCATTACCACCTCGAGGCGACGCGGCGCGGGCTCTTCGAGTTCGGCCCGGTCCGGCTCCACGTCCGCGACCTCGTCGGCCGTCACGCGGTGACCGAGGAGCGGCCGCTTCCTGCCCGGCTGGTGGTCGCACCCCGCACCCTGCCGGTGATGGACTCGACCGGCGCCCGTGCCCCGATCGGGGAGCGGCGGGCGCGGCAGGGCCTCTTCCACGACCCGGCCCTATTCGGTGGTGTCCGCCCCTTCCAGCCGGGCGACCCGCTGCGGCGAATTCACTGGCGGGCGACCGCCCGCGTCGGGCACCCGGTGAGCCGCCGCTGGGAGCCGGCACGCTCCCGCCTGGTGGTGCTCGTCCTGGACGTCCAGACATTGCCCGGTCCCGCCTGGGAGATGAGCTGGGACCCGGATGCTTTTGAAGGCCTATGCATCGCCACTGCCTCGTTGGCCCGCGCCGCGCTCGATGGCGGCGCGGCGGTCGGACTGGCCGCTGCGGGATTCTCTGGCACCGCCCAGCGCGTGGCGTACCTGCCGGGTCGGTCCGGACCGGCACAGCTGGGGCGGGTCACCGACCTGCTCGCCCGGCTCGGGCCGATCAGCTCCGGTTCGCTGGGCGGTCTGCTCACCTGGCTCACGCGACGCGTGCCGGCAGGCGCCAGCCTGCTCATCCTCACCGCTCGACCGCCTCGCCCGTTCGCGCCGTTCCTGCGCCGGCTGGCGGCCTCCGGTTACGGGACGGAGGTCCTCGTCCTCCAGGGCGCGGACCAGGTCGCCGCCGACGCGGCGGTGAGGGAGGCTCGCGGATCCGGGATCTCGGCGCGGCCCATGCGCCTGGACCCCGACTGGGAGACGGCGGATGTGGTCGCACTCTCCGCCTGACCCGGTCCCGCTCGGGGACGAACCGCAGCGACCGCCGAGGGCGGAAGAGCCAACCACTGCGCGCCCCTCGCGCCTGCTCCCGGTGGTCCAGTGCCTGGCCGAGGGCGGCCTGCTGG
This sequence comes from Candidatus Limnocylindria bacterium, assembly GCA_035709505.1. Taxonomy (GTDB): domain Bacteria; phylum Chloroflexota; class Limnocylindria; order QHBO01; family QHBO01; genus DASTEQ01. The sequence goes on from DASTEQ010000002.1 coordinate 13,662, forward strand.
CGGTCGTGGCTGCCGCGCTCCAGGCCCTCTTCGAAGAGCCGCCGATCATCGGTCCACTGGAGTTTGCGATCCTGGCCGGCATCGGCATGGGCTGGGCCCGGCGCTCCGGCAGACGGTCAGCGGCCTGGGAAGCGTTCGGGCTGCCCGCCATTGCGGTGGTGGCCGGATCCCTGTGCTGGCTCCTGGCGCCCGAGGTGCGGGTGGCGCTGGTCGAAGGCGAACTGCAGGTGGCCCTCGCCGCCCACGCCGGCGGATGGATTGGCGCGGTGGCGGTGTACCGCGGCCACGCGCACCACTCCCGCGACGAAGACGAGGTGGTCCAGGACGCGCTCATGCGCTGGGGACTGCCTGTCCTGGTCGGGGCGTGGCTCATCGGTGACCTGGCCGCCCGCAATGGCGGACCTCTGCTCCACGACGCGTTCACCGCGGTCGCCTTCATCGGATCGCTGCTGTTCATCGGCGCCGGTGTGCTCGCCCTGGGCCTGGCCCGGCTGGCGACCGTCCGCGGCGACGGCGCGGGCGGGGGTTCATGGTTCGGATTCGCGCTCGTGGTGGCGCTGGGAATGACGGTGATCGCCGTTCCGGCGGCTTACGCACTCGGCGTCCCCCTCGAGATGCTGCTCGTCGCCGCTCTGGCCCCGGTCCGGGTGATCGGGGCGTTCCTCGTCCTGATCCTGTCCCCGGTCGTGCTGCTGGCCGCGCTCGTCGCGGACCTGGCGCGCGGGATTCTGCCTCCCGGCTTCGGGCAGGGAGGTCTCGACCTGCCGGAGATCGACCCGGGCGTGACCCAACCGAGCAGCCCCCTCCCCGGGATTCTGTTCTATGTCGTGATCGCGACGATCATCGCCCTCGAGCTCCTGGCCGTGGCGCTGTACCTGTGGTGGCGATGGAAGGAACGGCGGGAGATCGAGGCGCTCCTGTCGGAGGTCCACGAAGAGCGGACCGTCGTCTTCGATCGGGCGCCTCGGCCCGGGCGACCTCCACGGGCGGTGGCCGCTCCCCGTCGGGACCGCGACGACCCGGTCGATGCCTACCTGCTGGCCCTCGACGCCCTCGCGGCAGACGGGCGCTGGGCCCGCCATCCGGCCGAGTCGCCGCGCCAGCACCTGGCTCGCCTGGCCACAGCGGGGGGTGGCGATGGCGCGCGCCCCGGCGACCGCCCAGCCATGGCGGCCGCCCTGGCTCGCCTCGCATCCGCCTACCAGCTCATCCGCTACGGCGGACGCTCCCTCACCGATGCCGAGCGCCGACGCTCGGCGGCGCGCGTCAGCCGCGTGGAGCAGGTCCTGCGCCACTCCCGTTGATATGGGTGTTGACAACACCATTGTCAAGGTTTAGGGTCGCATGGCGGCCGTCCACCGGCCGCCTTCCAATCCAACAGCCTGTCACCCGTCCCAGAATCCGGAGGTTCCCAGAATGGGCCATCTGACCCGAATCCAGCCCTATCGATACCTCGACGAAACGATGTTCAGTCCGCTCGCGTGGCGCTTCTTCCACGGCGAAGCGCTGACCCCGTTGGTCGACGTGCACCAGACCGATGACGACATCGTCGTCACCGTCTCCCTGCCCGGCATCAAGCCCGAGGACGTGAACGTGACCCTCACCGGTCGGACGCTGACCGTCAGCGGCGAGCTGAAGTCCACCGAGCAGGTCGAGCGCGAGCAGTACGTCTACCGCGAGCGCCGCATGGGCAGCTTCAACCGCGAGATCCGCCTCCCCGTCCGGGTCGAGGGCGACAAGGCAGAGGCCACGTTCGAGAACGGGCTGCTGCGACTGTCCTTCCCGAAGGCGGAGGAGTCGAAGCCGCGCTCGATCGAGATCAAGGTCGCCAAGGCCTAGCCCGGCCGTGACTTGGATCCGCGACCGCAAGCGGCCGCGCTACATCATCAGCATCGCCGCCGAGCTGGCGGCGGTGCATCCCCGCACGCTGCGGATCTACGACGAGGAAGGTCTCGTCTGCCCGCATCGGCGCAACAACCTCCGCCTCTACTCGGAGGCCGATATTGAACGGGTGCGTATCATCCGTTTCCTGACCCGACGCCAGGGGGTGAACCTGGCGGGCGTCAAGGTCATCCTGCAGCTCGAGTCGACCGGCAAGATCCGCGTCTACGACCTGTTCGATGAAGGTGATGTCGAACGTTTTGTCCAGGGCGAACCGGAGCCCGAGGCAGAGCTCTCCGCCGAGCCCGAGCCCCGGCCCGTCGCCGAGACCAGCAGCAGGTGAACCCCGTGTCCGACAACCCCACCCCCAAGGCTCCCTCCCCGTCTGACGAGTCCGCGGACGAGATCCAGGTTCTCCCCCTGGTCGCGCTGCGGGGAACCGTCATCTTCCCGGAGATGATCGTCCCGCTCGAAGTGGGCCGCGACCGCAGCGTCAAGGCCCTTGAGCGCGCCGTACGTGCCAACTCTCCGGTCGCGCTGATTGCGCAGCGGGACTCGGAGGCGGACGAGATCAACACCGTCGACGAGCTGCACAGCGTGGGCACCCTTGCCAAGATCGCCCAGCTGATTCGCCTGCAGAACGGAACGATTCGGGCCATCGTCCAAGGGCAGCGTCGCATCCGATTGCTGGACCTCGTTCAGCTCGACCCGCACCTCGAGGCGCGCGTCCAGCTCATCCCGGACAGCAAGGAGTCGAGCGTCGAGATCGAGGCCCTCATGGCGTCGATCCAGGGTCAGATTGAGCAGTACGTCACCGCCGGCGCGCCGGTGCCGCCCGAGGTGGCGGTCGCCGCTCGCAACATCACCGATGGTGGACTGCTGGCCGACATGGCCGCCTATTCGCCCGAGATGACCTCGGAGCTGCGCCAGGAGCTGCTGGAGACCATCCCCGTCGCCGAGAGGCTTCGCCTGGTCAGCGCCTTCCTCGCCAAGCAGATCGAGATCCTCGAAATGAAGGGTCGGATCCAGAGCGAAGTGAAGTCGGAGATGGACCGCAACCAGCGCGAGTACATCCTCCGCGAGCAGATGAAAGCCATCCAGAAGGAGCTGGGCGAGGACGACCCGGCGGTCGGCGAGGTGAACGAGCTGCGCCAGAAGGTCGAGGAATCGGCCATGCCGGACGAGGTCAAGGAGAAGGCGCTCAAGGAGGTCGACCGCCTGAGCCGGATCCCGAGCGCCTCGCCGGAGCAGGGCGTGGTCCGCAACTACGTCGACACCCTGGTCGCGCTGCCGTGGGGCAACTCGACCGAGGACAACCTCAACCTCGATGACGCCGAGAAGGTCCTGAACGAGGATCACTACGGCCTCGAGAAGCCCAAGGAGCGGATCCTCGAGTACATGGCCGTGCGCAAGCTGGCCGAGAAGATCCGCAGCCCCATCCTCCTGTTCGTCGGCCCGCCGGGCGTGGGCAAGACGAGCCTGGGCAAGTCCATCGCACGGGCCATGGGACGGAAGTTCGTCCGCATGAGCCTGGGCGGCATCCACGACGAGGCGGAGATCCGCGGTCATCGGCGCACCTACATCGGTGCCCTGCCCGGTCGGGTCATCCAGTCGATCAAGACGGCGGGAACCAACAACCCGGTGTTCATGCTCGACGAGATCGACAAGGTCGGGATGGACTTCCGGGGGGACCCGTCGTCCGCCCTGCTGGAGGTCCTCGACCCGGAGCAGAACAACAGCTTCCAGGACAACTACCTGGAGGTGCCGTTCGACCTGAGCAAGGTGCTGTTCATCGCCACCGCCAACATGCTCGACACCATTCCGCCGGCCCTCCGCGACCGGATGGAGGTCATCCAGCTGCCCGGCTACACCCAGCTCGAGAAGCTGCGGATCGCCCAGCAGTTCCTCGTTCCCAAGCAGCTCGAAAACCACGGCCTGACGGCCAAGCAGCTGACCTTCGAGGAAGAGGCCCTGGTCCGCCTGATCCAGGCCTTCACCCGTGAGGCCGGCGTGCGCAACGTCGAGCGGGAGATCGCCTCGATCTCGCGGAAGGTCGCCCGCAAGGTGGCCAGCAAGCCGCGGACGAAGATCACCGTTAAGCCGGGTGAGCTGGAGGACTACATCGGTCCCGCCCGCTTCGACTACGGCCAGCTGGAGGAGGAGGACCAGATCGGGATCGTGACCGGGCTCGTCGTGTCCGATGCCGGCGGCGACATCGTCCAGGTGGAGGCCACGAAGATGGAGGGCAAGGACGACTTCATCCTTACCGGCCAGCTCGGCAGCGTGATGCAGGAGTCGGCCCGCGCGGGGCTGTCCTACATCCGGTCTCGGTGCAAGGCCCTCGGCCTCGATCCGACGCTGTTCGAGAAGCAGACGATCCACGTCCACGTGCCGGCGGGGGCAACCCCCAAGGACGGCCCCTCCGCGGGCGTGACGATGGCCACGGCCATGGCCAGCCTGCTGACCGGGCGACCCGTGCGGCGGGACATCGCGATGACCGGCGAGATCACGCTTCGGGGGCGGGTGCTGCCCATTGGCGGCCTGAAGGCCAAGCTGCTGGCAGCCCACCTCGCGGGCGTCGAGTCGGTCATCATCCCGCGCCGCAACGAGCGGGACCTCGTCGACGTGCCCGATGACGTGCGCAAGCAGCTGAGCATCGTGCCGGTCGACCACATGGACCAGGTCCTGGCCGCGGCCCTCCTGGACGAGGCTCGGCCCGCGGCGCAGCCCACCCTCCGCGCACTGACCCCGGCCCGGGTCCGAAAGGCCCGGCGGCCGCGGAAGGGGACCAAGGCGCCGATCGCCGCGGTCCCGGCCCCGGTCAAGCCGGCCAAGCAGCCGCCCGCCGCGCCCCCCACCGGGGGCGCGTAAGGGCGGGGCGGGGGCGCCCGTGGAGTACCGCGACTACTACGAGGTCCTGGGCGTCCCGAAATCGGCCAGCCAGGCCGAGATCAAGAAGGCGTTCCGCCGCCTCGCCCGCGAGCATCATCCCGACACCAATCCCGGGGACGGGGAGGCGGAGAAGCGCTTCAAGGACGTCAACGAGGCGCACGCCGTCCTCTCCGACCCGGAGAAGCGGAAGCGCTACGACGAGCTTGGCTCTAATTGGCAGGCGTACCAGCAGGCCGGGTTCGATCCGAACCAGGCGGGCGACTGGTCCGCCTTCGGCGGTGCGCCCGGCGGGATGCGCTGGACCGTCCGAACCGCGACCGCCGATGACCTCGGCGGCTTTTCGGACTTCTTCCGGGTCTTCTTCGGTGACGGACCGATAGGCGCCGGCTCCGCAGAAGCCGGCGGCAGTCCATTTGGCCCGGCCTTTGGCAGCAGCTTCGGCGACCTCGGATCGTTCCAGACTGCTCCCCAGCCGACGCGCCGAGCCGAAGCCCACGGAACCGTAGAGGTGACCCTGACCGAGGTTGCCAAGGGCACGGAGCGCACCGTCGCCGTCGACGGCCGCCGGCTGCAGGTCAAGATCCCGGCCGGGGTGGCCGACGGGGCGAAGATCCGCCTCCGCGACCAGGGCGTGACCCTCACCGTGAAGGTCAAGCCCGATCCCCGCTTCACGCGGGACGGCGCGGATCTGTCCACGACCGTTCCGGTGACGCTGGCCGAAGCCCTGCTCGGGGCCGAGGTGCCGGTGCCGTCCCTGAACGGGAAGGTCAAGCTCCGGATCCGGGCGAACACCCAGAACGGGCAGGTCATCACCGTCCGCGGTCGCGGCCTGCCGAAGCGCGGCAAGGCCGGTGAGCGCGGCGACCTTCACGTGACCGCCCGCGTAGTTCTCCCCAAGCTCGACGACGAGGCGCGCGAGGAGTTCCGGACCTTCAGCGAGGCGCACCCACAGCCGAACCCACGAGAGACGAGCTGATGCGGACGGAGCGCTTCACCCAGAAGGCGACCGAGGCGATCAACGCGGCCCAGCAGCTGGCCGAAGGGGAAGGCCACGCCCAGCTCGAGGCGCTTCACCTGCTGTATGCCCTGGTCGAGCAGCCCGATGGGGTCGTGCCAGCTGTCCTCGAGCGGATGGGGCACGACCCGGGATCCCTTGCCGAGCGGATCCGGGAGGAACTGGCGAAGCTCCCCAAGGTCAGCGGCGCGCAGCTCACCCTGTCCGAGGAGGCTCGCCGCGTCCTTTCGGACAGCCACCCGCTGGCGGAGCGGATGAAGGACGAGTACGTCTCGACCGAGCACCTGCTCCTCACTATCCTCGCCGCAGAACCGCCGAATTCAGCCAGCCGGCTGCTGGCGGCAGCCGGCATCGGTCAGAAGGAAACGCTTGATGCCCTCACCGAGATCCGAGGCAACCAGCGCGTGACGAGCGAAAACCCGGAAGCGACCTACGAAGCCCTGGCCAAGTACGGGCGCGACCTGACCGAGGAGGCGCGCAAGGGTCGGCTCGACCCGGTCATCGGTCGCGACGAGGAGATCCGCCGGGTCATCCAGGTCCTTAGCCGGCGGACGAAGAACAACCCGGTGCTCATCGGTGACCCGGGCGTGGGCAAGACGGCCATCGCCGAGGGGCTGGCCCAACGCATCGTGCGCGGGGACGTGCCCGAGGGCCTGAAGGACAAGCGGGTGGTCGCCCTGGACCTGGGCGCGATGGTGGCCGGGGCGAAGTACCGCGGGGAGTTCGAGGAGCGACTGAAGGCGGTCCTCAAGGAGATCACTGCTGCCGAGGGCCAGATCATCCTGTTCATCGACGAGCTCCACACCGTCGTCGGCGCCGGAGCGGCCGAGGGGGCGATGGATGCCGCCAACCTCCTGAAGCCGATGCTCGCCCGTGGCGAGCTCCACGCCATCGGCGCCACGACCCTCGACGAGTACCGCAAGAACATCGAGAAGGATGCCGCCCTCGAGCGGCGATTCCAGCCCATCGTCGTGGACCAGCCGAGCGTGGAGGACACGATCTCCATCCTCCGCGGCCTCCGCGAGCGGTACGAGGTGCACCACGGGGTGCGGATCACCGATTCGGCCCTGGTGGCGGCGGCGGTGCTGAGCAATCGGTACATCACCGAGCGGTTCCTGCCGGACAAGGCCATCGACCTGGTCGACGAGTCCGCGTCGCGGCTCCGGATGGAGATGGACTCCATGCCAGCCGAGCTCGACGAGTTGGAGCGGCGGCGCATGCAGCTCGAGATCGAGCGCGAAGCGCTGCGCAAAGAGAAGGACGCGGCCTCGAAGAACCGGCTCGAGGCGCTCGAGAAGGAGCTGGCGGACCTCCGCGACCGCGCGGACGTCATGAAGGCCCAGTGGGAGCGTGAGAAGGAGGTCGTCGCCGGCATCCGTGAGACGCGGGAGTCGCTCGAGAAGCTTGCCCCCGAGATCGAGGCCGCCGAGCGCGCCGCGGACTACGCCAGGGCGGCCGAGCTGAAGTACGGCCGCGAGGCGGAGCTCACCAAGCAGCTGGCCGAGCGGGAGGAGAACCTGCGCCAACTCAAGGCGTCCGGATCGGTCCTGGTCAAGGAAGAGGTCGACGCCGACGACATTGCCCAGGTCGTCGCCCGGTGGACCGGCATCCCGGTCTCTCGCCTGATGGAGGGTGAGACCGAGAAGCTGCTGAGGATGGAGGAGCGGCTCCACCTGCGACTCATCGGCCAGGACGAGGCGGTGACCGCCGTGTCGGACGCCATCCGCCGAGCGCGAGCCGGGCTCAAGGACCCCAAGCGGCCGATCGGCTCGTTCATCTTCCTCGGCCCCACCGGAGTCGGGAAGACGGAGCTGGCCCGGGCGCTGGCCGAGTTCCTGTTCGACGACGAGAACGCCCTGGTCCGGATCGACATGAGCGAGTACATGGAGAAGTTCGCCGTGTCGCGCCTTGTCGGTGCCCCACCCGGCTATGTCGGGTACGAGGAGGGCGGCCAGCTCACGGAGGCGGTGCGGAGGCGGCCCTACCAGGTCGTGCTGTTCGACGAGATCGAGAAGGCCCACCCGGACGTCTTCAACGTCCTGCTCCAGCTGCTGGATGACGGGCGCCTGACCGATTCGCAAGGGCGGACCGTGGACTTCAAGAACACGGTCGTGATCATGACCAGCAACATCGGCTCCGGCTCGCTGGTCGAGGCCGCGGAGTCCGGGGCGGAAGCCTTCGACCGCGCCGCCGAAGGCGTGCGGGCACAACTGCGCGAGCACTTCCGGCCCGAGTTCCTCAACCGGGTGGACGAGGTCATCGTCTTCCGCCCGCTCGACGAGGCGCAGCTGATGGAGATCGTCGGCCTGCTGCTGGCCGGTCTCCAGGCCCGCCTGGCCGAGTCCGGAGTGACCCTGGAACTGACCGATGCCGCGCGCGCCTTTGTCGCGCGCGAGGGATACGACCCGACCTACGGGGCACGGCCGCTCCGCCGCTCCATCCAGCGCCTGGTGGAGAACCCGCTGGCCAAGGCCGTCCTAGCCGGGGAGTATGTCCGCGGCGACACGGTCCGGATCGACGTCAGCGACGGTGCCCTGACGTTCAAGAAGGGAGCCGCCGCGCCGGCCGAGCCCGCAGCGACCGCCGCCGGCGCCTGACGCCGAATAGCGGAGGGGACGAGTCTCCCTCCGAAAGCACGTGATCGCCCCACGAATGAAGATTCCGTCCCAGCTGTTCGTCGATTGAGCAAAATGGGACGAGGTTATTGACCCATGCAGCGCGATCAGGTTGCCGAACCGGACCTGGTCCGTGACGCCGCATTTCGCGATCTCGCCAACCAGCATCTTGACGCCAGCTACCGCCTCGCCCATGTGATCCTAGGCAACGAAGCCGACGCCCAAGACGCAACCCATGACGCCTTCGTCCAGGCCTGGCGTCGGTGGCCGACTCTTCGAGATCCGGCGAAGTTCTCTCAGTGGTTCGACAGAATCCTGGTGAACACCTGCCGCGACCGGTTACGCCGCACGATCCGATGGCCGACCCAGGACCTGTCCGCGAACCTCGCCGCCCGTGGGAGTGACCCGGTCAACGCTACGCTCGACCGGGACGTCATCGGCATAGCGCTGGCCAGGCTGTCCCCCGACCACCGGGTGGTCGTGGTGTTGCGTTTCTACCGGGACCTGCCTGCCGAAGAGATCGCCCGCATTCTGGGGATCCGTGTCGGGACGGTGCACTCCCGCCTCCACTACGCGTTGCAGCGGCTTCGAGCCGTGCTCGATGCCGACAGGGGAACGGACCGATGATCGACCACGAGCTCGAGGAGATCCTGCAGACGAGGTTCCGCCGCGAAGGGGCGCGTGCCGGGGCCGCTCCGGCGGCCCTGTATGCCAGCGTCTCGAGCATTCCCGAGACGACGCCATACGGCATCGTGCGAAACCCGACGCGCCGGGTGCTCCTGCTTGCGGCGGCGATCATCGTCACCCTCACGGTCGGCGGCGCGCTGGCCGTCGGATCGGGGCTGATCCGCCTGCCGAACCCGCCCGACTTCCTGCCGGGCCCTCCAGCGGATGAGCTCTCCACCGTCCTGGTCCAGCCACTGGCGTGCGACCTCACGCTCGACGATGACCTCGTCCTCCAGATGAGCGTCGTCGACTCCACTGGGAAGCCGGCCCAGCTCACGGTCGATGACGATGGCTGGGTAATTCGTGGGCCGGAACCGTGGCTTCCCGAGGAGGGGATCCCCTGGGAGCAGCGGAGGATGACGACTGAAGGTCTGGCGCGGCTGCTCGCCGATGTCCAAGCTAGCGGACTGCGGGACTGCATCCGCGTGCCGGGCCCTGGCCCAACCGCGGTCTCCGCCAGGCTGGGGGACGACGTCGTGGTTATGGGGTTCGGCGGATGGTGGGTCCGGACGCCGTCCCCCGCCGAGCTGGATGGGGGAGACCTCCTCGCCAGCCGATTCAACGATGCGGACCTGGGCGCGCGGGCTGACGAGTGGGTCGACGCCGAGTGGCTGCCCTTCGAGCCCGACCGTTCGCAGATCATCCTCCTTCGCTTTGAAGGCAGCGTCCCCTGCTGCTGGACATCGGGCGATTACCAGGACGTAGCGTGGCGGGAGATGACGCTTCCGGATGGATCCACGTTCATTACCGTCGGCGCGACCCACCCGGACGATCCGCCCCCGGACTACGTTGAGACGCGATGCCACGTGATCCCGGCCGCCGACCGCGACGCCTGGGTCGAGGCCTTCGGCGAACCAGCTGATCCAGCCCACTTCTTCTGGATGCTGGCCGATGGCAGCCACGGCGGCCTGCAGATCACCATGACGCCGCTGCTGCCCCATGACCCTGGGTGCCTGGGCACTCCCGACCCCGCTCCTCGAGAGAACCTGATCGAGGACCTTCGCGTCTGTGACCTAGTGCCGGAGAGCGCCGGCTGGGGAGATGGGTTTCTGCTCGAAGACCACGGAGGCGGCTGGGCGGCGTGTGAGTACTACCCGCCGCGCAGCCGCATTGGTGGATGGGTTTTCGTCAGTCGCCATCCGGTGACGGCCGAGGAGGCGCCAGCCGTCGCGGCCCACCAGTTCGGCTACGGCCTCACGACCGATGAGGTCGCGGGACGACCGGTGTATCTCAACGCCTGCGTCGAGCCTACCGAGGACTGCTCTGCGGGGATCGCCATATCCGCGGACCCGTACTTCGTGATCGTCGTCCCGGATCGCCACAGCCCGCCCGACGAGCTGCGAGCGCTCGCCGCATTGTTGATTGGATCGCTTCCGCCATGACAGGTCGGAAGGCGAAACCGAAGTTGAAAAGGGGGACCCGTGCCGGCCGGGCCGGCATTGACTACCGCCGGCGCCTGACAATCGGCGCGTGGTGGAGAGCGACCGGGCCCACCCGGTTCATCGGCTCCAGGAAGCGGTCACCATGGCGCTGTACATCAGCGTCTCGCTGGTCGCGGTCATGCTCGCCCTTCCCCGGAACCTCGAGTCCCTGGCTCAGCACCCTGCGGTGCTGGTAGGGATCACGGGCATCGGTCTCATCGTCGCTCACCTCGCCGCCTTCACTCTCTCCTCGCGCCTCGTGAACGAGGGACTGCTGAGCACCAGGGCCCGGGACCTCGTCGGTGCCCAACTGGTCGGAGGCCTGGCCGTCACCGGCCTGGCCGTGGTTCCGCTGCTCGTCTTCGAGGGCTACACCGCGATCGTGGCTTCCGAGCTCCTCCTGCTCGGGGTGATAGCCGCCGTCGGCTTCCGGGTCGCCCGCGTTGCCCAGCTCAGCCGCCTGCGTGCCACGCTATACGTCGGTGGCGTGATCGTGGTGGCCCTCGCCGTCCTCTGGGTGAAGGGCATCGGGGCACACTGAACGGCGAGGACGCCGATGCCTTCTCGATCGATCATCAGCGAGCGGGGGCTGAACCGCGCCGTGCTGGCGCGCCAGCTCCTGCTCGAGAGGTCCCCGCTCTCGGTTCCCAGGGCACTTGAACGGATCGCCGGAATCCAGGCCCAGTACGCGCCATCGAGCTACGTCCGGTTGTGGACCTGCCTGCGCAGTTTCGAGATGGCCGACCTAGACCGGCTCCTCGAGCGGAAGGCCGTCGTCCAGGCCACGCTCATGCGCTCGACCATCCACGTCGTCTCGCGCCGCGACTACTGGCCGTTCATCGAGGGCGTTCGCCCGGCCCAGCTCGAGTGGTGGCTCCGGACCTGGGACAAGGGCCAGACCGAGGGAGTTGACCTCTTCGCCACGTTCGCGGGCCTCGAGCGGGAGCTCCATGGACGCACATGGACCCGAAAGGAGATCGAGGCTCGCTTTCGGGCGGCGGGCCTGACCATGTGGCCTGGCTGGATCCCCATGGTGCGCGTCCCGCCTGCGGGCACCTGGACCCACCGCCGCGCGGATCTCTTCCAGGTCGGCCGCGACTGGGTCGGCCCGTCACGGACCGATGAAACGACCGGGGTCCAGCACCTCCTGCGCCGGTACCTCGGTGGATTCGGACCGGGCCGCCTGTCGGAGGCCGCAAAGTGGGCCGGTGTCGACACGTCCGCCATGGTTGCGGCGGCCGAGCGGCTCACGCTCAGGACGCTTCGGGACGAGGAGGGGAAAGAGCTCGTCGATATACCGCGGGCGCCTCTCCCCGATCCCACGACGCGGGCCCCGGTCCGCTTCCTCCCCAACTGGGACGCCGCGCTTCTCGTCCATTGCCGCCGGACGCAGATCCTGCCCGAGGCGTATCGGTCCCTCGTCTTCGGCACCCCGAACTCGATCGGGACGTTCCTCGCGGACGGCCATGTGGCGGGAAGTTGGAAGGTTCGCCGGTCCGGGACGCGAGCGGAGCTGGTCTACGCGCCGTTCGAACGGCTGCCCGCTGCCACCGACCGGGAGGTCCGAGACGAGGGGACGGCCCTCGTTCGCTTCCATGAGCCGGACGCCAGCTCATTTACGGTTCGTCGCGCTCTACCCGGAGGGTCGAGCGGGTAAGAAGAAGCGGGCGGCAGTCCTCTCGGACCACTGCCCGCCATTGGGGGTGATTCAGCGGCTGCGGGGCTGACCTTCGAGGTCATCCACGGCGTCGTCGACGTTCTGAACCGTGTCGCGGACCGCATCGCCAGCGTTGTCGACCGCATCCTCGACCTTGTCGCCCGCGTTGCCGAGGTGCTTGCGCACGTCGTCACCGAGGTTCGCGACCTGGTCGTCGAGATCGGTCGTGCCGTCCAGCTTGCGCGCGGTCTCCTTGGCGGTTTCCTCCGCCTCGCGCTGAATCTGCTTCGGGGTGGTATCCATCAGTCAACTCCTTCTGTGAGCGCCCGCCCCGTGTGGGGCGGGCGCGGCTCGCGGACGGGAACTGGCCGGTCAGACCGGGCCTTCGCCGGTCCGGCGACCGGTAATCAGGCCGTAGCCGACCACCAGGATCACGGCGCCGATGACGGCCGTGACGATCGAGCTGATGTCGAATGGCCCATCAATCGGGCTGAGCCCGAACAGAGCCGAGGCCAGGAAGCCTCCGACCAGCGCACCGGCGATTCCGAGAAGGATGTGACCGATGACGCCGAGGCGCTCGTCCCCCTTGACAATCAACCCGGCCACCCAGCCGGCGATCGCGCCAAGCACGATCCACGCAAGAATGCTCATTACCTACCTCCAGTGATTTACGACTCGTCCGAGGATGCTTGGCCCCGGTCGTGCGACGCACTGCGGTTGTGAGCTGCGGCGTTGCAAAAGGCTGGCAGGCCAATCAGGCGGAAGAGGTAGCCCCCTCCTCGAGGGCCGTTTCGTCCGAGTCGTCAGTCTCGCTTGACGCCGCAGGGTCGATGGCCACCGGCGTGTCCCGCTCCTGGAAGCGCTCGATGACGATTTCCAGGGTGGCGGCCACCGGCACGGCGACGAGCGCTCCGACGATGCCTCCCGCGGCGGCTCCGACCAGGACACTGACGAGGATAAGGAACGGGGACAGGCCGACCGCGTTCCGCATGACGATCGGCACCAGCACGAGTCCCTCGATCACCTGCAGCCCGATGTAGACCAGGCCCACCACGACCGCGAGCTCGGTCGAAACCGTCGCCGCAACCGCGATGGCCGGGATCGCTCCGAGCAACGGACCGATGATCGGGATCACCTCGGTGACCCCGGCGATCACCGCCAGCAGCAGGGCCGCGGGCAACCCGAGCAGGCTGTAGGCGATCCCGGTCGCCACGCCCATTGCCAGCATGAGGGTGAGCTGGCCGCGGGTCCATAGTCCGAGCCGGGCGGTGACGGCGTTCCAGGCCTCGCGCGCGCCGGCCCGCTGCTCCTCGGCGACAAACGCGAGCACGTACCGCTGAAGGCGGGCGCGCTCCATGAGCCAGAAGAAGGCCAGGGCCAGCGCGGTCCCCAGGCCGATCACGAATTCGGCTGCCGCGACACCGGCCGAGACCACCGTGTCCGGATCGGCTGACAGCGTATCGTCGAGCGCCGCCTGGACGGCCTGCACCCCGGTCAGGACGATGGTGGAGGCGGCCTCCGGCTCAAGCTGTTCGGCCCAGGCCTCCGCCTCGGCCAGAGCATCGGGGAGCCTGGCGAGGACGCGGGCGGCCTCATCGGTAATGACCGGGACGAAGATCACGCCGAGCGCGATGAGGGCGGCGAAGAACGCGGCGTAGGCCAGCATGACAGTCGTGGCCCGGCCAGTCGGCAGGTGGTCGCGCAGCCGTTCGGTCCACGGCTCGACCGCGGTCGCGATGAGCAGGGCCACGAAGACGAGGATGAGCACCGAAAGCGCCGACCAGGCGAGGGCGACGATGCCCGCGACCAGCAATGCGCCCAGCGCAAAGCCGGCCCCTCGCACGATCCACCGGGCGCTGTCACCCGTTGCGCCTGCGCTCACGGCTCCACGTTGCGGGGCTGGACCTTGCGGCGGAGGACCGACAAGGCGCTCGACCGTTGCAGTGGTGTCGCACCTGTAAGTGCGATGCAACGGCTCAGCCGCTCCCGGCAAGGTCGCGGGGACCAATGGCGCGGCATGGTTACGCCATACGCAAACCTCGAAGGAGCGGGAATGAACGCGCTGACATTGATGGAACAGGACCACCGACAGATCGAGGAACTCCTCGATCGGCTGGAGAAGACCACTGAACGCGGGGTGAAGACGCGCCAGCGGCTGTTCGGACGGATCAAGGAGGAGCTGACCGCCCACGAGGATATGGAGGAGCGGATCTTCTACCCGGCTCTTCGCGGGCACCCCAAGGCCAAAGAGAAGGAGATCGTCCTCGAGGCGTACGAGGAACATGACGTCGTCGACACGTTGATGGGCGAGCTGAGCCGCTTGTCCTTCAACCACGAGTCATGGGGTCCCAAGGCCAAGGTCATGCAAGAGAACGTCGCCCACCACATCGAGGAAGAGGAGGGCCCGATGTTCACCCAGGCCAGGCAGGTCTTCACCCAGGCGGAATTGAACGAACTCGGACGACAGATGGAAGCCCGCCGGCGCGCCCGACGCCGGAAGAAGGCCGCATAACCCATGGTCGTCGTCGCCTCGATCTTCGGCGTCCTCGGTCGGTTTGCCGGGAAGCTGCTCACTGCCGCCCTGGGGTGGGCAAGCACGCTGCTGTTCGGGCGCGTCCCCCAGGACCGCCAGATCCTCCTGGCGGGCATCACGTTCGGGGCGGTGATCTGGGCGGTGCTGGTGTTCGCGGTGCTGTGGCCCGACGGCGGATCGGTGCTCCTGACGTTTGCACCGATCCCCGAATGGATCGACGAGGGATTGGTCCGCCTCGGCATGCTGGCGGGCGCAGTCGCCATTCCGCCAGCCATGGCCCTGGTTTCGCTTCGCCTCTTGCAGCCCAACGACCGCCCCAAGGGACCGCGCGCCCTCGCAGTCCACATCCTCCGCGGCTATCCCATGGCCGCCGCGCTCGCGACCATGCTCGTATTCCTCGCCGCCATCGCGATTGTTCGTAAGGCGAGCTCGCTCGTCCGGCGCAGGACCGATGCCCACGTCCCGATTGTGGTCAAGCCGGGCGGCTACGAGTCCCTCGTTGCGGATCTCGACACCGCGATCAGCGACGCGGGAATTGATGTGAGGCCGATGGATGCTCCGGTCGTCCTCGTCCTGCCGGGTCGCCTCCTGGCGGCCGCGGCGGGATCCCACGTCCGCGGGCTCCTGCCCGAACGCCTGGTGCGACTGGTGGGCCGTGACGTCGAGGTCCTCATCTACCCGTCCGACGTGGCGATGTCCGGACGGAAGGTCCAGCTCGCCAGGGTCCAGGCGGCGATCGCCAGCCGCCTGACGACCGCGAAGGCGTGGCTGACAAACTCGGCCGAGGGGCAGGCCATCGAAGATCGGCTCATGAAGCTGGCGCAGCCGGATGCCCCGAGGTCAGAACAGGAAGCGACTCTCGCCTGGGTGGACCGCCACCTTGCGACCGATGAGCTCCCCTACGAGGAATGGGAGGTCCTGTACCGCGAACGTCTTCAGGTGGAACGCGACCTGCTCCTTGGTCTGAAACCAGGGGAGGACATGCCCGCTGCCTCCGGCGAGGCGGCCCCCAGGCGCTGGCGCGATGCTCTGTGGTCGCTGCGACCGCGCGACCTCCCTGGCACGCTGATGAGTGCGGCCATCCTTGGACTCCTTGCCGCTGATGTCGCGCTGCTGCTCCTGAACCGCGACGCGACCCGGGAGGAGAGCAGCCTCGAGCAGCGTTCCCGTTGGTTCCTCCCCCGCTGGTTCGGCTGGGGGCGCTAGCCCTTCCCGATCGGCGGCTGGTCGGCAGTCGCCGCGGCAGCCCGGGGAGCCTCAGCACCTCCGGCCTCCGCCTCGACGTCCACCGCCTCGACGGGCTCGGTCGGCGGCTCCACGTCGAGCAGGTAGCCGATGCCCTGGAATGTCTTGATCCGGCCCATGTCCCCTGGCTCGGATCCGAGCTTGCGGCGGACCCGGCTGATCCAGACGCGCAGGTACTGCACGTCGTCGCGGTACTCGGGGCCCCAGACCTTGGTCAGCAGCTCGCTGTGGACCACGACCTTGCCAGCGTTGGCCGCCAGGTGCTGGAGCAGGAGCCACTCCGTTCGCGACAGGTGTACGAGCTGGCCATCCTTGTGCACCATCCGCCGCTCGAGGTCGATCTCGACGTCGTCGAAGCGAAGGATGCCCTGCTGCGGCGCCACGCCCGCTGCCCGGCGGAGCACGGCGCGCACGCGGGCGGCCAGCTCATCGGGGTGAAACGGCTTGGCGATGTAGTCGTCCGCACCCAGGTCAAGACCCTTGGCCTTGTCCGAGGTTGAGCCGCGGGCCGTGAGCAGGATCACGGGCACCGGCTGGCGTTGCTGGAGCTCCCGCATGACCTCGATCCCGTCGAGATCGGGCATGACGATGTCGAGGAGCACGATGTCCGGCCGATACTCTTCGGCCGCTGCAATCGCCTCGTGGCCACCGCCGGCGGTGACGACTCGGAAGCCCTCCTCGCTCAGCGCGATGGCAACGAGCTTCGTGATCCGTGGTTCGTCGTCCGCGACGAGAACCAGTGGTTGTGAGCCCAAGAGGCACCTCCAGACCGGCCAACCTTAGCGAAAAGACCGCTGCGACCCCCCGTCCTGGGTCGCAGCGGTATCAAATGCCCCCTCCTCGATCAGCGCCCTACTCGGACGCCGGGACGGACTCGATCGGCGCGGTCGACGCCGGCGGTGCCTCGCTGCCATCGGTCGGCGTCGTCGTCCCGCCACCGGCGCCCGGGCCGAACCCGAACCACCAGATGCCGATCAGAATCAGCGCCACGATTGCGACAGCGGCCACCACTCCGGCGCTGCTGCCCCCACCACCATCCTGGTTGCTCTGCACCACGACGGGCGGCTGGCCCGAAGGCTGCGAATTGGTCATGGTCGATCTCCAAGGTGCGATTCAAGATTGCGAACCGGGAGATCGTCGGGTGCGAGGCGTCGCAGCCACGCTTCGGCGGTCCGATGCGGCCATTGCAGCCGCATGTCAGTCCGAGGCGTGCTCCGAAGCCAGCTCGAGCAGGGCAAGGCGGAGGTCGCGCGCCGTTCGCAAGCCCGTCACCGCCACGCGTCCCGGTTCGAGACGTGGCCCGATCAGCACCGTGCGGCCCCATCGGGCAGAACCAGCTGCCGGCTGAACAGCGCTGAGATGCCAGGCGTTGGCGAGGGCTTCAGGCACGTCGTCGATGCCCGTCACGACCACCGCCTGAAAGCCAAGGTCGGACGCCATCTCCAGGGCATCCGAATCGCCCTCGGGAAGGAGAGAGGCGTCGATATAGAGGGTGACCGCCGATCTGCTCATGCCGGAGTCGGGGCGCCCGCCCTCGACGCGGGAGCGGGCTCCTGCCCGTCCGCCAATGCCGGGTCGTCCATCGTCTCGTCGGGGTCGTCCATGGGCCAGTTCGGCAGGGCGAATCCGAACTCGGTGCCTCCGCCGTCGCGCGGACGGGTCCAGATCCGCCCGCCCATGGCCTCCACCAAGCGCTGTGACACGTACAGACCGATGCCGATGCCGGTCGCCAGCCGTTCGGTGCTTTTGGCGCGGAAGAACGGCTCAAACACATGGCCAGCCTCCTCGGAAGAGACGCCCGGCCCACGGTCGAGGACGCGGACCTGGACCTCGTTCGACCCGGCCTCGACGCTGACCTCCACGACGGAAGCCACTGGGCTGTACTTGACGGCGTTCGAGATGAGGTTATGGACGACCTGCCGAATGCTGGTGTCGTCGCCCTTCACCGGGGCAAGCCCGGGCTCGGTGCTCAGCTCGATCCGCGCCGCTCCGTATCCGCGGCGGTCCCGCTCGATGACCTCCGCGACGAGGTGCTGGAGCAGCGCCGGCTCCTGGCCGACCTCCATGCCTCCCTCGACCCGGGTGAGGACGAGCAGGTCGTCGATGAGCCGCGACAGGCGTTCGGCCTCGGCGACGATGTCGGCCCGGATGTCGTTGCGGGTGGCCGGATCCAGGGTGTCGCCAACGCGCTGGAGGAGCGTCGCTCCGCCGTAGACCGCGGTCATCGGTGTCCGCAGCTCGTGCGACAGGAGGCTGAGGAAGGCGTCCCGCAGGAGCTCGCGGCGGCGGGCCTCGGTCACGTCCCGCAGGACGAGGACGCGTCGTGTCGCCTCGCCTTCGGTCTCGAGTGGGAACGCGGAGACCTCGATTCGCCGGTCGCTGGACGCCAGCTGGTATTCCCCGGTGACCGGGCCCTCGGTGTCGAACAGCTCAGCCACGTTGCCGGACCCGTTC
>DASTEQ010000003.1:0-2964 GCA_035709505.1 Candidatus Limnocylindria bacterium
AACCCGTTCTCCCTGCCCCTGGGCACGCTCGGCCCGGTCACGCAGCCGGGCTTCGGCACGTCGGTCGTCGGCACCTCGACCCCCGACTTCGCCTTCGCCAACAGCAGCTTCTTCCTGTCGAGCGGGTCGCGAGACTACGCCGGCGTGGTGCGGGCGCGGTCCGACCGGAACATGTTCCGGACCCGGGCCAAGCCCAACCTGGTCACGTTGAGCGGCAAGGAGGCGAAGTTCCTCTCGGGTGGCGAGTTCCCGTATCCGATCTCGCAGGAGGACAACACGATCACGGTGCAGTTCAAGGAATTCGGCATCGGGCTCATCTTCACGCCGGTGGTGGTCGACGGCGAGAACATCAATCTCAGGGTCCTGCCCGAGGTGTCGAGCCTGGACTTCAGCCAGGGCCTCGTCTCCGCCGGCTTCCGCATTCCCGTCATCCGCAAGAATCAGGCATTCACGAACGTCAGCGTGAAGGACGGCGACTCCTTCGCGATCGCGGGCCTCATCAACAACGAGGTGCGGCAGGCCGTCGCCAAGATCCCCCTCCTCGGCGACATCCCGATCCTGGGCGCGCTGTTCCGGAGCGTGCGGTTCCAGACCAACGAGACGGAGCTGCTGTTCCTCGTCAGCGTCAAGCTCGTCAAGCCGTCCGGGCCGGACACGGCCGCCACCCAGGACCCCAAGCGCCTGATGGAGCTCCGACCCGAGGAGAAGAAGGAGTTCACGATGGTGCCCGGCTTTCCCGGGGTGGGCGAGATCATGGATCGGCCCTTCGGAGAGAGCAACCTTGGCCCGCGCCGGTAACCGCATCACCGCCGCGAGGGCGCGGTGATGGCCGTCATGCTGCGCACGGTCATCATCGACTCCGATGCGGAGTCGCGCGCCCTGCTGCGGAAGACCCTGGCGACGACGCCCTCCGTCGTCGTCGTGAGCGAGTACGCCGAGATCCGGCAGGCGGCGGTCGACCTGCCCGGGCGACGCCCGGACCTCGTCATCGTCGAGCTGCCCGGCGATGTCGCGGACCGAGCCATCCAGGCCATCCACGAGGTGGCCGAGATGGTGCCCGACGCCGCGATCTTCGCCACCGGCCAGGCGACCTCCGCCGAGTTCGTCATCCAGGTCATCCGGGCCGGTGCCGCCGAGTTTCTCAGCCGCCCGGTCGAGCGCGACGACGTGCTGACGGCGCTCGACAAGCTCAGCCGCGGCCGCCGCGCGCCGACCGCTCCCCGCATGAGCGGCCGGATCATCTCGGTCTTTGCCACCAAGGGCGGCCTGGGGGCGACCACGCTCGCCACCAACCTCGCCGTCTGCCTGGCCGGAAAGCGGCCGGACCGGACGCTGCTCGTCGACTTCGACACGCGACAGTCCGACGTGCGCACCCTCCTGAGCGTCAGGTCGCCGTACTCGGTCCTCGATGCCCTCGAAAACCTCGAGCGGATGGACGATGCCTACCTGCGCGGGCTGCTCACGCGCCACGAGAGCGGCCTCATGGTGCTCCCGGGCCCCGCCAAGATCGAGCGGACGGCCCCCAGCACCGAGCAGATCCAGGCGGCGCTGGAGATCCTCCGGTCGCATTTCGTCCACGTGGTGGCCGATCTGCGCCACGACTTCGACCTCGGCACGCTCGCCACCCTGGAGGTCTCGGACACCGTGCTCTTCCTCACCGGGCCGACCGTGTCCGGGATCCGCTCGGCCGCGGCGGGCATCGCCGCCTTTCGCAGCTTCGGGTTGAACCTCAACAAGGTGAAGGTCGTGCTGATGCGCGAGGATACCGGCGGCGACGTCACCCTCAAGCACGTCCGCGAGGCGCTCGGCGTCCCGGTGTTCTGGAAGACCCCGAGCGACTACCAGGCGGTCGTGAGCGCCATCAACACGGGCGAGCCGGTGGTCACGGCGTCGCCGCGATCGAAGGTGTCGAAGAATCTCCGGGAGCTCGCGGACCTTCTGGCAACGGCCAGCAAGGCCGGCGTGGAGCACGCGGAGAAGCCGATGAGCCTCCTCGGACGTCTGGTCTGGAGTCCGCGAGTGTCGACAGGAGCCTAGCGCATGTCTCTGTTCCGCCGATCCAGCGAGAAGACGAGCGAATCCGCCAACGGGGGCGGCGACGTGCTCCGGCCGGTCGAGGAGACCCACTACGAGCTCAAGGGGCGCATCCATCGACAGCTGATCGAGGGCCTCGACCTGGCCAAGGTCGCGCTGTTGCCCACCGACGTCGTCCAGCAGCAGATCCGGCGCATCGTCGAGGACTTGCTGGCGAGCGAGGACACGCCGCTCAACCGGCAGGAGCGCGAGCAGATCATCGTCGAGGTGCAGCACGAGACCTTCGGCCTCGGCCCGATCGAGCCGCTCATGCAGGACCCGACGGTGTCCGACATCCTCGTCAACGGGCCCCGCCACGTCTACGTGGAGCGGCGTGGCAAGCTGGAGCACACCAAGGTCATCTTCCGGGACGATGCCCATCTCATGCAGGTGATCGAGCGCATCGTCTCGGCGGTCGGCCGGCGCGTCGACGAATCCTCACCGCTGGTCGACGCGCGCCTGGCCGACGGCTCCCGGGTCAATGCGATCATTCCACCCCTCGCTCTCGATGGCCCCGTCCTGTCCATCCGCCGCTTCGCCGCCGATCCGTTGAAGATGTCCGATCTGATCGAGCTCAGCACGCTGACGCCGGGGCTCGCCAATCTCCTGGCCGCCATCGTCCACGCCCGCCTCAACGTCCTGGTCTCGGGGGGCACCGGCGCCGGCAAGACGACCCTGCTCAACGTGCTGTCGAACGCCATCTCGAACACCGAACGCATCGTGACCATCGAGGACTCGGCTGAGCTGCAGCTGCAGCAGGAGCACGTCGTCCGGCTGGAGACGCGGCCCGCGAACGTCGAGGGCCAGGGCGCGGTGACCCAGCGGGAACTCGTCCGTAACGCGCTCCGCATGCGACCGGACCGTATCATCGTCGGCGAGGTCCGTGGCGGC
>DASTEQ010000004.1:0-43055 GCA_035709505.1 Candidatus Limnocylindria bacterium
CTTGGCGTGGGGGAGAAGCGTGTCCAGAGGCGGTGGGGTCCACCGAGACTCGGTTCGCCATACGACCAGGGTGGGCACGTGGATGCTTGGCAGGATCCCCGAGACGTTGGTCCGAACGACCAGCTCCCATTGGGCGAAGCCCTCCTCCGCCGTGCCGGAGAGGCGCTCCTCGTCGCGGATCCAGGCGACCAGGTCCGGATCGTCTGCCCGACTCGGCGCGGCGAACTCGACGACCTGGCGCGCCGCCTCAGGCGTCGCCCATGTCAGGAGGAACTCCTCCCTGGTGGACGCGATGTCCCCGGGAACGTTCTCTCCGAACATGAAGGGCACCGGCCCATACAGGATCAGACCGGCGACGCGCTCGGGGTAGGCCGCAGCGAAGTACGAGCACAGGGCGCCGCCGTGGGCCAAGCCAATTGCCACCACCCGCTCCGAGCCTGCTGCCTCGAGCACCGCCCGAATGTCGTCGACCCGCGCCTCCAGGGTCGGCAGCTCGGACGGGTCGAAGCGGTCGGACAGGCTCGTCCCGCGCCGGTCGAGGCGGATGAGCCGTCCAACCGAACCCAGGCGGCGGAAGATGCCGGCCAGGATCGGCTCCTCCCATTCGTGCTCGAGGTGCGAATGCCACGCGCGCATGAGCAGGAGATCGATCGGTCCGTCGCCCGTCACCTGGTAGGCGACGTGGGTGCCGTCGGTGGTCCGTGCGTACCTGGTCTCAGGGGCCATGCCGCGCTCAGTGTGCCGTGGCCGAGGTTGGTCAGTCTAGAATCCGCCCCCGATGGTCGACTTCTCCCTGACCGATGAGCAGCGCGATGTGCAGCGCACCGCTCGTGCCTTCGCCGAGCGCGAGATCCTGCCACGCATTCGGGAGCTGGACTCGACGTCCACCTACGACCGATCCCTGTACGAGAAGATGGGATCGGTCGGGTTTCTGGGGCTGCCGATCCCCGAACGGTACGGCGGGTCGGGCATGGACTACATCGCGTTCGCCGCCCTGTGCGAGGAAATGGAACGGGCCGATACCGCGTTCCGGGTCATCCTCAGCGTCCACACCGGGCTGAACTCGCTGACCCTCCTCCAGTGGGCCTCCGAGGAACAGAAGCAGCAGTACCTCGTCCCGCAGGCCCGCGGCGAGAAGCTCGCCACGTTCGGACTGACCGAGCCTGGGGTCGGCAGCGACGCCGCGAACCTGGCGACCACCGCGCGGCGGGATGGAGACCGATACCTCCTGAACGGCAGCAAGGTCTGGATCAGCCTGGCCGACACCGCGGACCACTTCCTGGTCTTCGCCACCGTCGACAAGGCGCAGGGGCACAAGGGAATCACCGCCTTCATCGTCGAGCGTGGGTTCCCCGGCTTCAGCACCGAGTCCCTCCACGGGAAGCTCGGGGTCCGCGCCGGCAACACCGGGATCCTGTACTTCTCCGACTGCGAAGTGCCCGCCGCCAACCGGGTCGGCGAGGAGGGCGAGGGCTTCACGATCGCGATGAGCGCGATCGACCAGGGCCGCTACACGGTTGCGGCGGGGAGCGTCGGCCTCGCCGTCGCGTGCCTGGACGCCTCGGTCAAGTACGCGCACGAGCGGAAGACCTTCGGGGAGGAGATCGGCCGTCACCAGCTGGTCAAGCAGATGCTGGCCAAGATGGAGGCCGGGATCCAGGCTGGACGCTTGCTGGTGTGGAAGGCCGGCTGGCTGAAGAACGCCGGTGAGCGCAGCACGCGCGAGACGAGCCTGGCGAAATGGTTCTGCACCGACCACGCGGTGCAGAGCGCGATGGATTCCATCCAGATCCATGGGGCCTACGGCTACTCGGACGAGTACCCGGTCGAGCGCTACCTGCGGAACTCCAAGGGATCGGTCATCTACGAGGGCACGAGCCAGATCCATACCGTCATGCAGGCGGATTACGTGCTGGGCTACCGGACGGACAAGCCGCTCCGGATGCCTCAGCCCGCGTGGGAAGGCGAGGCCTAGGCCGACTCTATACTCGGGCCATGAGTCGGACTCTGGAGCTGACCGTGGGTCTGATGCTGCTCGTGACCGGCATCATCGTCCTGAGCTCAACCTGGATCGGTGAGTGGTTCGCCCAGAACGGCTTCGACACCGACCTGTTCAGCTGGTGGCCGATGCTCCTGGTCATCCTGTCCTTGTTCTTCCTCATCCCGGTCTTTCTCTCGCGCCTGTCCCGCCGGCTGCGAGCCGGCATGGTCATTCCCGGGGTGATGCTCCTCCTGATCGGCCTGGCGCTCCTCTACACCAGCCTGAACGACCAATGGGAGGAGTGGGCGACCCTGTGGGCGGTGGTTCCGTTCAGCCTCGGCCTGGGGCTCTACGCCGCCGGCTGGCTGGCCGACCTGCCGGCCTTCAAGTGGATCGGTTCCGCCCTCGCCGCGGCCGGCGTGATCGCGTACCTGGCTCTCGCCACCGCCTTTGGCGGCGAAGCGTTCCGGCTGATCGGCGCCCTGGGGATCATCGCGCTGGGGCTGGCCCTGACCGTGGGCGGGCTCGCCGAGCGGCTCGCCCGGAAGTCGCCGCCGCCTTCGGTCCCGCCGCCGCCTTCCACCTGACGAAGCTGGCTGGGGGCGTCGGGGGTTAGGCGCCGAAGAGGTTGCGCACGCCCAGGAACGCAACCACGCCACCGATCAGTGCCGGAGAGAGGAACCGCCGGAGACGTGGAGCATCGCCGAGCAGAGCCGCGATGCCCGCGGCCGGCACGCTGGCGAACCCTCCGCAGACCGCAGCCGCGGTGGCGACGGGGAGGGATGCCCCGCCCCCCACCAGGCTGCCGGCCACGACGACACCGAGCGCGCCGAACAGCCCCGTCCCGATCGTGGTCAGGGCCGCGCGCCCTCCTCCCCGCTGAGTCGCACCGGTGAGCGCCGCCCCGCCGGCCAGGATCGCGGCCAGGATGGCGGTTCCGGTCAGCGCGGTGGATGGGTCGGTGGGCGCTTCGATCGCGAACCAGGCCGCACCGACGACTGGCGCGATGAGCATGCCTGCGGCCACGACCCAGGTCAGCGGCCTGCCCCAGTCCTCGGGGTCCTCCGGCGGGACGACCTCGCCCAGTCGGACGCTGGGCGGGACGTTGTCGAGGTCGCTCATGCGGCCGCGTCCAGGCGGAGCCCAAGGACGCGGGTCGCGATGTCGTGCACGCAGGCGCCAGCTGCCCGTCGCGTCGCCTCGCCCTGGCGACCGCGCGTCAGTCTCGCGATCCGGTCGAGCACCGATACCGCGCCGTGGACGTCGAGGTCATTCGCGAGCGCGGCGAGGACCTCCTCACGCCGCCAGTTCACCGCGTCCGGGAACGTATCGGGCCGCCCATCCCGGTCCCGCAGGCGGACAGCCGCGGTCCACCGCTGCACGAACCCCAGGGCAATGGGAATCAGCGAATCGGTCCATTCCAGATCGGACCGATAGTGGGGCCGGATGAGGGCGAGGCGGATGGCATCGGCCGGCCATCGGTCGAGCAGGTCGCGAACCATGACCAGGTTGCCGAGGGACTTGCTCATCTTCTCGTCGGCGAGGTGAACCATCCCGGTGTGCACCCAGTGGCGAACGACCGGCCGCATTCCCGTCGCGCCCTCGGATTGGAGCCGCTCGGCCTCGTGGTGCGGGAACGCGAGGTCCCGTCCGCCGCCGTGGATCTCGAACTGCGGCCCGAGGTGGGTCACGCTCATCGCCGAGCACTCGATGTGCCACCCGGGGCGGCCGTCGCCCCACGGCGATGGCCAGGACGGCTCGTCGGGCAGCGACCGTTGCCACAGGACCGGGTCCAGCGCGTGACGTTTTCCCGGCAGATCCGGTCGGTTGCCGCGCTCGTTGGCGAGGGCCAGCTGCTGCCGGCGGGGGACGTGCGACAGCGTCCCCCACTCGGGGTTGTCGGCCACCGAAAGGTAGACGTGGCCATCTCCCGGATAGGCCATCCCCGCCGCGAGCAGCTTCTCGATCATCTCCACCATCTGGGGGACGTGCTCGGTCGCGCGGGCATGGAGATCGGGCGCCAGCCAGTTCAGGTCACCCATGTCGGCCGTGAACCGCTCGGTCTGGCGGGTGCCGAGCGCGAGGTAGTCCTCGCCCTTCTCCCGGGCGTGGGCGAGCATGTCGTCGTCGACATCGGTCAGGTTCTGGACATGGCGGACGTCCCGACCGGCGTACTCGAGATACCGATGCGCCACGTCGAACTGGAGGTACGTGAACGCGTGCCCCAGGTGCGTCGTGTCGTACGGCGTGATGCCACAGACGTATAGCCCGATCGGGCCGTCACCGCGCGGCTCGACGGGAAAGATCCCGCCACGGCGAGTGTCGTACAGGCGCAGGTCGGGCGCCGCGCGCGGGGGCACTTGCGTGATGGCCCTAGAATCCGGGAGCCATGTGGGAAGTCTTGAAGTGGCTGGCGGTCTTCGCGATCGCCCTGCTGGTCATCATCGTTGGCGCATCGTTCGTCCTCGGCACGCCCAATCCGCTCGACAACATCTTCTGATCGGGCTCACCACGACCGCGACCTGCTTCTCACGGGTGCACCGATGCTAGCGCACCCATGGAGCTGATCGACGCCCACACGCTTCGGGAGCTCGTCCCGATGGACCGGCTGCTCGACGCGGTGGAGGCCGCGTACCGCGACGTCGCTGAGGGTCGCGACCGTTCCCCGATGCGCCAGCACCTCGAGCTCGAGGGCGGTGGCCTTCTCGTCCTGATGCCGGCGGTCCGTGATGGCGGCCCCGGGGCAGCCGTCAAGCTCATCACCTGGGTCCCGGGTAACCCCGAGCGCGGCCTCCCGACCATCCAGGGCACGGTCACCTGGTTCGATGCCCGGACCGGGGAGGCTGCATTCCAGTTCGATGGGCCCGCGGTGACGGCCATGCGGACGGGCGCGGCCTCGGGCGTGGGAGCGCGGATGATGGCCCGGCCGGATGCCTCGGTGATGGCACTGTTTGGGACGGGGGTCCAGGCCGAATCACAGATCCGCGCGGTGCTCGCCGCGCGGCCACTCACCGAGGTCAGGGTCTTCTCCCGCTCGGCCGGTCCGCGGGAGGCGTTCGCGGCAGCCATGAACGGCGCCGTGCCGGTCGCGGTCCACGCCGCCAAGTCGGCGGAGGACGCGGTGCGTGGCGCCGATATCGTGTGCTGCGTGACCCCGTCGGAGACCCCCGTCTTCGACGCGGCGTGGCTTGGGCCGGGCACCCACGTCAACGCCCTCGGGTCGTTCCGGATGGGGATGGTCGAGGTCCCGCCGGAGGCCTTCGGCCGAGCAGCGCTGGTGGCGGTCGACTCCCACGAGGCGGCTGGCCACGAGGCTGGCGACGTCGCCGCGGCGATCGAGGCCGGGCAACTGGCGGCTGGCGACGTGATCGAGATCGGGAGCCTGCCGGCCGACTGGGTCGCGGGCCGCGATCCCACCGCGATCACGATCTTCAAGAGCGTGGGCCTGCCCATCCAGGATCTCGCCACCGCGGACCTAGCGGTGGCCGCCTGGAGGACTCGGGAGGCGCGAAGCTAGCGGTCGACGACCGAGCGCGAGTAGGCCGCCGGGCGACCGAGCGCCGGATCGGGACGGCCAACAAACAGGGGAACGGCGAGCTGGTCGGCCAGGGCACGAATCGCGGGCCCGGTCAGCGCTCGGTACGCCGGCGCGAAGTGTGCAGGCGCTTCGGCCGCGTCGTCCTCGGCACGCACGGTGAACGGGAGCGGCCGGTCCGGCGGCTCCGGCGGAGGCGCGTCGAGGGCCGCAATGGCGGTCTGGCCACCACCCGGGCTCGTTCCGCTCGTCCCGTCGGAGGCCGAACTCGTCCCCGCGTTCGACGCCCCGGCTGGCGGGGTCGCGATCGGAGGCGCAGGGGGAGCCGACGGTGCCGGCGCCGGAGGCGGCGTCGGGCCGGGGTTCGGCGGAGGGGTCGGGACGGGCGTCGGGACGGGCGTCGGGACGGGCGTGGGAACCGGGGTTGGCGCCGGGGTCGGCGGGGGTGGGCTCGGAGCGTTGGTCACCGTCCAGCCCGGGTAGTAGTAGGTGAGCAGGATCTGGGCCGCGGTCAAGCCGGCCAGCCCGCAGGCCTGCGTGCCCCACTGATACATCCGCCAGCCGTTGGCATTGGCCCCGCAAGGCTCGTTGGCCGTCCCGCCGTTGTAGTAGGTCGGGTAGATGGCGCCATTCCTCAGCGCGCGCATGCTCCAGGTGGCGTCGACAGCGGCCGCAGCGCTGGCCCACGTCGACTGGGCGGGGTTGTAGACCTGGTCGCGCGTGTCGTCGTAGACGTCGAAGCACTGGCCCGAGGCGTTCGTCAGTCCCCGCCAGTGGAGGACGTGGTACCAGGCGTACATCTTCACTGCCACGGCCCCCGAGCGGAGGGACTCCGCGGTCCACGAGCCGATCCACTCGCGCGAAAGCACGTTTTTGACGTAGGCGCGGAAGTCCACCGTCTCAACCGCTCCGCTGGCGGCCCGGAAGACGCGGATCGTGGTCGGTGGCGTCGACTCGCTGGTCCAGCCGCTGCACGAGGCGGCGGCTGCCGGATTTACCTGACCCGGGACCCCGCTGCCGAACAGGGCGACGGCGGCCAGCAGCGACGCCGCCAGGAAGCGGCGTGGCATCGGGAATGACCGTATCGGCCGCCCGAGGCGCGGTCAGCCGGGCCGATGGTCCGGGCGACTGCCGGGTCGGGAGTACCGATCCCAATCAGGCCCAGCGGTGAACGCGGCCGGGAATGGACTCGAAACCGAGCCGCTCGCAGAGGAGCTCGAACGGCTTGCGGTCCACGCCGCCCCAGGCCAGGTCGTCGACGTCCCCGAGCGCGTTGGCGTCCCGGTTCAGGGTGGCCAGCCGCTTGTAGAGCTGGACTTCGTCCCACCGTTCGCGGAGCGTGAGTGCCAGTCGCCCTGCCCCGCGCACGTCGACGTCCCAGGTAAGGGGATCCGCGGGGATGGCCTCCAGGTGCGCCCAGCGGGCGAGGACCGCCGCCGCGCTCCGCGCGCCCCAGCCGGGCAGGCCGGGATACCCGTCCGAGCTGTCACCGACGAGAGCGAGGTAGTCGGGGATGCTCCCGGGGCGGACCCCGAACTTCGCGACCACGCCCGCCTCGTCGTAGGTGACCTTGCGCATCCGGTCGCGGAGGACGATCCGCTCACCCTGGACGCACTGGGCCAGGTCCTTGTCGACGCTGCAGATGACGATCTGCTCGACACGCGGGTCGGCGGCGACTCGGGCGGTGACGGTGGCGAGGGCGTCATCAGCCTCGTCCTCGACCATCGGCCAGCAGGTCAGGCCCAGGGCCTGGATGGCGATCTCCGCCAGCCCAAACTGACTCAGCAGATCGTGCGGCATCCCCGCGCTCGACTTGTACCCGGGAAAGACGTCGTTGCGCCAGCTCTCGATCACGTGATCGGTCGCGCACCCGACGTGGGTGACGTCCGGCTCCCGGAGGAGGCTCAGCAGGGAGTCGACGAGGCCACGAACCGCATTCACCGGGACGCCGTCGGGGCTGAGCTCGGCCGGGCGGGAGTAGTACGCCCGGAACAGCTCGAACGTGGCGTCGACGAGATGGACGTGCACCGCGCAGGCTCAGACCGCCAACGGCTCGCGGTACTCCCCGAAGACCTTCCGCAGGACGCCGCACATCTCCCCGATCGTGGCGTACGCCTGCACCGCCTCGACGATGGCTGGCATGAGGTTCACTCCCTCATGCGCCGACTCTTCGTGGAGCCGGGTGAGCGCCCGCGCGTGGACGTCCGCGTCCCGCTCGGCGCGGACGCGGACCAGCCGGTCGAGATGCCGCCGCTCCATCTCCTCGGTGATCTCGAGAAGGGGAATCGCCAGCTCTTCGTTCGGGTCGGCGTACTTCGTGACGCCCACGATCTGGTGCTCGCCGGCCTCCAGGGCACGGGACTGGGCGTACGCCGCGTCCGCGACCTCGGCCTGCGGATAGCCGGCTTCCACCGCCCGCAGCATCCCGCCCATGGCGTCGATGCGGTGCAGGTACTCCCACGCCGCGGCCTCGGTCTGGTTGGTGAGCGCCTCGACGAAGTACGACCCCCCGAGCGGGTCCACCGTGTTCGCCACGCCGGACTCCTCGGCCAGGATCTGCTGCTGGCGCAGGGCGAGCAGGGCGGCATCCTCGCTGGGGACGGCCCACGCCTCGTCGTACGCATCGGTATGGAGCGACTGGGTGCCGCCCAGGATGGCGGCCAGGGCCTGGATCGCGACCCGGGTCAAGTTGTTCAGCGGCTGCTGGGCGGTGAGCGACACGCCCGCGGTCTGGGTGTGGAAGCGCATCCAGGTCGACCGCTCGTTCTCGGCCCCGAACCGCTCGGTGCACAGCCGGTACCAGATCCGGCGCGCGGCACGGAACTTCGCGATCTCCTCGAAGAAGTCGTTGTGGCTGTTGAAGAAGAACGAGAGGCGCGGGGCAAAGTCGTCGAACCGCATGCCGCGGGCCAAGGCGTCCTCGACGTAGGCGATTCCGTCGGCGATCGTGAACGCCAGCTCCTGGACCGCGGTCGAACCCGCCTCGCGGATGTGGTACCCGCTGATGCTGATCGTGTTCCAGCGCGGGAGCTCCCGGGTTCCGAACTCGACCGTGTCGGTCACCAGCCGCAACGAGGGCGCGGGCGGGAAGATGTACTCCTTCTGGGCGATGAACTCCTTGAGGATGTCGTTCTGGAGGGTCCCGCTCAGCTGAGCCCGCGGCACGCCGGCCTTTTCGGCGGCCACGATGTACATCGCCCAGATCATCGCCGCCGGCGAGTTGATGGTCATCGAGGTGCTGATCTCGCCGATCGGCAGCCCCGCAAGCAAGATCTCCATGTCGGCGAGGCTGCTGACCGCCACGCCGCACGTCCCGAACTCGCCGGCGGCATGCGGGTCGTCGTGGTCGTAGCCGTACAGGGTGGGCATGTCGTAGGCGATCGACAGCCCCGTCCCACCCTCCGCGATGAGCCGATGGAAGCGAGCGTTGGTGTCCTCCGCCGCCCCGAAACCGGCAAACATCCGCATCGTCCACAGCCGGCCGCGGTGGCCGGTGGCATGAATGCCGCGCGTGAAGGGCGGTTGACCCGGCTCCCCGAGGTCGCGATCCGGGTCCCAGCCGGCCAGGTCGTCAAGCGTGTACAGCCGCGCGATCTCGACCCCGGACTGGGTCGTGAACCGCGTTTTGCGCTCGGCGGGTGGCTCGCGATCGGTCATCGGTCAGCTCCGCGCCGGCTCGACGGCTTCGGCCGGGTCAGCTGCCTGGGCGAGCGGGGCCGTAGGCAGGTCGGCCGGGGAGTCTTCTGGCTCGCTGACGAGGAGCACCCGCATCGGTCCGCGACCGCGGACCTCGATCGTCCCGCGCGGCTCGAGCCCCACGCTGGTCGTCAGCCGCTGGGCGGTCACCTCGCTGATCTGCACGCGCCCGGGCAGGCCCTGGGACTCCATCCGGCTGGCGACGTTCACCGTGTCGCCCCACAGGTCGTAGGCGAGCTTGTCGCGACCGATGACCCCGGCCACCAACGGTCCGCTGTGGATGCCGACCCGGAGCCGGAGCGGCATGCCGAGCTCGACCGCGAGCTCGTCGGTGACCCGGTGGATGTCGAGGGCGAAGCGGACCGCCCGATCCGCGTGGTCCTCGACCGGCAGCGGCACGCCGGCCACCGCCATGTAGCCGTCACCGATGGTCTTGATTTTCTCCAGCCCATGGTGGGCGGCAAGCTCGTCGAACCGGCCAAAGAGCCGATTCAGGACGGTGACGAGGTCCGCCGGCGCCATCTCGGAGCCGATCGGGGTGAAGCCCACGAGGTCCGCGAAGATCACCGTCGCATCCGCGAAGGCATCGGCGATGACCTGCTGCTCGTCCCGCAGCCGGTCGGCGATGGATGCCGGGAGCATCGTGTGCAGGAGCCGATCCGACTTCGCCTTTTCGCGGGCCAGGGCCTGTCCCTGGTCGGCCAGGTCCTGGCGCTGCAGGAAGCGCGCCCGGGCGGATGACTCGAGCATGTAGGCCCCGAAGGCGGCCACCCCCTGGCCCGACCCGACGAGGAATACCGTGAACCAACCGATTTCCGAGTACGTCCCAATCCAGGCCAGGGCGCCAAGCCAGATCAGCACCGGCAGCTCCGCGGCGAGCCCGATGACGAAGCCCAGCCGCACCACGCTGAAGGCGAAGATCGCGTTCAGGATGAGAACCGTGCCCAGCAGCTCGGGGACGGGCGCCACCTCGGTCGCGATGTAGATCATCGACAGGCCGCCCGCGAGGTTGACGATGCCGTTCACGACCTGCTGGGCATCCCACGACTGGAGACGGGGGATCAGGAAGAAGGCGCCCATCACGATGGCCAGCGGTACCGATACCGCGAGGGCCATGGCGATCGGGTCGACCGCGTAGATCACGATGAGCAACAGGCCGGCGGCGAGCCACAGCCCGGCGGCCAGCAGCAGCCCGACGCGCAGCTGGACACCGAGGCGCGAGCCGAGGTCGAGCTGGAACGCGCGCTCCAGCTCGCGGCTCTCGAAGCGAAGGGTCAGCCGATCGCGGTCAAAGTCGAGCCCGTCCCCCCCGTAGCGTTCGGGCTCGTCGTGCGCCTCGGCGGTGTGATGCTGGACTGCCACCCACCGTTAAGGGTATAGGCCGCGCAGCGTGGTTGCCTCTGCCGCGCGGCCGATGCCGACCATCAGCGCAGCCGTACGCAGGTCGACCTTGTGCCGTTCGGCGGCCGCCATCACCGCACCAGCCGCATCGTCCATCACGCGTTCCAGCTCGGCCGTGACCTCCGCATCGCTCCAGAAGAACGACTGCAGGTCCTGCACCCATTCGAAATAGCCGACCACGAAGCCACCCGCGGTGCACAGCAGGTCGGGGATCACCGTGACGCCGTTGTCGAACAGGGCCCGGTCGGCCTCGGGGGACGTCGCGCCGTTCGCGGCCTCCGCCACGATCCGGGCCTTGACCATCCCGGCGTTTCCCTCGCTGATCTGGCCCTGGAGCCCCGCGCTGACGAGGATGTCGCACGGCTCGCCGAAGATGTCCTCGCGCTCCATGGGCTCACCGCCGGGGAGCGTCTCGGCGCTGTCGTGCTCCGCCATGTGGGCCATCGCCGGGGCGACCTCGATCCCGGACGGGTTGCGGACGGCATGGCGATCGTCCGCGATGGCCACGATCCGTGCCCCCACGCCGGCCAGCATCTCGGCCAGGATGGTGCCGACCCGTCCGAAGCCCTGGACCACGACTCGCGCGCCGTCGAGAGCGACGTCTTGCTGGCGCGCCACCGCCTGGATGGCACGCAGCGCCCCCAGGCTGACCGCCTCACGCTGCCCTCGCGTTCCACCGATGGACGGCGGCTTGCCGGTGACCACGCCCCGGATCGTGTAGCCGCGGTGCATGGAGTAGGTGTCCATCATCCAGGCCATCGTCTGCTCGTCGGTGTTCACGTCGGGCATCGGGATGTCCTGGGCCGGACCGATGATCGGACTGATCTCGGTCGTGTAGCGCCGGGTCAGCCCCTCGAGCTCGTGGGTCGAGAGGCGCTTTGGGTTGATCACGACCCCGCCGAAGGCGCCTCCATACGGGATCTCCACGATGGCGGCCTTCCAGGTGTTCCACATCGCGTTTGCCCGGACGAGGTCGAGCGTCAGGTCGGCCGTGAAGCGGACGCCGCCGCTGGAGGGACCGCGGTTGATGTTGTGGTGGACCCGCCAGCCCGTGGCCGCGTCGACCCGCCCATCGTCAAAGCGAATCGGGAAGTGGACCTCCAGCTCACGCTTCGGCAAGCGCAGGACGCGGTGCATGCCGTCGTCCAGCCCGAGCCGATCGGCGACCTGGTCGAGCTCGGCCTGGGCCGCGGCCCACAGTTGCGCGCCGTTGGTGGCGGGATTGCGATTCGTCATCGGCTCCTAGAGACCACGGTGGGCGCCTCGGCGGCTGACCGCCGGGCGCCCACGAACCGGGCGCGAGCTGCGGACCCGGCAGGCTGTTCGACTAGGCGTTCTGGTCGCGGTCTTCGGTGCCACCCGACCCAGACCCACCGGCGGAGTCGCCGGTCCAGGTGCTTGCCGGCGGCGGAGCGGCAGGCGGCTCGGCGGGCGCGGCCGGAGGAGCTGGAGGGGGGGCCGAAGCGGCCGTCGCCCCGGTGCCTCCCGGCAGGCCGCTCATCACCGCGCTCTGCAGGTCGCCCGTCACGCCGAACGCTGCTTTCACCCCCGGCGTCATCAGGTAGTACAGGACGATGCCGTTGATCACGATGGTGACGATCACGTTTGTGAGCGTCGCGTAGCCAAGCGCCCATTCGATGAAGGTGATCAGGATTCCGGCCCCGAACACCACCAGGCCGAGGCTCCACGCGCTGCGCTTCAGGTTCCAGAAGCCCCAGCCGATCCACAGGTACAGGATGCTGAGGACGAGGAGCACGATCCCGAAGATGAAGCCCAGCCCACCCGCGGCGACGCCCGCGAAGGCGAAGCCGAGGCCGAGGAGGGCGAGCGCACCCAGGATGCCGAAGGCCCCGCCAATGAAGGCGAGGATGGCCAGGATGGTGACCCCGGTTGGCCGTTGATTCATCGTCCATTGACCTCCAATTGGTCCTGGCCGTCGAATCGGGCGGCCGTCCAGGGTGTTGTAGCACTTGCCGGTGCCACGTGGTAGGCCCTTTGCGCGCGTGGGGTGCCGAGTGGCACCATGGATCGGTTCACCCATCCGCGACGCCGGCGGTCCGCTGATCCCGACCGGCGCCCAACCGAGGTACCGCCATGGCTCCCCGGGTCATGACCGTCTCCGGGCCGATCCCCCCGGACCGCGTCGGCTTTGCTCTCCCCCACGAGCACACCAGGATCTCCCTGTGGCACATCCCGGGCCGCTTCGATTACTGGGAGCTGGCCGCGGACGAGTTGACCGTCGCCGACGAGCTGCGAGACTTCCGCCGACGCGGTGGGCGCACCCTGGTCGATCTCACCGTGCCGGGCATCGGCCGCGACCCCGAGCGGCTGCGCCGCCTCGCCGGCCGAACGGGCGTCCAGATCGTGATGGGCTGCGGCTGGTATCGCGCCGCGTACTACCCGGTCGAGGCCATGATCGATCGCCGATCGGTGAATGACCTCGCGGACGAGCTGGTCGCCGAGTTCGAGCTTGGCGTCGGGGCGACGGGCATCCGGCCGGGAATCATCGGCGAGATCGGGACCGACAAGCCTTGGATCTCCGCCCTCGAGGAGCGAGTCCACCGGGCCGCCGCTCGGGCCGCGCAGCGGACCGGGATGGCAGTGACGACCCACGGCGTTCAGTCCACCGTGGGGCAGGCACAGCTCGACCTGCTCCTGGCCGAGGGCATGGAGCCAGCCCGCATCGTCATCGGTCACGCTGATTCGTGGCCGGACCTGGACCACTACCTCGCCATCCTCGATCGCGGGGCAAATCTCCAGTTCGATTTCCTCGGGCACCGGTTCGACCCGGTCGACGAGACGCGCGAACCACGAATTGTCGAGCTGCTGGTCGACCTGCTGGACCGCGGATACGGCGCCCAGGTCCTGCTCAGCCAGGACGTGTGCCACGACATGCAGCTGAAGGCCAATGGCGGCTTCGGCTACACGTACCTCCAGCAGCATTTCCTCCCCGCCCTCCGCACCGCGGCAGTCGGGGAAGGCGAGCTGGAGCGGATCACGGTCGACAATCCCCGCCGAATCCTGACCCTCCCGTAGACTGGCGGCTCACCCCGTCTGCGTGGAGGAGATACCGATGTCGGTAGCCAGGGTCACCGAATTGAGCTGCACCTCGAGCGACAGCTTCGAGGACGCGGTTCGTCAGGGCGTCAGCCGCGCGCAGCGGACGCTGCGCGGCGTCAAGGGGGCGTGGGTCAAGGAGCAGAGGGTCAACATCGGCGACAACGGGGAGATTGAATTCCAGGCCAACATCCTGGTGACGTTCGTCCTCGAGGACTAGGCCAGGCCGATCTTCCCCTCGGAACGGGTGAAGCGGGACCGATACCGGGGGTTTGAGACTCGCACGCTGACGGCCGTCGCGTCGAGCGCCTTGCCGCTGCGAGGCGGTGCGTAGATCGCGCGCTCGGTCACGGCCGTGGCAAGGTCGCCTGCGCTCATTGGACCGCGCTCGGCGAGGACGGCGGCGATCTCTTCGTGGAGAGGTACCGCCGGGTTCTTGCCCCGCGCCTTCTTTGCCTTCGAGCGGCGCTTGGCCGGGGCCGCCACGTCACTGTCCGCGCTGGCCGCGCTGTCGGCGCCGCCCGCCTTCGATGGCCGGCCGCGCTTCTTCTTTTTCTTCTGGTCCGGCTCGTCGGCGGAGGGTGCCGGCTGCTCAGCGGCCGTTGGGGATGTGCCGCCCGCCAGGGCGTCGACCCGTCGTGAGAGTGCCTCGATCCGCTCGTTCAGCGACTCGAGCACCGGCCCGATCGCGTTCGGTGACGGCGCGCCGCTCCGCTCGGCATCGAGTCGCTCGGTGACCCACAGGGTAACGAGCTCGCCGGGCCTTACGCCGGCCTCCGAGGCGAGGGCCCGCAGCGTGCCGAGATGGCGCGGGTCAAGGCGAATGTTCATGCCGCCCTCGTCTGCCGCTGGACGCGGCGGACGTGGGCCCGACTGGTACGGCGGTCGGCTCCGGTAGGGTCGGTCCGGGGGACGGTCGGAAGGTCGATAGCGGTCGGGTCCCGGCCGCCGGTCATCGGGTCGCCGGTCATCGGGTCGCCGGCGCGGAGGCCGGCGGTCACGGTCGTATGTCATGGGGCCCACGATACCGAAGTTTTGAAACTACTGCAAAGTTTGTAATGGCCTAGAAGCCGCTCGACCCTCCGCCTCCGCCTCCACCTCCGCCCCCGCCGAACCCGCCGCCGCTGCTCGACGTGGCTGGCGCGGATCCAATGCTGCCCAGGGTCCCGATCATGCCGCCGAGGTCGGGGATGCCCGATCCGGAGAACAGGCTCCCACCCCCACCACCCGAAACGTTGGAAGACGTCGCGGCTCCGAGATAGATCGGGTAATAGGAGCCCGATGCCTGAGCGGCGGCCCGGGCCTGGGGATCGGCGAGCTCACGGGCCAGCACCTCGCCGACTTCCTG
Organism: Candidatus Limnocylindria bacterium; assembly: GCA_035709505.1. Classification (GTDB taxonomy): domain Bacteria; phylum Chloroflexota; class Limnocylindria; order QHBO01; family QHBO01; genus DASTEQ01. The sequence goes on from DASTEQ010000004.1 coordinate 15,019, forward strand.
GTGGAGGCCCAGCGCGACGCCCCAGACGACCGCCTTGTCAGGCGTGTCGGCCAGGACCCGGACGGTGGGCTCGGTCACGACCTCCGCCATCGACCGGGCCTGGGCCAGCGTCTTCTCCAGGGTCCGTCGGTACGCCTTCAACATCGCGTCGACGTATGCACCGTTCGGAGTGCGCTTCGACATCTGGCTGCCGAACGCCATGGTGACCACCCCGCCCGCGATGAGCGCGATCCCGACCAGGGTCAGCCCGCTCATGGGGATCGAGAAGCCGAGGAAGATGCTCACCCCACCGAGGACCACCTCGCCGATGCCGATGATGACCCACTTCACGATCACCGGAGTCGGCAGGCGTTCCAGCCAGCCAAGGCGGACGACCTCGCGCTCGAGCTCACGCTTGAGCGGGTCGAGTCCTTCGTTCACGCCCCACAGCGATTCGCGGCTCAGGGTCCGGCTTGAGCCGCCACGCACCACGAGCTCGCGGTAGGCCGATGCCAGCGGACCCTCGGGCGCGGGCTGGTCGAGGGGCGGGTCGGGCAGGTCGATCGCCGGATCGGTCTCCGTGTCCGGCGCGTCGTCGCGTTTGACCTTTCCCGCGCGGTCAATGTTGCGGAACCGGATGAGACCCATGCCCGCCAGTTGGACGAGCATCGTTCGGAGGGCATTGCCCGTCGCCCGCCCCTCGCGCAGGACGGTGGCCAACGGGGGGGTCATGTCCGCCGGTGGCCCGGCCATGAGCACCGACGGAGAGTCGACCAGGTCAGGGTCATCGCCGTGGCGCCGCCACTGGATGATCGCCGTCCCGACCGTGGCGAGCAGGACGAGCGCAGCCCCCGGGATACCGACCACCGCATTGACGAGGCGGTATGTGTCCAGGCTGGCGGTGGCATCCGCGGTGACCTCTTCGTCGATGACCTCCATCGCGGCGAGCAGCCCGTCACCGACCCGCTCCGACTGGAAGTACGGGACCATCACCTCGTCGCGGAGCTCGGTCTGCTCGCCCTCAGAAAGATACGCGGCCTTGAACCCGCTGCCCGCATACGTGCTGAGCACGCCGTGAACCCGGTCGTCCTGGAAGCTGACGAGGATGACGAATCCGTCGTCGTAGCCCTGCCGGCCGATGCCCCACTGGTTCATCAGGCTCTCGGCCGCAGCGAGGTTCGAGTCGAAGTCCTGGAATGGGTCGACCTGGAGGTAGATGGCCACCTCGGCCCCGCTGCGCACCTCAAGGGCATCGATGCGCGCCTCGAGCGCCGCCTCGGTGGCCGGGTCGAGGATGTCGGCCTCGTCGTAGACAGCCTGGTCGACGACCGGGTCGGGGAATGGGGCGCCAGCCAGCACCGGATCGACGGCCAGCAGGCCAACGGCCAACGCGGCGGCGACCGCCAGCCCGACGCCGCGGCGGACGTTCACTGGCAGCGCACCTGGACGCGCGACGGGTCGGCGGACAGGCCCGGGATCTGGGCATCGAACGGGACCGACTCGCCGGGTGGCACGGCTGGCGAGAGGGCCACCGTTCGGGCGACTGGGGTGCCCAGCGCGTCGACGGCGGTGAGCTCGCACCGGGCGCGCCCCTCCCGCGTGCCCTCGTTCGCGACTTCCACGGTCACGACCACCGCGGCCTCGGCCACCGGGGCGACTGCGAGGACCTCGCCTACATACGGCCCTGCCCCGCCGACCAGCAACCCGGCCACGATGCCCATCCCAACCACGGCCCCAATGATGGCGACCGCCACCGTGCCGTGCATCTGGGTTGCGGACGGGGAGGTCATGCCCGCCCGGTTGCAGACCTCGCACATCGTCTCCTCGAGGTCGATGGGGCGACCGCATTTCAGACACAGGCCCGGTGTGCCGAAGGCGGGCAGGTTGTCGGGGGCGCCGGTCATGGTGTTGCCTCCGGAAGCCGCTCCCCAGCGCGCACCGGGAGGTCGAGCCAGCTGTCCCGCGGCGCAAGCGGGCAGCTCCACCTCGGGTCGTAGGCGCACGAGGGGTGATAGGCGTAGTTGAAGTCGAGGACGAGTCCATTGCCGTCAGAGCCGAGGTCCGCGCCCTTGACCGAATCCCACAGGTACCGCCCGCCCGCGTAGGTTTCCGCCCCACTTGTCGCGTCACGGAACGGGATGAAGATGCCGCCGCCGTACCCCGACAGCCAATAGACAGCCAGCCGAACGGCACCGCTTGGAGCACCCCCAGTCACCCAGCCGATTCGGGTGAAAGCGAACGGGTCCCCGGTCGAGACCGGGACATCCGCCGCCGGGGCCGCAGGATCGGGTTCGAGGCGGCCGGTCAGCCGCCAGGCGGCATCGTGCGGCCAGTACGACAGGCCACGGAAGCCGGGCCGCTCTGCAGGCGCGATGGGGGACTGGGGATGGTTGGCGAACAGCCGGTCTCGCTCCGCGCGGAAGGTGGTGAGCCGTTCGGCACCCGGATCGGGGTCGGCGCGGAGCTCGGCATACATCGCGCCAACCCGCCGACGCCAGTCGGCGAGGTCGAGGTGCTCGGTCATCGGGCCCATCTCATGTGGCCGAAGGATACGGTGGCCGGCCTCGCGGCCGGCCACCATCGGTTTGGAACCTCGAACGACCGCCTAGATCAGGCCGTTGTCCTCCAGCCACGCCTGTGCCACGTCGGCCAGATCCTCGGCTTCCACGGCTACGGCGTAGTACAGGTTTGTGAGGTCCTCGGTGGTCAGCTCCGCCGAGATGGCATTCAGCGTCGTTTCGAGGAGGTCTCCACCGGCATCCGCGAGCTCCTGGGTGAGGACCGGCGCCATGTTGTTCACCAGGTGCAGCCCCTCAGGGTCGTGGAGGACGACGAGATTGTGGGTGATGATCTCCGGCTGGGTCGAGCACAGCAGTCCAACGTCGATCGCCCCGGCATTCAGGGCCTCGGCCGTGGCCGGAACGCAGGGGTCGATGGTCTCGACCGGAATGCTGGCGATGTCGATTCCGTACAGCTCGTTCAGGCCGAGACCGCACGTCTCGCGAGTCTCGCATTCCGGCGGCAAGCCCCAGGTCAAGTCGCCGGCGACAGCGGCCGCGTCTGACAAGCTCGCCAGGTCGAAGTTGTCGGCGGTTTCCGACGTCACGGCGAACGCGTCCTGGTCGGCCCCTGGAGAGAACTCGAATGCCGTCAGGCCGACGCCGTCGAGTGCCTCGAGCAATGCCGCGAACGTCTCGTCGGCATCGCTGGAAGCCTCTCCTCCGAGCCCCACGCTCAGCAGGTTGCCGATGTACTCCGGCATGAGGTTCAACTCGCCGGTTTCGAGCGCCGGCAGCGTGGTCTCGCGCGGCCCGGTGTACAGGTTGCGGTCGACCGTGAATCCGGCCTCCTCGAGAGCCTGGGCATAGATCTCGGCCACCACGGCCGCCTCGTCGAAGTTGGCGGAACCGATGATCACGGTCGGGAGCTCGGCTTGCGCCGAGGGCTCGCCGGAACCTGGAGATGATGGGCTTGGGCTGTCGCTGCCACCCGGCTGACAGGCACTGACCAGCAGTGCCAGAGCCGCCCCAGCAGCGAGCATGCGGAGCTTCCGCATTGGGTCCTCCTCTGGTTGGGAGCCGCGATCGCGACTCGTCCCGACGAGTCTAGCAGTTACCAGCGTAACCGGTACGCTGGTTAGAGCCCGAACCCCGGTGCTGGTTCGGGGAGATGGTGCGCCTGCCCCGATGTGAGACCCGGCGATACGGCTCGACGCTGGCCGACGGCAAAGAGCCCTTCGCTGGTCAGGGTCAGGATCATGACCAGCAGTGCGCCGCCGACCATCATCGGATAGTCCTGCCGGGCGAACCCGTCAACGATGTAGCGGCCGAGACCGCCGGTCGAGAGGATGGCGCCCAGGGTAGCGGTGGCGATGACCTGGACCGATGCGGTTCGGACGCCGGCGAGGACCACGGGGAGGGCCAGCGGCCACTCCACGCGGCGGAGGACCTGGCGCTCGCTCATGCCCATGCCGCGGGCAGCCTCGACCGTGTCGGCGTCCACGTCGCGGATCCCGGTATAGGCGTTGACCACGATGGGCGGGATCGCGAGCGCAATGAGCGCGATGAGCGCGGCGGGTGTCCCGATGTTCCGGAGGTCGAGGGCCGCGACCAGGGGAAGCGTGAGGGTGAAGGCGATGCCCAGGATCCCGACCGAAGGAACGGCCCGGCCGACGTTCGCGATCGCCACGACCGCGCCAGCGCCGCGCCCGGTGTGCCCAATGGCGAGCCCCACCGGGAGGGCGATGGCCAGGCCGATCAGGAGCGAGATGGCGGACAACACGACGTGCTCCTGCATCCGGGTCGGGATCCCGTCCGACCCGGTCCAGTTCGCCGGGTCGGTGAGCCAGGCGAAGACCTCGCCCACGATCTCCATCGGTCAGCTGGCCTGCGCCCGTTGGCGCGCCCAGGGTGTGAGCGCCCGCTCGAGCAGGACGAGGCCGCGGTCGGCCAGGACGGCGAGCAGGACCGAGAGCCCGACCCCGGCCAGGATCGCCGTCTCGAACGCACGCCGGATGCCGAGGGTGATGATCACGAACCCCAGTCCGCCCTGGCCGATGAGGGCGGTCACCGCCACCAGGCCGATGGTGGTGACCACCGCGATCCGCAGGCCGGCGAACATCACCGGCGTGGCGAGCGGGATCTCGACACGCCACAGGCGCTGCCGCCGGCTGAAGCCCATCCCCGTCGCGGCTTCCACGACGTCGGGCTCGACGCCGTCCAGGCCGGCTACCCCGTTCCGGATGAGGATCAGCAGGGTGTAGCTGATCAGCGCGATCTCCGCAGTCAGCAGACCGATGCCGGTGAAGGGGATCAAGACGGCGAACAGCGCCAGGCTGGGAATGGCGTACAGGATCCCCGTGAAGCCGAGGACCGGACCGATGAGTCGTCGCCGCCGCTGGATGACGATCGTGACCGGGAACGCGATCAGGACTCCGCCGACGACCGCGATGAGGGTGAGCGCGATGTGCTCGAGCGTGGCCAGGGCCAGCATGTCGGCGTTGTCGATGATCCAGTCGAGGCGGAAGAACGGCTGCTCGTCGGTCATGATCGGTCCTGCCCCAGGGGATCGGTCCCGTCCTGCAGGGTGGCCGAGATGGCCGCCACGCTGAGGACGCCGAGCAGCTCGTCTCGTTCGTCAACCACGACGCCAACCTGTGCCGACGACGCGAGCATGGCCGAGAGCGCGTCGCGCAAGGTCGACTCCGGTTGGAGCAGCGCGGAACCGGGGACCGCCATGTCGGCAGTGACCGCGCCGTCGCCCGCCAGGTCCGCTGCCTCGACCCACCCGACCGGCCGGCGGTCGCCATCGGTCACGAGGGCCCAGCCGGTCTCATCGGTCAGCCGACTGCGGACCGCGCTGCGTGGCTCGCCGAGGTACGCGGTAACCGGCGTCGAGAGGGCGAGGTCGCGAACGCGGGCCAGCGACAGGCGCTTCAGGCCGCGGTCTGCGCCCACGAACCGCTCGACGAACGGGCTGGCGGGGGCCGCGAGCAGCCGGTCCGGCGCGTCGTACTGGGCCAGCACGCCGCCGACCTCGAGGATGGCAATCCGGTCGGCCATCTTGATCGCCTCGTCCACGTCGTGGGTCACGAACACGATCGTCCTCCGCAGCCGCGCCTGGAGGCGGAGCAGGTCGTTCTGCAGCCGCTCCCGACGTATTGGGTCCACGGCCCCGAACGGCTCGTCCATGAGGAGGACACTCGGGTCGGCGGCCATCGCTCGCGCCACCCCGACCCGCTGACGCTCCCCGCCGGAGAGCGCCGCGGGGTAGCGGCCGCGGTACGTCCCCGGGTCGAGGCCGACGAGCTCGAGCAGCTCCTCGACGCGCTCCGTGATGCGCGGCTGGGACCAGCCGAGGAGCCGGGGGACGACGGCCACGTTGTCCGCCACGGTCAGGTGCGGGAACAGCCCGACCTGCTGGATGACGTACCCGATCCGGCGCCGCAGCTCAACCGCAGGCAGGCTCGCCACGTCCTGTCCGTCGATCGTGACCCGGCCGCTCGTCGGCTCCACCAGGCGGTTGACCATCTTCATCGTCGTCGTCTTGCCGCAGCCGGATGGCCCGACGAGGACGCAGACCTCGCCGGCGCCGATCTCGAAGGTCAGGTCGGTCACCGCCGGCGGACCACTGCCGTATCGCTTGGTGACGTGCTCGAAGGCGACCACCGAGCCGCTGGCGGAGGGCGCCGCCCCGGGCGACGGATCGGTCATGGATCCGATGATAGGTGGTAGATCACCACGCTCCCCTGGTGGTAGGCCTCCTCGAACAACGGGCTGCCGGCAAAGTCGACCGGCGACGTGCAGTCCGAGCTGATCGACGGAAGGACGTACCTGGCGCCCAGCTCCTCCATGAGCTCTGCCGAGCGCGCCGCCGTACCGGCGCATCGGATCTCGTCGATCAGGGCCTGCCGGGTCGACGGGTCGTATCCGAGGTTGGCGACGTAGGGGCCAAAGGTCATCAGCCGCAGCCGCCCCGCTGGGTCAGTCGGGGAGATGATCCAGGCATCGGTCACGAAGACCGAGCCCTCGGGCGTGTTCACGGCGATCCAGTCCGCCGCGACGAGCTCGTCGGTTCGCATCAGGAAGTTGCGCGAATACGCGTGGTGAACCGATGACAGGACCGGGGAGATGGCGCTGATCGCCACGACGAGGACGACGACGGGGCCGGGCCAGCGGGCAAGCAGGACGCCCGCGGCGATGCCGACCGCGATCCACATCGCCTGGAAGTACTTGTTCATGTCGAATGACACGTAGCTGACCTGGACCACGTTCGGGATGAGGAACAGGATCGCGATCCAGGTCGCGAGGAACGCCCGCGCTGGCGTCCGGACCAGGAAGAGGGCAGCGATGGCGAGCAGGAACGGCAGGCCGAGGTTGGTGAGGTAGAAGAACAGGACGGCCGCCGGCCCGTCGCCGATCGGTGCTGTTTGCCAGCCAATGACCAGCCGCAGCCAGCCGGAGCCGCTGGCCTGGGTCGCGGCTTCCAGCGCGAAGGGGAGTGCCAGCAGGTAGGGCGCCGCGAACAGCACCGCCAGGCGAACGGCGGGGCGGGTGAGGAGCCTCCGACCGATCGCCACCCAGGCCAGCACGAGGAGCGGCACGACCGGGAAAAAGAAGAAATGGAATGGCACGAGCAGGGCGCCTGCCAGGCCTGACAAAGCGACGAGCCGCGGGCGGTCCCACGACACGGCCGCGGAGCGGCGGGCGGCCGGGATGCCGGCAACGGCCAGCAGGACGGCGCCGACGAGTAACGGCAAACCGGCGGTCGTCGCCCGGTGGACGAGGAGTCCGGTGGTCATGACCGACGGGATGGAGAAGTAGGGCCACTCCGACAGCCACTCGTTGTCGTACGCGTGGGTCAGGAGCAGGTCCCAGAACGTGCCCAGGCCGTTGGCCAGGTCGCCGACGAGTCGCATCCAGCCGAGGCCGCCGCCGAGGATCACGAGAAAGACCGCCAGCCAAGCAGCGCGGCCAGCCCACCGATCACGGACGAGCGACAGGGCGAGGCCATGGACGACGAGGGCCAGGGCTCCGGCCAGGACCGCCGAGTGCACGATGAAGACCGGGATCGCGAACAGCCCGGAGGACATGGCCAGGATGGCGGCGTGGAAGTCGGCGAACCAGTGATACACGAGGGGCTCCCCCGCGAAGAACGGCACCTGTGGCGGGAAGTTGCCGGCGTTCACCGACTGGGCGATCGACAGATGAACCCCGAGGTCGCTCCAGTTCGAGCCGCCCACGTACACGCCCGCGTCCTCGACCCGCCACAGCCCGAGGACGAGGACCACCCCGACCCACGCGACCGCCGCGAGGGCCAGTCCGTACGCTCCGGCGCGGCGGCGAATGGCGCGGACCGCGGGCCGCAAGGCGTCGGCGAGAGCCGCTGGGCCTGGGTGTGCCCACCGCGCCACGGCCAGTGGGATTGGCAGCGCGAGAATCGCGCCGGCCACGAATACCGCCTCGCGGCCGTAGCCGCCGGCCAGGGTGGCCACCCACCAGACCAGGTGCGCGGACAGGGCCACCGACAGGACGACCGCGAGTCCCGCACGTCCGGTCGACGAGATCCGCGCCCCGTGCCGCGTCCCCCAGGCGACCAGCCCCCACCCGGGGACGACGAGGAACAGCGGCCACACCGTGACCACCGCCAGTGGAGGCCAGACCCACGCCGCCACGAGGCCCAGGCCGACCATGGCAGCGCTGACCGACGCGGCCTTCCAGTTCACGCCGGCGGACCGATGCGGGCCATGGGCGCGACGATACCCGGCTGCTAGCATCGGCGGCGATGACCGACCGGCCTGACCAGGCGCAGTTCGAAGCTGCGGTCCGCACCATCCTGGAGGGCATCGGGGAGGACCCCGACCGCCAGGGGCTCGCGGCTACGCCGGCCAGGGTGCGGCGCATGTTCGAGCAGATTACCGACGGCTACCGGGTCGACCCCGACTCGATCTTGGAGGACGCCCAGTTCGACGTCGACTACGACGAGATGGTCGTCGTCCGTGACATCGAGCTCTATTCGCTCTGCGAGCACCACCTCGTCCCGTTCTTCGGCCATGCGCACGTGGGCTACCTGCCGCGGGGCAGGGTCATCGGTCTGTCGAAGATCCCGCGGGTGGTGGACCTGTTCGCGCATCGGCTCCAGGTCCAGGAGCGCATGACATCGGAGATCGCCGAGTTCCTGATGACCCGATTGGAGCCGAAAGGAGTGGGCGTGGTGCTCCAGACGACCCACCTGTGCACCGCCATGCGCGGCGTGCGCCGGCCGGGGGCCCAAATGGTGACCTCCGCCATGCTCGGCACCTTCCGACGCGACCCAAAGACCCGCTCCGAGTTTCTCGCCTTCATCGGTCGATCGTTCGAGCCGTAGACCGATGCCCTACGCCCCGCTCCTGACCGAGACGGAGATCAACGCGGCGCTCGGCGAACGGCCGGCCTGGCACCGCGAGGGGGAGGAGCTGGTCCGGGAAGTGCGCTGCCCGACGTTCATGGACGCGATCCGGCTCGTGGACCGGGTGGCCGAGGCCGCCGAGGCGGCCGATCACCACCCGGACATCGACATCCGCTGGCGGCGGGTGACATTCCGACTCACCACCAAGGCCGCGGGCGGCCTGACGGAACGGGATCTCGGGATGGCGGCCACCATCGACGGGCTCGTTCCGGCCGAGTGGCCGGTCTAGAATCGCGCCGCTCATGACCGCTGACGCCTCCGCCCGACCGATTCGCGTCCTGCTGGCCAAGCCCGGCCTCGACGGCCACGACCGCGGGGCCAAGGTCCTGGCCCGCGGCCTGCGGGACGAGGGGTTCGAGGTCATCTACACCGGACTGCGGCAGACCCCGGAGATGGTGGCCGACGCGGCCGAGCAGGAAGACGTCGACGTGGTTGGCCTGTCGATCCTGTCTGGCGCCCACATGACCCTGCTGCCGCGGATCGTGGAGCTGGTCCGAGCGAAGGGGCTCGACGACGTCCTGGTGGCGGCGGGCGGGATCATCCCCGACGCGGACGTCGCGAAGCTCAAGGCCGCCGGGGTGGCGGAGGTCTTCGGGCCGGGCACGACGATCGGCCAGGTGGCGACCTACTTCCGGGAGCACGCCCGGCGGCGTGCCTGACCTGGCGGAGCGGCTGCGGAACGCGCAGGGCGGTGACCGGCGGGCGCTGGCCCGGCTGCTCACCGACCTCGAGAACGAAACGGTGGACATGGCCGGCCGCCGCGCCCTGTTCGCCGCCGGTCGCGACGCGCACCTGGTGGGGATCACCGGACCGCCGGGGAGCGGCAAGTCCACCCTGGTCAACGCCCTGATCGCGTCCTGGCGGGGACAGGGCCGCCGGGTGGCGGTCCTGGCCGTGGACCCCAGCTCGCCGCTGACCGGCGGCGCGATCATGGGCGACCGGATCCGGATGATGGATCACGTCGGGGACGACGGGGTCTTCGTCCGTTCCATGGCGTCTCGGGGCGCATTGGGCGGGCTGGCCGCCACGACCTGGCTTACCGCCGCGGCGCTCGACGCGGCCGGCTACGACCCGGTCGTCATCGAGACCGTCGGTGCCGGGCAGTCCGAGGTCGAGATCGCGAGCCTGGCCGAGACGACGGTCGTGGTCGAGGTGCCCGAGATGGGCGACGAGGTGCAGGCGATCAAGGCCGGGCTGCTGGAGATCGCGGATCTCATTGTCGTGAACAAGGGCGACCGCCCCGGCGCGGACCGCGCCGCGCGCCAGCTCAAGGCGATGCTGTCCACGGCCGGCGGCCGTGTGGCCCGGCCGGCCCCGCCCGTGCTGATGACGACGGCGACCAGCGGGGAGGGGGTGGAGGGCCTCCGCGACGCGATCGACGCCCATCGCGCCCAGCGCGATCCCGAGCGCGCGCGGGCCAGGGCAGCCGGGCTCATTCGTCGAGCGCTGGCCAACCGAGCGCAGGCGCGCGCCGTCGAATCCAGCGCGTGGGACGACGCGGTCACGGCCGTCGCCGAGCACCGGGAGGACCCGTTCAGCGCCGCAGACCGGCTGCTAGGCTTCGACCAATGAGCCTGGAGCGGGTCTACGTCCTCGGCGCCGGCCTGATGGGCCACGGCATCGCCCAGGTCAGCGCCGCCGCCGGCAAGCAGGTGACCCTCGCCGACCGCACCGAGGAGCTGGCGACGAAGGGCCGCCAGCGGATCGCCGGCAACCTCGCCCGACAGGTCGTGAAGGGCAAGCTCGACTCGGCGGACGCGGACGCGATCATGGACCGGGTTGGCACCGCCGTCGGGGTCGACGGCGTGGCCGGCCACGACATCGTCATCGAGGCCGTCTTCGAGGACGAGGCCCTCAAGCGCGAAACCTGGGCGGCGGTGACCGATGCGGCGGACACGGATGCCCTCTTCGCCACCAACACGTCGTCGATCAGCATCACCGCGCTGGCCACCGCCACCGACCGCCCGGACCGGTTCATCGGTCTGCATTTCTTCAGTCCGGTGCCGGTCATGAAGCTCGTCGAGATCATCCGTGGCCTCGAGACGTCGGATGCGACCGAGCAGGCCTGCCGCGAGCTTGCCGCGGAGCTGGGCAAGACCGTGATCAGCTCGAAGGATTACCCGGGCTTTCTCGTCAACCGGATGCTGGGTCCATTCATCAACGAGGCGGTGTTCGCCCTGGCCGAGGGCACCGGGACGGCCGAGGACATCGACGCGGGCGCCCGGCTGGGGCTGAACCACCCGATGGGCCCACTCGAGCTGGCCGACTTCGTCGGCATCGACGTCATGCTCAACGTCATGGACGTGCTGCACCGCGGCTTCGGCGACCCGAAGTTCCGCGCCGCACCCCTCCTGCGCCAGATGGTGGCCGCTGGCCACCTCGGCCGAAAGACGGGTCGCGGGTTCTATCGGTATGACGAACAGGGGAATAAGATCGGCTAGCCCACCCGCGCGCCACCGAGGAGAGGAGATACCGATGACCACCGCGGCACCTGCCCCACCCGCGGCCGCCACCGATGGAATTTCAACCTCGCCCGGCTCACGCCGGATGTGGAACGAGGTCGAGCCGCTCCTCATGCCGGAGGCCGAGAAGGCGCGGAACGTGGTGGAGCTGATCCATCGGTCGGTCGAGCGCATCCCGGACAAGGAAGCGCTGCGCTGGAAGCTGCCCAAGGACGGCGGCTGGGTGAGCAAGACCTACGCCGAGTTCTGGGACTGGGTGACCCGGGCGTCGCTCGGGCTCCAGGGGCTCGACGTCAAGGACGGCGAGTCGGTCTGCATCATGTCCCGGACGCGCCCCGAGTGGCTGGTGGCGGACATCGCCAGCTGGGCGTTGGGGGCGGTGTCCTGTCCCATCTACCCCCAGACCGAGGCCGGGCAGGCGGCCTTCATCCTGAACAACGTCGGCGCCGTTGCCGTCTTCGTGGAGAACGCGCAACAGGCGGCAAAGATCGAGTCCATCCGGAGCCAGGTCCCGACCCTTCGCCACGTCATCACGTTCGACACCGCCGGCAAGTTCCCCGCCGGGACCATGACCCTGGAGGAGCTCGCGACCAGCGGTGGCGATGACACGCGTCGGCAGGCCTGGGAGGCAGCGTGGCGGGCGATCGACCGCGAGCATGTCGCCACGGTCATCCACACCTCGGGCACGACCGCTCACCCCAAGGGGGCGACGATTCGGCACGGCAACCTGCTCTACAACTACGAGGCCGCGGTCCAGATCATCGACTTCTATGAGACCGATGTCTTCCTGTCCTGGCTGCCCCTGTCCCACATCTTCGAGCGGCTGACCGGCGAGATCATCCCGCTGGCCCACGGGTCGACGGTGGTCTACGCCGAGTCACTCATCGAGCGGCTGGCAGACAACATGGTCGAGGTCAAGCCCACAGTCATGGCCGCCGTTCCGCGCTTTTACGAACGGGTGTACGGCCGGGTCCTGGCCTCGGTCGAGGCCTCACCGCCGCTCCGCCGCCGGATCTTCCACTGGGGGATCGGGGTCGGGCGGAAGCGGTATGAGAACCATCTCGCCGGGAAGAGCGACGGCATCGGTCTGAAGGCCCAGCACGCCCTCGCCGACCGGCTGGTCTACCACCGGGTCAAGGCCCGGACCGGCGGGCGGGTGCGGTACTTCGTGTCGGGCTCGGCTCCGCTCTCCCGCGAGGTGGGGGAGTTCTTCTACGCCCTCGGCATCCTCATCCTGGAGGGGTACGGGCTGTCCGAGACGAGCCCGCTCGTGTCCATCAACCGACCGAACGACTTCGTGTTCGGGACGGTGGGACGGCCCGCCCCGGCGACCGAGGTCCGGATCGATCCGGAGACCGGGGAGATCCAGGTCCGCGGTCCGCAGATCATGCTCGGCTACCTGAACAACCCGGAGGAGACCGCGAAAGCCATCGACCCCGACGGCTGGTTCCACACCGGGGACATCGGGGAGCTGGACCCCATCGGTCGGATCAAGATCACCGACCGGCTGAAGAACATCATCGTCCTGGCCAACGGCAAGAACGTCTCGCCCGGACCAATGGAGGCTGCGCTCTCCGCATCGAAGTACATCGCCCAGGCCGTGATCCTCGGCGACCGGCACCCGTACACCGGGGCGCTGATCGCGCCGAACTTCGATGAGCTGGTGCCCTGGGCGGAGGCCAACGGGCTGGGTGGCATGGCACCGGAGAAGCTGGTCGAGGAGAAGGCCGTCCGTCAGCTCATCGAGGGCGACGTGCGGGACCTGCTCGAGGACTTCGCCGTCTTCGAGCGACCGCGGCGCGTTGCGCTGCTGCCCCGCGCCCTGTCCGAGGAAAACGGGGAGCTGACGCCCACCCTGAAGACGAAGCTGCGCGTCGTTCAGGAGAACTGGCCCGCCCAAATCGACCGCCTCTTTGAGGACGACGCCGTCCCGGCCTAGGCCGATCAACTCACCTGTCCGGAACTAGTTCGCGCGGGCTGCCATTCCCTCAGCGATGGACCCCAGGCGAACAGACGCGTCTTGGAGGGCGGCGGTGACGCCGAATGCTCCGGCCGCGAGCACGAGGTTCTCGTCGCGCCAGATGTGAAGCAGATTTGCATCGAAGCCATAAGCCGCCCCTTCCAGCGATATCCCCTCGTCTCCGTGGGGCGGGGACCCCACACGCTGCATCGCCCAGCCGGCGGCGGACTCGTGCTCCGCAACCAGAACCTCGAAAGCCGTCTCCGACTCGGTGGGGCTCGCGTAGAGAGCGGTCCAGGTGACGTAGCCGCCCTCTTCCCAGTAGCTTCCCGGCCCAGAGGTGCCGATCCTGGTCATGCGGGCGTCGACGAATCCTGGCTGCGACCTGAACGTACTCATCTCCAACAGAGCCACCGGTTGGATCAAGGCTTCGATCCCGGTGGTGACATCGTCGAGCGTCATCCCGGGCTCGAGGTGGTCTTCGCTGAGCACGATCCTCGGCAGATCGGCGGCTCCAAACGGACCCGGCGTGGGGCTCTGCGATGCCGTCGGCAATGCCGTAGGCAGATCGCTCGGGGAGTGCTCAGCGTTCGCTGATGGTGGAGCCTGCGAACAACCGGCGAGGACCACAACCAGCAGCCCCCGGACCGGCCATGAAGCGCGCAGGCGGACCCACGGCCGCGTCGGCGCGTCGGTCATCACCTGCGACCTTCCATGAGGTCAGCCATGAAGCGGAGCTGGTCTTCGTCATAGTCACCGACACCGACGGCTGCGAGCACAAGGTTGTCCCAGCGCCACAGGTAGATCCCGGCCCGATTCCATCCGTGCGCCGGGCCGACGTAGAGGACGCTCTCCCAACCGAGCTCCGTGTCGCTGTTACCCGGCTGCAGCCCCCAACCATCCGGAGATTGATGCTCCCTCGCGAGGTAGTGGTACGCCAGGTCGGAATCCATGACGGTCTCGAAGACCGCGGCCCATGACACGTACTCCCCGGCGTCCGTGGTACTGAGTTTCGTCATCAGAGCATCCCGCAGCGTGGCCAGGTCGATCCCATCCGCCGAATCGCCGTCCTGTCGCTCGGCGAGGCCGTCTCGGAGCAGCATTTCGAGGGCGGGAATCCAGGCCAGCGTCCCATCAACCCTGAAGCCGTACGGCGCCCAGCGGTCTTCCGTCAGGACAATGTCCGGCAGGTCCTCTGGTCCGTATGCGCCGGAAGGCACGCCCGGGGTGGGGCTTGGCGATGCAGCCGCCTGCACCTGCGGCAGGTCGCTCAGCGACGGTTCAGCGGTCGCAGATGGCAGAGCCTGCGAACATCCAGCGAGAACGAGGACCAGCATTCCTCGAGCCAGCAGGAAAGCGTGGACGCGAATCCATCGCTGCGTCGGCGAAGCGGTCATTGCGTGTGACCGTTCATGAGTTCAGCAATCGAGCGGAGCTGGTCATCGTCGTAGTCGCCGACGCCGACGGCTGCCAGCACGAGGTTCCCCACGCGCCAGAGGTAGGTCCCGTTCCTCTCGAAGATGCCGTAGGCCGCGCCCGTGAAGGACGCGCTCTCGTCGCCGAGACCTGGGTCGACGGTCGAGCGAGTCATCTGCCAGCCGGCCGATCCATGCTCGTCGACGAGGTATTCGAATGCCGTTTCGGCATCAGCCGCCGTCTCGAATAGAGCGGCCCACGAAACGTATCCGCCGGTTTCGGTGCTGTTGAGGTTGGTCATCCGCGCGTCGACGAACGCGGTCAGGTCGATATCAGGTCCTCCGGGACGTAGCGGGACCCGCAGAGCCGGTTCGCCAAATTCGTTGGAATCGACCGTCAGGCCCTCGGGTGCGCTGGTTGCCGTCAAGACGATGTCCGGCAAATCGACGGCGCTGAATGAAGCCGCCGTTGGCTGAGGGGTTGGGCCCGGCTCGCCGACGTTCGGGCCCAGGACCAGTTGATAGGTTGCGATCGCGCCGATGATCACGGCCGCCGTCACGAGGACAAGCGCCGCGGGCTTCATGGTCACAAAGCGTTCCTCCAGCGACACCCGCCAGGCGCCGCGTTGGGCGGAGCGTTCCACGTCGTCCAGGGCAGCCCAGATGAAGCGCTCGGGAGCGTGATCGGATCCCTCGTCGAGCCAATCCTTGAGGGTCTGATCGAAATCCTGTTCGCGGTTCATGCGGTGTTCCCCTTGCGCGTGGGTGGCCGCAGGTCCGCCTCAATGGCGGCTCGCAGCGCTCGCTTCGCGTAGTGAATCCGAGACCGAACCGTGCCAACCGGCACCTGCAGGATCTCGGCAATCTCAGGCAGAGTCAGATCGCGGTAGTACTGGAGCACGATGGCCGCCCGCTGCTCACTCGGGAGCCGCTGAAAAGCCTGCTCGAGCTGTTCGCGATCGGCGTACGAACTGGCCGGATCGTCCAGCGCCCCATCCATCGGGAGCAGCTGAAGCGCCGGCGCCTGCCGCCTCTGCTTGCGCAGCTGGTCGTAGCAGGAACGAACCAGGAGCCGGTAGGCCCACGCCTCGATGAGGTCCGGGTTCTTCAGGCTTGGTAGGTCCTGCCATATGCGAAGGAGCGTCACCTGGAGCGCGTCACCGGCGGCGTCGAAGTCGCGCAGGATCCGATGCGCGACCGCGAACAGGCGGTCGCTGAGTTCGAAGGCGAGGCGGGTGAACGCCTCCCGATCGCCACGCTGTGCCCGTTCCACCAGGGACCGATCCATCGCTCCCTCCATGGTGAGGCCCGTCTGGCTTCACTCGCTGCGTATGGCGCTCCAGATGCGTGATCGGTTCGATCTGAGTCGAACGCCCGACTAATCCTTGACATATACCGATATCGGTATATTATGTTGCCATGGCCCGAGCAGCGACGACCACCGATGCGTTCAACGCTGTGGCGGAGCCACGCCGGCGCCAGATCCTCGACGCGCTGGCGGAGGGGGAGCGTCCGGTGAACGACCTGGTGGAGCTGCTTGGCCTCGGCCAGCCGCAGGTCTCCAAGCACCTTCGAGTGCTACGGGAAGTGGACCTCGTGGCGGTCCGAGAGGAAGGGCGGCAGCGGATGTATCGGCTCAACGGCCAGTCGCTGAAGCCGATCCACGACTGGGTGAAGGCCTACGAGCGGTCGTGGAACGAGCGGTTCGAGGTGCTGGACGAAGTCCTCGAGGAGTTGAAGAAACAGGAGCACGACAATGGTGGCGATGACGCCTAGCCAGTCGGCGGTGGTGACCCTCCCGACCGACACCCAGATCCTGGTGACCCGAGAGTTCGCTGCCCCGCCGCGCCTCGTGTACCGGGCGTGGACGGAGCCGGACCTCATCGCTCGGTGGTGGCACGCCAAGCGCGGAGAGGTCAGCTCCGTCGAGGTCGACCTGCGGGTTGGCGGGAAGTGGCGGTGGGTGATGATTGCCGACGGAGGATTCGAGGTCGCCTTCCACGGCGAGTACCTCGAGCTCGTCCCCGGCGAGCGCCTCGTCTACACGGAGGTCTTCGAGGCGCCCGGTGCTGGCGACGACCAGCCGGTCACGAATACCGTCACCTTTGCCGAGCACGACGGCCACACGACCATGACCGCGGTGACCGACTGTCCCAGCCAGGAGGTCCGGGACGCGATCATGAGCTCAGGCATGGTCGGGGGGATGCAGGATGCCTACGACCTCATGGAAGAGGTGGCCATCTCCCTGGCCTGAGCGCCCGTCGCGGTTTGCGGCCAGGCGGCCGGTCGGAGACGACCGGCCGCTTCGGTACCATGTGACCGTGACCGAGGTCTACATCCTGTCCGCTGCCCGGACGCCGATCGGCAAGTTCGGTGGTGGGCTGTCAACAGTCCCGGCCACCGACCTGGGGGCGGTCGCGATCCGGGCGGCGGTCGAGCGGTCGGGGGTCGACCCGGCAGCCGTGGACGAGGTCTTCATGGGCCAGGTCATCCAGGCCGGGGCGGGTCAGGCCCCCGCCCGGCAGGCGGCTCGCAAAGCGGGGCTGCCGGACGGGGTCAGTGCCACGACCATCAACAAGGTCTGCGGCTCGGGACTGAAAGCGGTGATGCTCGGGGCGGCGTCCATCCGGGCCGGGGACGCGAACGTGATCGTGGCCGGGGGGATGGAGAACATGAACCTCGGGCCGTACCTGCTTCCCGGGGCGCGCGTTGGCTATCGGCTCGGCAACCAGGAGCTGGTGGATGCCACGGTCTACGACGGCCTGTGGTGCTCCGCCTGCGACGTCCACATGGGCATGCACGCCGAGCGGGTCGCGGCCAAGCATGGCGTCAGCCGCGAGGCCCAGGACGTGTTCGCCCTACGCTCCCACGAGCGAGCGCTCGCCGCCCAGGCGTCCGGCGCATTCGCCGACGAGCTGGTCTCGGTCGAGGTACCCGGCAAGAAGGGACCGACCGTGGTGGACACCGATGAAGGTCCCCGGTCCGACACCTCGGCCGAGGCCCTCGCGAGACTGAAGCCCGCCTTCCAGACCGATGGCGACGGCACCGTCACCGCCGGCAACTCCCCGGGCATCACCGATGGCGCCGCAGCGCTGGTCCTCGCCTCATCCAACGTGGTGGAGGCCGAGGGGCTGAAACCGATGGCTCGAATCATCGGCTACGCGCAGGCGGACGTCGCTCCCGAGTGGCTGTTCGAGGCGCCGATCGATGGTGTCCAGCGATTGGTCGACCGGGTGGGGATCCCGCTCGCGGACTTCGACCTGATCGAGATCAACGAGGCCTTCGCCGCCCAGGTCTTGGCCGACGGGAATGCGCTGGGGTTCGACTGGGACAAGGTCAACGTCAACGGTGGCGCGGTGGCCCTCGGCCATCCAATCGGTGCCTCGGGCGCCCGCGTGTTGACCACGTTGCTGTACGCCCTGAAGAATCGTGGCGGAAAGCGCGGACTCGCGACCCTCTGCCTGGGCGGTGGGGGAGCGGTGGCCCTCGCCGTCGAGCTGACCTGACACCAGGCGGATCTGGGCGAAACGGCAGGCCGCCCGTATAATCGGCGCGCCTTTTCGCCGGACGCCCTGTCGGGCACGCATCCGCCCGTCATGCCCGGTGTCCCGTACCGCCAAGGAGAGCATCCGCTGCACATGACCGACCAGCCAACCGTCGCCGAGGCCCCGAACATCTGGGCGGTCGCCCAGCAGCAGTTCGACGAGGCAGCCGAGAAGCTCGACCTCGACGCGGGACTGCGCCGCGTCCTCCGCGTCCCCAAGCGCGAGCTGACGGTCAACTTCCCGGTGACGATGGACGACGGGCACGTCGAGGTCTTCACCGGATACCGGGTCCAGCACAACCTCTCGCGAGGCCCGGCCAAGGGCGGGATCCGCTACCACCAGGACGTGACCCTGGATGAGGTCCGGGCCCTGGCGATGTGGATGACGTGGAAGTGCTCGGTGGTGAACATCCCCTACGGCGGGGGCAAGGGCGGGGTCATCGTCGACCCCAAGCGCCTGTCCATGCGCGAGCTGGAAGGCCTGACCCGGCGGTTCGCGACGGAGATCAGCCCGCTCATCGGTCCGGACCGCGACATTCCCGCGCCGGACGTGAACACCAATGCCCAGACGATGGCCTGGATCATGGACACCTACTCCATGCACAACGGCTACACGATTTCCGGCGTGGTCACCGGCAAGCCGATCGCGGTCGGAGGCTCGCTGGGCCGGAACGAGGCCACCGCGCGGGGCACGGTCTTCACCCTGCTCCAGGCGTCGAAAGTGCTCAACTTGCCGCTCGAGGGCGCGAAGGTCGTCATCCAGGGCTTCGGCAACGCCGGGTCGATCGCCTGCCAGCTGGTGTGCGCGGAGGGCGCAACGGTGGTCGCGGTCAGCGACTCCTCGGGTGGCATCTACAACCCACAGGGGCTCGACCCGTCCACCCTGACGGCGTGGAAGGCGGAGCACGGCACGGTGGTCGGGTTCCCGGGCGCGGATGACGTGGGCAACGAGGAGCTCCTGACCCTCCCGTGCGACATCCTCATCCCCGCCGCCCTCGAGAACCAGATCAACGCCCGGATCGCGGAGAAGATCCAGGCCAAGGTGGTGGCCGAGGCGGCCAACGGTCCCACCACCCCCGACGCGGACGACGTGCTGTACGACCGCGGCATCTTCCTGATCCCCGACATCCTGTGCAACGCGGGCGGGGTGACGGTGAGCTACTTCGAGTGGGTCCAGGACATGCAGTCATTCTTCTGGACCGAGTCGCGGATCAACGAGAGCCTCAAGGAGATCATGGATCGGGCCTTCGAGGCCGTCTACCAGATGAGCGAGCTGCACGAGGTCCACATGCGGACCGCGGCCTACATGCTCGCCGTGTCGCGGGTCGCGGAGGCCACCACGTTGCGGGGCCTCTACCCGTAGGACCCATGCTCGACCACGAGGAGCGGTTCCTCTTCCGCGAGGAGATCCTGACCCTCGGCAACGCCCTGGGCGAGCCGGGTCAGCTCGACAATGTCGAGGACCTGCTGGCGGACGTGACCACCAGCCCACGCTTCGACGCGGACGTCTTCACCCTGGAGCGGTCGCTCCAGGTGATGCTCGGCAACCGGGCGGGATCGACGCTCATTGGCCTGCTGACCGTCACGCGGGAGGTGTTCGAGGAGGTCGGGCAGATCGGTCTGGCGCCCGAGATCGGGGAGCGGATCGTTGGCTGGCGAGCCCGGTTCGGCCTGGCCATCGACAACGCCCTGAACTTCCTGAACAACCCTGACGGCATCCAGGGCCATAACTTCGGGACCCAGGTCATCCACAACGACGCGGGCTCGACACTTCAGGGCCGCCTCACCCTGGTCCGCTACAACAACGAGCCGCAGTTCTTCATCGCCGACGCCGACATCCTGCTCCACATCGCGGGCGACCTGATGGAGCAGCTCGGGGAACACCTCGAGCCGGACATGGTCGACGCCGAGCTCGTGTCGCGCCTGCGCGAAGCTGTCGAGCGGATCGAGCGCCGCGCCGGGACCCCGGTCAGCCCGGCCACGGAGGACTGACCGATGTCCACGACCACCGCCGTCATCCTGCCCTTCACCGACAACCCGGAGGCGAACCGGCTCCTCGGGGAGGATCCGCTGGCCCTGCTCATCGGCTATGCCCTCGACCAGCAGGTCACGGTCCAGCACGCGTTCAGCGGTCCATGGGAGCTGCGGCGGCGCATCGGTCACCTCGACCCCGCTCGGATCGCGGCCATGGACTCGGGCGAGCTGGAGGTCGTCTTCCGCCAACGACCCGCGCTGCACCGCTATCCGGCTTCCATGGCCTCCCGGGTGCAGTCGTTGTGTCGGGTCGTCGTCGACGAGTACGGCGGGAAGGTGAGTCGGATCTGGACCGATGCCCGGGACGGAGCCGATCTCGAGAAGCGGCTGCTGGCGCTGCCGTCGATCGGCCAGATGAAGGTCTACGGGCTGCTCGCGATCCTGTACAAGCGGTTCGGCGTCCGTCTGCCCGGCCTCGAGGAGCGGCTGCCGACCTGGCCGACGCTCGGAGACGTCGACAGCACCGAGGCGCTGGAGGCGTACCAGGCCAAGAAGCGCGCCTACAAGGCGTCGCAGCGCGCTGCGGCCGCGTCGGAGAGAACCGCCGGCCGGGCTCGCTGAAGGTCGTTCCGCGGAGACTCGGCCAGAGAAACCGGCAGCGAAAAGGAGGCCGGACGTGGGCACTCGCCGGCCTCCCCAGCCCATCCTACCCACCCGCGGGCAGTGGTCAGTAGTACTTTCAGCCCAAGAGGACGCTGTCGGTGAGCCTCGTTCGACCGATCCACACCGCCGCCATCGCGAGCGCCGGCCCATCGAGCCGGGACAGCTCCGACAATGACTCGCCGTCGGCGACGCTGACGTAGTCGACACGCGCCAGCGGCTCGACGCTGATCCGCTCCGTCATTCGCGCCCGCAGGACCTCGGCCGACCGCTCCCCACCGTCATAGGCCGCCTCCGCGGAGGCGATGGCCGCGTACAGGCAGGTCGCGGCGTGGCGCTCCTCGATCGACAGGCCCATGTTCGCGGCCGAGACCGCGAGACCGTCCGGGTCGCGCATGACGGGGCACACGACAAGCTCCACGTTCACGAACAGGTCGGCGAGCATCCGCCGGATGACGACCACCCGCTGCCCGTCCTTCTGGCCAAGGTACAGGCGCGCCGGCCCGACCAGGTGGATGAGCTTCATGGTGGTCGTCGCCACCTCGTCGAGATAGCCCGGGCGCGACGCCCCCTCGAGCCGGCCGGTAAGCCCGTCAACCGTGATGCGGGTGACGTGTGGCGGGTCCACCGTCCCGTGGCTGGGCAGAAACACGGCGTCCACGCCCTCTCGTTCGAGCAAGGCGAGCAGCCGCGCCTCCTCGGTTGCTGCCCCGGCAGGATCCGCCTGGTTGCTGACCACCACCGCGCCATCGGTCTGGCGGGCACGCCGGACGAGGGACAGCTGACCGGAGTGGACCAGGCCGGTGGTCGGCACGAATCCGATGGCGTGCCCTGCCCGGCGCAGTTCGAGGATCGAGTCCCGCAGCTGGTCGACGCCGCGGACGACCTCCACGGTCAGGTGCCCTGCTGCCTGCTGCTGCGACGGGAGGTCCGGGCCCGCGACGTGCGGGACGGCGTGGTGGGAGCCCCGCGACCGGCGCGATACCGGTCGGCGATGAGATCCCACAGGCGTTCGGCGACCTGGCGCTTGGGGAGCATCGGCCAGTCGGTCAGGGTGCCCTCGACCCCGAACACGACGACCTTGTTCTCCTCTGACCCGATGGCGTCGAACGGCCCACCGACCCGGTTCGCGACGATGAGATCCAGGCCCTTGTCGCGCAGCTTGCCGGTGGCATTGGCCTCCAGGTCGTCACTCTCGGCGGCGAACCCGATGAGGAATGGCCGAATGGCGTCCGGCATCTCGCCCACCTCGGCAATGATGTCCGGGTTCGGGACGAGCTCCAGCCGGAGACTTTCCGAGCCGCGCTTGATCTTCCGCCCACTGGCCTTGGCCGGCGCGTAGTCGGCGACCGCGGCCGCCATGACCAGGATGTCCGCCGACGGTGCGATGCGCAGCACCGCCTCGCGCATGTCCGACGCGGTCGTGGCGTCGACCACGTTCACACCACGCGGCGCGGTCACCGACATCGCCCCCGCGACGAGGGTCACCGCCGCTCCCCGGTCACGGGCGGCCTCGGCGAGGGCCACGCCCATCTTCCCGCTGGACCGATTGCCGATGAACCGGACCGGGTCGATGGGCTCCCGTGTGCCGCCCGCGCTGATCGCCACCTTCAGCCCGTCCAGGTCCCCGGCCCGGGCGAAGAGCCGCTCCACCGCGGCGGCCACCGTCTCCGGCTCGGCCAGACGCCCGATCCCGGTCAGACCGGAGGCGAGTGCCCCGACCTCCGGGTCCACGATCAGGTAGCCGAAGCCGCGCAGGGTCTCGATGTTGCGCTGGGTCGCCGGGTGGGTCCACATCCCCGCGTCCATGGCAGGCGCGACGACCACCCGGGCGCGGCTGGCGGCCACGATGGCCGTCACCGCGTCGTCGACGAGCCCGGCGGCCAGCTCCCCGATCAGGTTGGCGGTGGCCGGCGCCAGGACGATGGCGTCGGCCGCCTCGGCCAGCTCGATATGGGCGATGTGCTGGTCAGGGTCGAGGGTCATGACATCGGTCACGACCGGCCGGTGGCTCAGGGAGGCGAAAGTCAGCGGCGTCACGAATGCGGTGGCGGCTGGAGTCATGGCCACGTCCACGATCGCTCCGGCGCTCATCAGCTGGCGGACGAGGCTGACCGCCTTGTAGGCCGCAATGCTGCCGCTGACTCCGACCACCACCCGGCGGCCGACCAGCGTTCCGTCGGTGCCGTCGGTCACGTCCGCGCCTCCGCCCGAACGCTGATCAGCTGATGGGCGTACCGGATGCCGCGCAGGGTGAGCTCCGGCTCCACGCGGTCGATGCCGGGCACGTCCGCCAGCCACGGCTGGAGCGAGAAGCCGCCGGTCGCGATGACCGTGACCCGCGCCCTATCCGGGGACCGTTCCAGCAGCTCCCCACGGATGGCGGCCAGGAGCCCGCTCAGCAGGCCGATGTAGCCGTTTACCGTCCCGCTCTGCATTGCCGCGATCGTGTTCGTCCCGATGGCGTGCGGCGGCCGCGCCAGCTCGATTCGCGGGAGCTTCGAGGTCCGACCGACGAGGGCATCGATCGAGATGCCGAGGCCCGGGGCGATCGCGCCGCCGACGTAGGCGTCATCCGCGCTGAGGACGTCGAAGTTCGTGCTCGTGCCGAGGTCGATCACGATGGCCGGCCCGCCAAACTCCTCGCGCGCGGCGAGGGCATTGACCAGCCGGTCGGCGCCCGCCTCGGCCGGGCGGTCGATCTCGATGTCGAGAATCCCATCCAGCGCCGCGGCGTCGACGATGGTCGGCCGAAGCCGCGCACGGCGGGCGAGCATCCGCGTCCAGCGGGCGACGAGCGGTGGGACGACGCTGGCGACGGCGGCGGCCTCGACGTCCTCGAATCGGTGCCCGTCGAGAGCAAGCAGCCCGGCTACCGTTGCCGCGAGCTCGTCATCGGTCGCGCGTGCATCGGTCTCCGCCGACCACGAGCCCACCATGATGTCGTCCTCGAACAGTCCGAGCCCGGTGTTCGAGTTGCCGATATCGGCCGCCAGCAGTCGCATCAGCGGGACATCGTAACAGCCGTCTTGACCGATTCCGGCGGTGCTAGACTCCGCGCGATCCCGCAGGAGCAACCGATGGAGCCCACGCCCGAACCGCGCGCCAAGCTCTACATCAACACCGGTCTGGTCACCGACAAGAGCGACATCTACAACATCCTCCGTCCCCTGCTGAAGCAGACGGTGACCTACTCCTACTTCCGCGGAAACCAGGTCGCCAGTGGGGGCACCGGCTGGGTCGAGCGGCTGGTCGTGGACCATCCCGAGATCGCCTCCTACTTCACGCCGCTCTCGATCTGCCTCAACCTCGACTCATTCGACTACCTCCAGTTCGACACCACCTCCGACCAGCTGCTGACCTACACCCTGGTCATCGGCTCGGAGAAGGTGGTCATCGAGTTCGCGCAGGCGGCAACCGAGATCGGGCTCGAGGACGAGGCACCGGCTCGGGTGCCGGCCAGCGCCGACGAGATCGCGCTGGACCCGGACTTCATCCAGATGGAGCTGCTCCGCTCGCCTGATGCCTCCGACGAGGACGAGGACGGCTAGCCGACGCGCTCCGGCCCACGAGCGCAGCACCCTTTCCAACGGCCTCCGTGTGGTCAGCCAGACCATGCCCCACGCCCGCTCGGTCTCGGTGGCCCTGTTCGTCGGGGTCGGCTCCCGCCACGAAACCGACGTCGAGGCCGGCCTGTCGCACATGGTCGAGCATCTCGCCTTCAAGGGGACGCGCGGCTATCCAGAGCCGGGCGCGCTGTCCGAAGCGATCGAGGCCTGCGGGGGGTCGGTAAACGCCTCCACCGACCGCGAGCTGACCGTGTACTCCGCGCGAGTGCCGCGCAGTCGCGCGGATCGCGCGTTCGAAGTGGTCGCCGAGCTCGTCCTTCATCCGCTCCTGCGACCGGCGGACCTGGTGGCCGAGAAGCCGGTGGTGGTGGACGAGATCCGCGCCTACGTCGACTCGCCGTCGGACCAGGTCTTCTCCCTGTTCGACGAGCTGCTGTTCGGGTCGCATCCGCTCGGGCGCGAGATCGCCGGCACCCCGCGGACCGTCCGGCGAACGACGCATGCCGGCGTGGACCGGCACTGGCGACGGTGGTACACGCCCGAGCACATGGTTTTGGCCGTGGCGGGTTCGATCGAGCACGCCGCCGTCCGCAAGGCGGCCCGGAGCTGGTTCGCCCCGAAGGACCGGCCCCGTTCGGCGCCTCGGCGCCCGATCCGGCTCCCGGCTCCTTCCGCCGCCGCGCCGGGCGCGGTGCGGGTTGGCTTCCGGCGGCTGAGCCAGGGCAACCTGTGCCTTGGCATGCCGGGTGTGGCCCGGACTCACCCCGACCGCTGGGCGCTCGACCTGCTCACCGCGGTCCTCGGCGACGGGATGAGCAGCCGACTGTTCATCGAGCTCCGTGAGCGGCGGTCGCTGGCCTACGACATCGGCACGTTCGCCACGTCGTACGCCGACTGCGGAACGGTTGGGATCCATGCCGGCTTCGACCCGCCGCAGGCCACGGCCGTCATTCAGGCCGCGCTCGAGC
Source organism: Candidatus Limnocylindria bacterium (assembly GCA_035709505.1). GTDB lineage: Bacteria > Chloroflexota > Limnocylindria > QHBO01 > QHBO01 > DASTEQ01. The sequence goes on from DASTEQ010000004.1 coordinate 40,496, forward strand.
AGCTGGAGCGGGTCGTCCAGGAGCCGATCGGCAAGACCGAGATTGACCGGGCGAAGGCCTACACCCGTGGCCGGATCGAGCTCCGCCTCGAAGAGTCGAGCGCGGTGGCCGCCTGGCTGGGAACCGGGGAGAGCTTGCTGCCCCGGATCCTCACCGTGGATGAGGTCCTGGAGCGACTGGAAGCGGTCTCCGCCGACGACATGCTCCGCGTGGCGCGCATCTACCTGCGGCCGGACCTGGCCCGCATCGCGCTCCTCGGCCCGTTCCGCGGCCGGCGCCGGGTGGAGGCCCTGCTCGCGGCATGACGCCCGAATCCGGCATCGACCTCGTTCCGGACCAGCTGGCCCTGGCCCGCGCCCAGATGGACGCGGCGCAGTACGGCGTGGTGGAGGGGACGCTGCGTCGCCGGATCGCGACCCTGGAGGCCACGGGCCGCAACCCCGAGGAGCTCGACGCGGCGCGCGCATTGCTGGCCGAGGCGCTGTGGCGATCGGGCCGGCCGGCCGCCGCCTATGACGCGGTGACCGCCGTGCGACCCCGGGGAATCGAGCGGCGGCGGCCGATCACGATGATGGTCGAGGCGGAGGGCCTGGCCGCGATTGGCGAATCGCGGCAGGCGGAGGGCCTCCTGGAGAGGGTCGTCACGGCCGTCGGCGCCGACGAAGCGTGGCGCCTCCGGCGCGGGGCGCCGAGCCGGCTCGAGTGGCCGACGCCGTCGTGGTCGGGACCGCCAACGGGCGCTGCCGACAGCTCCCCGGCTGAGGACCGTCTGGGGGCGGCGGCCGTCGCCTATGGGGCGGGCGACCCCGCGGCGGGCGACCGGGAGCTGGCGCTGGCCCTGCGTCGCGACCCGCGCATGGCCGAGGCCGGAATCGCGCTTCTCGAGCCCAGCCTCGGCGGCCAGCCTGCCGCGGAGCGTCTGGTACTGTACGGCGACCTTCTCCGCGCGGCCGGTCGGGAGCGCGACGCGGCCGCCGCCTACGATCGCGCCGCTCGCACCTGATCCCACCCGAGGAGCCGCCGCCCATGGAGCGCACACTGGTCCTGGTCAAGCCTGACGGCGTGCAGCGCGGGCTCGTCGGGGAGATCCTCGGCCGGCTCGAGCGGAAGGGCCTCAAGGTCATCGGTCTCCGGCTGCTCTGGGTTCCGCGCGACATGGCCGAGCGCCATTACGCAGTCCACGCCGGCAAGCACTTCTATTCGGGGCTCGTCGAGTTCATCACCTCCGGGCCGGTGGCGGCGATCGCCGTCGCCGGACCTGATGCGGTCGCCGTCGTCCGTCGGCTGGTGGGCCAGACGATGCCGAACCAGGCCGACCCCGGCACGATTCGCGGGGACCTCGGGCTCAGCGGCCTCCGCAACCTCATCCACGCGTCCGATGCGCCCGACACCGCCGAGGCGGAGCTTGCCCTGTGGTTCGCTCCGGACGACCTCGTGGACTACGAGCGGGCGGCCGACACCTGGATCGTGGCGGAAGAGCCGCCCACCGGCTGAGGCCACGGGCCCGAGCCGGCCCACCATCGGTCCCGGGCCGCCTCGTCCAGTCCGGGGTAGTCCGGCACCGCGAACAGCGTGATCCGGTCGAGCGGGAAGTAGCGGACGAACGCCCGACCGACGATCAGCTCGCGGTCGATCGGTCCGAAGAAGCGAGAGTCCTGGCTCTCCGGCCGGTTGTCGCCCATCACGAAATAGTGACCATCGGGGACGATCCACTCCGACGTTCCCTCAGCATCGCGCGGCAGCGTCGGCGCCGGCCGGCCATCGGTTCCGGTCACGACGTATGGCTCGTCGACGCGTACCGCCACGCCTCCCGCCGGGGTGACGAACACGGTGCCGTTCTCCAGGCGGACGGTCTCGCCCGGCAGACCGATGACCCGCTTGATGAACGGCACGCCGCCCTGGCCGTATTCCTCAGGTGGCTGGAAGACGACGATGTCGCCTCGCTGATAGTCATTCCAGCGGGGAGTGAGCTTGTCGATCAGGACGTAGTCGTGCTCGACGATGGTGGTCACCATCGAGTTCTGCTCGACCTCGAACGGCTGGGCCACGAAGTTATGGATGAGCAGGTAGATGACCAGCGTGAGGACGACGGTTTCGACGATCTCGAGCAGGCAGCCTGCCCCCCGCCGCGCCGCAGAACGGTCACTGGCAGTCGGTTCCGCGGCTGGCTGCACGTAGGTCAAAACGGGCGAAAGCATAACCCGGAACCCCCGGGCGGCTCGCGCGGTTGACCCTGCTCGCAACCCCGCGCTACCATGGCGCGGCCTCGCTGGCGGAACCCGTGAAGGGCGTCCCGCCGGCGATTCGTGTGTGTCCCCCTGATCGGCGCTCTCGGCGCGCTCGCCCAAGTTCCCCTCGGAGGTTCCATGGAGATCCAGCCCATCACCTGGGTGATCCCGGTTGCCGGCCTGTCAGCCGTCCTCTTCGCCGTCTACCTCGCCCGAAACGTCCTCCGGCGCGACACCGGGACGGAGGCCATGCAGGACGTGGCCGGGACCATCCTCGAGGGAGCGGTGGCGTTCATCCGACGCCAGTACACGACCATCCTCGTGCTGGCCGT
>DASTEQ010000005.1:0-12766 GCA_035709505.1 Candidatus Limnocylindria bacterium
TGTCCTCATCGTCCTCATCGGACTCATCCTTGCCGCCTGCGGCTCCCCCTCCGGGAGTGGTGAGCCGGGTGCCTCAGCCGGAGGCGAGCCGTCCGCGCCCGCGGAGTCGGAAGCGCCCGGCCAGAGCGAGTCCGGAGGCGGTGGTGGTGGTGGTGGTGGCGCTGGAACCGGGGAAGGAGCGGTCAACTTCGAGATCACCGGCGGCTTCCAGGACAGCGGGGAGCTGCCCTTCGTCGGCGACTTCGCCTATTTCGACCAGGCTGGCGTTTCGTTCCTGGTCTTCACCGACGACACCGACGCCACCGAGGCGAGCGGCATCATCATCAGCCTGAGCAACGACGGGAATGTGCTCCAGTACGTGACCGATGAAATCGTGGTGCCCGCGGCGACCTGCGACTGGAACGTGAGCCGCAACGACGCGACTGGTGCTGCTGGCACGTTCTCCTGCAACGACCAGGGCGGCTTCGGCACAAACGGACAGATCTACAACGACCTCGACCTCAGCGGCGAGTTCGAGGTGAATCGCTAGCTCAGGTTCCCTGCTGCCAGGAGGCCGCGTACGCGACCTGCTCGTCCGTGGGCCGGTCGATGGCGATCCCCATGCTCGCCAGTTTGAGGCGCGCGACCTCCCGGTCGATTTCGAGCGGGATCTCGTAGACCCGAGGCTCGAGCTCGGCGTGGTGCTGGCTGATCCACTCCACGCCGAGAGCCTGGTTGGCAAAGGACAGATCCATCACCAGGCTCGGGTGACCCTCGGCCGCGGCCAGGTTCACCAGTCGCCCCTCGGCGAGCAGGTAGATCCGTCGACCGTCGGCCATCCGGTACTCCCGTGTCGAGGGCCGGACGTCGCGCTGCTCGGCCGCGAGGTCGTCCAGCGCGGGCAGGTCGTACTCGTCATTGAAGTGGCCGGCGTTGGCCAGGATCGCTCCGTCGCGCATCAGCCGAAAATGGTCGCCCCCGAACACGTGGAGGTTGCCGGTGGCGGTGATGAACAGGTCGCCGGCCTCGGCGGCGTCGAGGCTGGTCAAGACCCGGAAGCCGTCCATCGCGGCTTCGAGGGCGCGGATCGGGTCGATCTCGACGATCACGACGTTGGACCCCATCCCGTGCGCCCGGGCGGCGATCCCCCGCCCCACCCAGCCATAGCCGCCGACCACCACCGTCTTGCCGGCGAGCAGGACGTTCGTCGCGCGGAGGATGCCGTCCATCGCGCTCTGTCCCGTCCCGTACCGGTTGTCGAACAGGTGCTTGGTGGCGGCCTCGTTGATTGCGAGGATGGGATAGCGCAGGGCTCCGTCGGCGGCCATCGCCCGCAGCCGGATGACGCCGGTCGTCGTTTCCTCCGTCCCTCCCTTGACCTCGGGCAGCAGCTCGGTCCGATGCTTGTGCAGCTCCCCGACGAGGTCGGAACCGTCATCCATGGTCAGCTGCGGCCGATGGTCGAGAGCGGCGTTGATGTGACCGTAGTAGGTATCGCGGTCCTCGCCCTTGATGGCGAACACCTCGATCCCGTGATCGCTGACCAGGGCGGCTGCGACCTCGTCCTGGGTCGAGAGCGGGTTCGAGGCGCAGAGCACGACGTCGGCGCCGGCGGCGGCCAGGGTCCGGGCCAGGTTGGCCGTCTCGGCCGTCACGTGCAGGCAGGCGCTGATCCGCCAGCCGTCGAGCGGTCGCTCGGCGGCCAGACGGTCCCGAATGCCGGCCAGGACCGGCATCTGGCGGTCTGCCCACTCGATGCGCAACGCGCCCTCGTCGGCCAGTCCAGGGTCTCGGATGTCGCTCACGGTGCCTCCATCATCGGTTTGGTCATCGGTCGGTTCGGGGCCAGCTCCAACGCAGGGCTGCGCGAAGCGGGCGGATGAGATCCCAGCCGCCGGCCCGGCGGTAGGCGACCCACTCGCCAAGGCGGCAGTACTCACCGTACCCCAGCCGGGCATAGGCCGCGATCGCGGGCCCGTTGTCGGCGTAGACATTGAGAGCCACGTCGGGAACTCGGGTGAGCAGCTCGGCGGTGACGCCCGAGGTGACGGCCTTGGCATGCCCCTGCCCGCGGTGGTCGACGTGGGTCAGCACGTTGCCGACGACCGCAATGCCCTCCGCCTCGTTGATGACATGGGTGCCGGCGGCCGCCACCAGCCGCCCTCCGACACGGACGCCGTAGTAGACCCCGTCCTCGAGGATGGAGGCCGGGAACCCACCGCCCAGGCCGAGCTGATAGAGCCGGTTGAGATCACCGATGTCCGCCGGCACGAGCCGCTCGGCTCCGCCGGCCACCGGGCGGAAGCTCTGGCGGTCCACGACCATCCGCACCAGGCCGGCCGGCAGGTCGACCCGGTAGAGCTCGTCGAAGGCGGAAGCGAGGTCGTGGCGAGCCTGGATGAAGGCGTAGCGGGGGCGGACCTCCGACGCCAGCACGGCGCGGCAGGCGTCCGGGTCCCCCATCAGGAACAGCGGCTGCGGCGGCAGTCCGAGATGCTGCATGGCCAGGCCGCGGGGCCGGCCGGCGTCGTCGTAGGCCATCCCCCACGCCGCGCGCCGGCGGGCGGCGGCATCGAGGTCCCCCAGGGCGTAGGCGGCGTAGAGCCGGTCGCTCCGGAGGAACACGGCGACCTCTTCCCGGTCGGTGACCGGGCGAACGTGCCAGGTCGTGGCCGGGGCGGTGGTCATCGGTTGTCCGCTCGCGGTTGGATCAATAGGTGAGCAGAGCGTGGATGGCGAACTGCGAGAGTCGCTCGCGCCCGCGGAGAGCGCTGAGTTCGACCATGAACGAGAGGCCGGCGACCTCGCCACCAAGGCGCTGCACGAGCTCGATCGTGCCCATCACCGTTCCCCCCGTGGCCAGCAGGTCGTCCACGATCAAGACCCGCTGCCCGGCCTGGATGGCGTCGCGGTGGATCTCTAGCGTGGCCGTGCCGTACTCGAGCGCGTACTCGACCTCGATCGTCTCCGCCGGCAGCTTGCCGAGCTTGCGGACCGGGACGAATCCGGCCTGCAGCTGATACGCGATCGGCGCGCTGAAGATGAATCCCCTCGACTCCATGCCGACCACGAGGTCGATGGGGTTGCCGCGGACCTGCTCGACCATCCGGTCAATGACCTCGCGGAACGCAGCCGGATCCTTCAGCAGGGTGGTGATGTCGTAGAACAGGATTCCCGGCTTCGGAAAGTCGGGGACCTCGCGGATGAGCTTCCGCAGGTCATCGGCCGATGTGACGGTCACCGGTGGAGTCTAGTCGGCGCGGTGCGGCGCTCGCAATCGCGTCTAGAACCATGGATCGAGTCCAGCTCCGAAGCCAATTCGGCCGGACCATTGGCCCATCGTGCCCAGGACCCGAACGGGCTAGCGTCGGAACCGATGTCGACGGGACGACTGCGCCGGCGGGTGGAACGCCTCCTGCCCGGCCTCATCCTCTTGTCCTCGATCGGGGTCGCGATCCTCGTGCTGTTCTCAAGCTGGATGCAGCCGCGCCAGTTCATGTTCACCAGCGCGATCACCGCGGTGCTCGTCGTGCTGACCGCCGCGCAGGGCGTGATGCTGTGGCGGCGGGCCACTGCCGCCCACCGGGCCGGTGCCCATTTCGCGGGCCTCGAGTCGGAGGAGGGGACGTTCCGCGCCCTCGTGGAGCGGCTGCCGGCCGCGCTGTACATCGCCGGCTTCGGCCCCGAGGCGACATGGAACTACGTCAGCCCGCGGATCGAGGCGCTCCTCGGCTTCAGCGCCGGGGAGTGGATGGCGGATTCGAGCCTGTGGATGCGGCAGATCCACCCCGACGACCGGAAGCGGGTCCAGCAGGAGGAAGAGGAGGAATGGAGCCGCGAGCCGGGCGTGGTGAGCGCGAGCGAATATCGCATGTTGGCCCGCGACGGACAGGTGGTCTGGATCCGGGACGAGGCGGTCATCGTTCCCGACGAGCACGGCGTCCCGGCGTTCTTCCGTGGCTACATCATCGACATCACCGACCAGAAGGACGTCGAGGAGGCGCTCCGCCAGAGCGAGGAGCAGACGCGCCGGATCATCGAGACGGCGAGCTACGCGTACATCGCCATGGATCGCGAAGGCACCGTTATCGACTGGAACACGGCAGCTGAGCAGACGTTCGGATGGGCTCGGGACGAGATGATTGGCCGACAGCTGGCCGACCGCATCATTCCTTTCGAGCAGCGCGACGCACACCGGCTCGGCCTGGCGCGGTTCCACGAGACGGGGGAGGGACCGGTCCTCGGCACCCGGTTCGAGGTCAACGCCCTTCATCGCGACGGACGGGAGTTCCCGGTCGAGCTGACGATCTGGGCGGTCGGGATCGGGGAATCGGTCAGTTTCTCCGCGCTGGTGCACGACATCACGCTCCGCAAAGAGCTCGAACGGCAGCTCCAGCACCAGGCCTTCCACGACTCGCTGACCGGCCTGGCGAACCGGGCGCTCTTTGCGGACCGGCTCGCGCACGCCATGGCACGGCAGCGCGCGAGACGGTCACTGGCCGTCGTGTTCCTCGACCTCGACGACTTCAAGACCGTGAACGACAGCCTGGGGCATGCCGCCGGCGATCAGCTCCTGACGGCGGTCGCGGAACGCCTGCGCGGTGTCATGCGACCGGAGGACACCGTGGCCCGCTTCGGTGGCGACGAGTTCGCGATCCTGCTCGAGGAGACGAATCGGGAGGGAGCCCGGCGTGTCGCCGAGCGCGTGCTCGCTGCGCTCCGCTCCCCGTTCGACCTGCAGGGGAAGCAGGTGTTCGCCCGCGGCAGCGCCGGGGTGGCAGTCACCCAGGCGGGCACGTCCGCCGAGGACCTCCTCCGCCACGCCGACCTGGCGATGTACACCGCCAAGGCCCGCGGCAAGGGCCGGATCGAGTTCTTCGAGCCGCGGATGCACCTGGCGGTCATTCGACGGCAGGAGCTGCGGACCGAGCTCGAGCACGCGATCAGCCGGGGAGACTTCGTCCTTCACTACCAGCCGTTCGTGGACCTGCGCAACGGGCGGCTGGCCGGCCTCGAGGCGCTGGTCCGCTGGCGGCACCCGGAGCGCGGGCTCATCGAGCCGGCAGAGTTCATCCCGGCCGCGGAGGAAACCGGGCTCATCGTCCCGCTCGGGGCGTGGGTCGCGGGCGAGGCCTGCCGCCAGCTCGCGGACTGGGACGTCGCGGGTGCCCTGCCCGGGTCGAATGGCCACCGACCCCTGATCAGCGTCAACGTGTCGACCCGCCAGCTGGCCGATCCGCACCTGGTCGACATGGTGGCCGGTGCGCTGTCCGACGCCGAGCTGGCCCCAGGCCGCCTCCTGCTGGAGGTCACGGAGAGCACGTTGATGGCCGACGTGGCCGACACGGAGGACACGCTGACCCGCCTCCGTGGCCTCGGTGTCCAGCTGGCCATGGACGACTTCGGGACAGGGTATTCGTCGCTCTCGTACCTCGAGCGACTGCCCGTGGACCTGCTGAAGATCGACCGATCCTTCACCGCCTCGCTCGGGGACGACCAGGAGGTTCCGGTCCTCCTGCGATCGATCATCAAGCTCGGCCAGACCCTTCGGCTCCAGGTCCTCGCGGAAGGGATCGAGCGCGGCGACCAGGTCGTACGACTGCGGGAGCTCGGTTGCCGCCTCGGGCAGGGGTATCACTTCTCCCCGCCGCTCCCCGCCGACGCGGTGCCGGATGCCCTTGCTCACACCTGGGAGAGCTCGCTGAGCGCTTGACACCAGCCCCCCTCACTCGGCGCCTGTCGGGTGAACGACAGCGCGACCGTCGCCGCCGCGCTAGGGATCCGGATCCGGATGGACCGATGCTGCGCAGCACCTTCCCAACCGCAATCAACCGGGAGACTCGACCAATGACCACCATCTCGTACCCCACCACCAACGCCGGATCGGCGGTCCTCGGAGCCATCGGCGGGGCGCTCGCGATGCTCGTCCTGGTCGCCGCCATCGCCCTGGTGGCCATGAACCTGGGAGCCCCAGCCGCTCCGGCCCACGACCTGATCCAGAACACAGCCCCGATCTACGTCGACACGAACCCGCTGTCGGGACCGTCGATGTACTGAGGCTTCCCTTACTGGCCCTCCAAGCCGGGAAGTACGAGACCCGGGAGCAATCCCGGGTCTCGGCGTGTTCGGGAGCCGCGTCCCGCGTCAGGCAGTCGCGAGCCGCCGGAGCACGGTCTGCAGGACACCGCCCTGGCGGTAGTACTCGACATCCACCGGGCCGTCGAGGCGCGCCACGGCCTGGAAGGTCCGCACGGTTCCGTCGTCGCCGCGCGCCTCCACCGTCAGCTGCTGGCGTGGCAGCAGGCCGGCGGCGATGCCGCGAATGGTGAACGTCTCCCTCCCCGTCAGGCCCAGCGACTCCCCGCTCTCACCTGGCAGGAACTGGAGGGGCAGGATGCCCATCCCGAGCAGGTTGGACCGATGGATCCGCTCGTACGACTCGGCGATGACCGCCTTCACGCCCTGGAGGAGCGGCCCCTTCGCCGCCCAGTCCCGCGAGGAACCCGAGCCGTACTCCTTCCCGGCCAGCACGATCAGCGGCGTCCCGGCTTCCAGATACCGCTGTGACGCCTCGTAGATCGTCGTCCGCTCCCCGCTCGGGAAGTGCTCGGTCACATTGCCCTCGGCATCGGGCACGAGCCGGTTCCGGAGCCGGATGTTGGCGAATGTGCCGCGGACCAGCACCTCGTGGTGCCCGCGCCGCGCCCCATAGGAGTTGAAGTCGCGCGGCTCGACGCCGTGCGAAATCAGCCACTGCCCCGCGGGACTGGTCTGCGGGATGGATCCGGCCGGCGAGATGTGGTCGGTTGTGACCGAGTCCCCCATCCAGGCCAGCACCCGCGCGTCCACGATGTCCGTCAGCGGCGGCGGCTCGGCCCCCAGCCCGTCAAAGAACGGCGGTCGTGCCACGTAGGTCGAGTCCGGGTCCCACGCGTACCGACCACCGGCTGGCACCGGCAGCTCGCGCCAGTGATCGTCCCCGTCAAAGACCGATGCGTACTCACGGCGGAAGATGTCCGAGCGCACCCGCTCGGCCACCACCGCATCGACCTCGTCGGTGGTGGGCCACAGGTCGGCGAGGTAGACCGATGCGCCGTCGGAGCCGACACCCAACGGCTCGGTCGTCAGGTCGAGATCGATCCGTCCGGCCAGCGCGAACGCCACCACCAGCGGCGGCGATGCCAGGTATGAGGCTCGGGTCAGCGGATGAATGCGCCCCTCGAAGTTGCGGTTGCCGGACAGAACGGAGACGCCCACCAGGTCGGTCTCCTCCACGGCCGCGGCAATCGGCTCCGCGAGCGGGCCCGAGTTGCCGATGCAGGTGGTGCAGCCGAACCCGACGAGGTGGAACCCGAGCGCCTCGAGCGGCTCCATCAGGCCAGCGTCGCCGAGGTACTGGGTCACCACCTTCGAGCCGGGTGCGAACGAGGTCTTCACCCACTTGGGAACCGTCAGGCCGCGCGCGACCGCCTTCTGCGCCACCAGCCCGGCAGCCACCATGACCGACGGGTTCGAGGTGTTCGTGCACGACGTGATGGCCGCGATCAGGACCGATCCGGAACGAAGCGAATCGGTCGTCCCGTTCAGGCGCACGGTGGCGGATCGGTCGAGGGTGTCGGCAAAGACGGTCCGGAAGTTCTCCGGCAGCCCCGGCAGCGACACCCGGTCCTGCGGGCGCTTCGGCCCGGCCAACGAGGGCTCGACATCGGCCAGGTCCAGGTGCAGCGACTCGTTGAACATCGGCTCCGGGGAGGAATCGGTCCGGAAGAGATGCTGGGCCTTGGTGTAGGCCTCGACCCGGGCAACGACCTCGTCCGTTCGGCCGGTCATCCGCAGGTAGCGGAGCGTCTCGTCATCGACCGGGAACAGGGTGGCGGTGGCCCCGAACTCGGGGCTCATGTTGCTGATCGTGGCCCGGTCGGCCAACCCGAGGCGCGACAGGCCGGCGCCGTGGAACTCGACGAACTTGCCTACGACGCCGTGGGCGCGGAGCATCTCGGTCACGGTCAGGACGAGGTCCGTGGCCGTCGTGCCCGGCCGCAGCGCCCCGTCGAGCCGGAAGCCGACGACCACGGGGAGCGGCTGGTACAGCGGCTGGCCGAGAAGCGCGGCCTCGGCTTCGATCCCGCCCACGCCCCAGCCGACGACGCCGAGGCCGTTGATCATGGTGGTGTGGGAGTCGGTCCCGACCAGGGTGTCGGGGAAGGCGGTCAGGGTGCCATCGGGGTCCGGACGGGCGGTGACCACGTCGGCCAGGTACTCGAGGTTGACCTGGTGGACGATGCCCGTCCCCGGCGGAACGACCCGGAAGTTGGCGAAGGCGCCCTGCGCCCAGCGGAGGAGCGCGTACCGCTCGCCGTTGCGCTCGTACTCGCGCTCGACGTTGATCAGGAACGCGGCGTCGGACCCGTACTGGTCGACCTGGACCGAGTGGTCGATGACCAGGTCGGCCGGTACGAGCGGGTTGACGCGGTCCGGGTCACCGCCCATGTCCGCGATCGCATCGCGCATGGCCGCCAGGTCCACCACGCACGGAACGCCGGTGAAGTCCTGGAGGATGACCCGCGCGGGCAGGAACGGCAGCTCGGTCGTTCCCGGGTCGGTGGCGGGAGTCCATGCAGCCAGCTTCGCCAGGTCGTCGGCAGTGACCAGGCCACTCCCCGATGCCGCGTGCCGCGCGGCGTTCTCGATCAGGATCTTGACGGTGTACGGCAGCCGATCCAGGTCCGGTACGCCCAAGGCGGTGAGGTCGTAGTACCGATACGAGCTGTCGCCAACGCGCAGCGTTGTACGCGCAGCCGACAGATCGGGTGGGGGTTGGGTCGTCACGATCGCGCCTCCTCAGTCGATGCTGATCGGCGCCGGACGGGTGCGCCCGTCCCGGGTCGAGATTCGCTTCGAGTATACGCTTCACGTATCGCCGCGCAGCCGGGCGAAGGTCACGAGGTCGTGGTACGCGCCTACTCGGAACTGCGATCCGCGGACTATGCCCTCCCGGATGAAGCCGGCCTTTTCGAGGGCGCGCTGCTCGGCGACGTTGTCCACATCGGTCTGGGCCTCGACGCGGTTCGCATCGGTAGTGGCAAAGAGGTAGTCGGCGAGCATGCGCTGGGCGATCGGACCGTGACCCTGGCCGCGAGCCTCCGGGATCAAGGCGATGCCGATATTCCACGCCCGCGACCCCGGTCCAGGCCCGTAATGGGTCTCGTGCCAGCTGACCGTCCCAATTGGGCGTCCCTCGGGCACGAGCTCCACGATCATCTCGCCGTTTCGCTCGTTGCGGAGCGGACCCGCCAACAGGGCTTCCCGCACGCTCGTTCGGTCGCCCGGACCGAGCCCGAAGTCGTTGAACTCACCGCGAAGCCCGGGAGAGGCCGCCCAGGTGTCGAGCAGGTCGGCGTCGGCCAGGGTGACGTCGCGGAGGCGGATATCGGTCACGCCTGAGGCTCCTCTTCCGTCCCGTCATCGTCGCCGATCACATCCCGGCCGTGGAGTCGGATGGTCCGGAGGTACAGGAACAGCGACGGGGCGATGAATGCGGCCGCGGCGAGCATGGCGGCTGGCGTGCCGGCACTCACTGCGAGGGCGCCCAGCAGCGGGCCGCCCGCGATCTGGCCGACGGCATCGGTTTGGGCGTTGAGGGACATCACCGTGGCTCGCACGTGCGGCGTCAGGCTCTGGTTGATCCAGGCAGTGCTGATCGGGATCGTGACCCGGCGCATGACCCGCGCGACCAGGTACGCCGCGACGGCCATTTCGAAGCTCACGGCCAGGCCGAAGATGACCATCGCGACCATGAGCGCTGCGTCCATTCCGAGGAGGGCGCGAGCCGTGGCCACGTGATTGTCGGTGTCGACACGACGGCGGGCGACCTCGGCGATCCCGATGCTGGTCAGGAGGGCGATGACGCTGATCAGGCCGAACCAGGCGATCGGCGGCAGGTCGACGACCGTCGGGAAGGTGAACTCATCGAGGATATGGAACTCCCACAGCCGGTCGAAGGTCTCGCTCGCGCCGGCCCCGAGGAACGTGATCAGCAGGATGGTCAGCAGGACCGGCTGCGCGCGGACGGTTCGAATCCCCGCGGTGAGCGTGTCCGCCATGGCGCGCCCGTGGCTCCGATCGCCGCGTGGCGCCGGGGCGTAGTTGTCCTCGGGCATGAAGGCGACCAGGCTGGCGGCGATCACCAGGAACCCGATCCCGCCGATGACCATCGGAAACGCCAACCCGAAGGCTGATCCCAGCAGCGCGCTGCTGACGATCCCCAACGCGGCAGCGGCATATCCCAGCTGGGATGCCCGCAGATACGTCCGGCCCACGTCATGGCCGTGCAGCTCGTCGGCGATCCAGGCCTCGGTCGCCCCGGACTGAAACGTTGCGCCCAGACCCCACAGGACCTGTGCGAACAGGATCGGCAGGAAGACCGGCACCAACCCCCACAGGATGAAGCCGGCACCGATGAACAGGCAGCCGATGATGATCGAGAGGCGTCGGCTGACGGTGTCGGCCACGAGCCCGGTGGGCACCTCGAACACGAGGGCCGCGATCTCGAGTGCGGTCCCCACCAGGACCAGCTGGAGCGCGTCGAGGTTGGCAACCTGGATGCCGTACAGCGCGCCGGCCGTGAAGACCAGCATGTAGCAGTAAAACTCGGCCCCCTCGAGCCACAGGTAGACGGCGTACGCGCGCCGGGCGGAGCGAGGCCTCGAGCCGGGCTCAGCCGGGCTCATCGGTCAGTCATCCCAGCGGGCGTGGACCCGCGCCGCCAGGTTGGGCAGCGGCAGCGACTCGGCCTCCGCCTCGATGGCGGCGCGATCCCCCGCCTGGAGCTCCCGCCAGGACTGGATCAAGACCGTTGCCCCAGCACGACGCCACGTCCCGATGACCTCGCCCCGCAGCAGGACGGCACCGGGCCACACGCGCGAGGTCCAGAGCGACCTGCGCCGCTCGGCCTCGGGAACGAGGAGCTCACGATCGGCGCCCTGGAGGAGGTAGAACGGGTCGCCACTCGGGAGGAGCCGTGCGGCGGCGGCAGGCGCGGCCTTCGCGCGGATCACCGGCTCATCTGCGGTGAGGATCCATGCGTCGCCGATCGGGGTCCGAACGGGCGTGAGCGAGCCGTCGAGGGCGGCGAAGGCGACCCTGCCCTGGGCAGCGCCGATCCCGGCCCACTCGGCGAACGCCTCCGCCGTTGTCGGTCCGAAGACATGGAGGTACCGGCGCGCCAGCTCGATGCGGGCGTCCATCGGGTCGACCTTGGGGGCCGGAACCGCCCAGATCGTGGGCGCCAATGCGCCTTCCCAGCGGATCAGGATGGTCCCGGTCGGGGCCGCGTAGCGGATGCGGTTACCCACCCCGCCCATGGCATCGGCGACGTCTCGATCCCGCATCCGCCGTTCGCCGAGGACGTCCCGCATGCTGGCGGCCACCTCCCCAGCCTTGCGCCGGCCGCGAGCGTCGTCAGGCCATCGGCCGAGGGTGAACACCGCCAGATCTCGCGCCGCGACGACGTAGACGCTGTAGCGCGGCCCCCAGACCTGGACGAGAGACGGGTCCTCCCATGCCGACGACGTGGTCCCCGCCACGCGCGCATGGATCGACAGCAGCGCCGCGCGCGGCATGCTGTCCTGCAGGCCGGCCCACGCCGCCTGCCGCAGGGAATCCGGGCCGGGCGGCAGCCGCTGGTCGAGCGCCTGGACCGTCCGCCGGTACGCGAGGATCTGCGCCCGACTGAGCTGGAGGCGCTTCACCTCAGGCCGACGCCTCGGCCGGCGTGACAGCTTCGAGCGCGCGAAGCACGGTCTCTCTCGGGTCGCGGCCACGGACCAGCGGGATGCGGACCTGGTTCGATCCGGCGACCACGCCCCGGAAACCGGCAAGAGTCAACGCGCGGGTCACCACCGCCCGATCGTAGCGGCGCCACTTCAAGGTGAGGCGGCCCTCGTCCACGCGCACCTCGGACACTCCGGCCGCCTCGGCAGCCATCCGCACCGCGACCGCGCGGAAGAGGCCCTCGACCTCGGACGGAATCGGCCCGAATCGATCCAGCAGGTGGGCGCGCAGCGCCTCGGCATCGGTATCGGTCCTGACCTGGGAAAACCGGCGGTACACCTCCAGCTTGGCGCCAGCGGCGCGGATGTACGAATCCGGCAGGAGCGCGGAGCCGGGCAGTTCGAGGCGCACGGGCGCGGGCTCGGGCGCCGGGATCCGGCCGCGGCGCAAGTCGACCGCATCGGCCAGCATCTGGGTGTAGAGGTCGAACCCGACGGCCGCCATCCATCCAGACTGTTCGGCGCCGAGGATGTTCCCCGCGCCGCGAATTTCGAGGTCCGACAGCGCGATCTGGTAGCCGGCACCCAGGTCCGAGGCACTGAAGATGGCGTGCAGGCGCCGTCGCGCCACCCCGGACAGGGGCTGGCCACGGCGGTGGAGCAGGTAGGCGTAGGCCCGCCGATCCGAGCGGCCGACCCGGCCCCGGAGCTGGTAGAGCTGGGCAAGCCCGAACGTGTCCGCCCGGGCAATGAGCATGGTGTTCGCGTTCGGGATGTCTAGGCCGGACTCGATGATCGTGGTGCAGACGAGCACGTCGAACAGCCCGGCGTCGAAGTCCAGCATGACCCGCTCGAGCATGCCCTCGGACATCTGGCCATGACCGATGGCCACCCGCGCCTTTGGGACGAGCTTGCGCACCCGGGCCGCAGCCGCTTCGATCGTCTCCACCCGGTTGTGGACGTAGAACACCTGCCCGCCGCGGTCCATCTCGCGGGTGATGGCGTCGCGAACCAGC
>DASTEQ010000006.1:0-16255 GCA_035709505.1 Candidatus Limnocylindria bacterium
CAGACCGATGGACGGGCAGGGCAGCCCGTCGGGCACTGACACTCATGCGGGGAAGGGCTCCTCCGATGGGTCCGGCCGCCGATTGTAGCAGCGGCCCACGCTCGCTCCGAGATGCGGAACCGGGTTCGCGGTGCGTTCGCGCACCACCCAGGACGGGGTCTGGACTAGATCACTCCTAGGCCGGACGCGGGCCGTGCGCCTCGCGGGCGAGGCGAATCAGGGTGTCGCGCTCGTTCCGGCGAGGGTCGTCGAGAGCGGCCTGGAGCAGCAGTTCGAGGAGACGGCCGACCTCCGGGCCGGGCTCCAGGCCGAGCTCGCGCATGAGATCGGTGCCGTTCACCGCGAGCTCCGAGACGCTGAGCACCGCGGCGGCCTGCAATGCCGCGACCCGCGATTCGAGCTCGCTGGCCGCCGCGTCGCGTGCCTCCGGGCCGGCTGATGCCGCGGTGTCCGCCCGCCGCAGCGCAAACAGGTCGGTCAGCGGCTGGCCGGGCCCGATGCGACGGATGAAGCGGCGCACGGCCGCATCGGACCAGTCTGGGCTGTACAGGATCATGTGGTGGCGGACGAGGTGACTGACCCGCTCGATGTCTGCGCGAGGCAGGGCCAGAGCCTCGAGGCGCTCGCCGACGAGCTGGGCCCCAACCGTCTCGTGACCGATGAAATGGCCACCCGCCCCGGTGCGCGCCTTGCCCACGTCATGGAGCAGCCCGGCCAGCCGCAGGAGCGGATCAGTGGCGGGCAGGGCGTCCGCCGCCCGCAGGGAGTGGTCCAGGGCGTCGCCGCCGAGCAGCTTCCCCTGCTCCACTCCCCGCAGGGCAGCCAGCTCGGGGAGGATGGCCACCAGGATGCCGAGGCGCTCCATGAGCAGGAACGCGGGCGCCGTCGGCCCGTCGAATGCGAGAAGGCGAAGCAGCTCGTCGCGAATGCGCTCCCCGGAGAGCCGTCCCGCGGCCTCCGCCATCTTTCCCATGGCCGCCTCGGTGGCCGGATCGATGCGGAGACGGAGCGTCGTCGCAAACCGCACGCCCCGCAGGAGGCGCAGCGCATCCTCGGTGAAGCGTTGTCCGGGGTCTCCGACCGCGCGGAGCACCCGGGCGGCAAGGTCCTCTCGCCCGCCGCGCGGATCGACCAGGTGCCCCCGCCCGGCCTCGAGGTCGTCGGGCACCCATGCCATGGCGTTGATCGTGAAGTCCCGGCGGCCGAGGTCGTCGGTGAGCTCGGTGGCCCACCGGACCTCGTCCGGCCGACGGCCATCGGAGTAGCCCGATTCGGAGCGGTAGGTCGTGACCTCCACGTCCATCGGTCCGGAGCGGACGGTGACCGTGCCGAAGATGTTCGTCCACGTTGTGTCGGGAAAGAGCGCGGCAACGGTCTCCGGCGGCGCTTCGGTCGCGATGTCCCAGTCGTCAGGCTGGAGGCCGCGGACGAGATCGCGAACGCAGCCGCCGACGAGCGCGGCCTCATGGCCGGCAGCAGCCAGGGTCTGGAGGACGGTGGCGACGTCAGCGGGGAGCGCCAGCTCCCCAAGGTCCGAGCTCAGGTCCGTGAGGGCTCGTCCACGAACAGGAACGTCCGCCATGCGTCGTTCCGCTCATCGGTCAGGTAGGAGCCGTACAGGTAGCGGGCGTCGGCGCGCGGGGCGCGCGGCTCACGGCGGAGGAACATGTGCGCCTCGGCGAGGGTCTTCGACCCCTTCCGGTGGTTGCACCGGCGGCAGGCGGCGACGAGGTTCTCCCACTCGTGTCGCCCTCCGCGGTGACGGGGCACGACGTGGTCAATGGTCAGGTCGTGGGTCACCGTCCCACAGTACTGGCATGTGTGGCGGTCACGGGCGAAGACCTCGCGGCGGCTGAGCTTGACCCGCGGCTGGGGGCGCTTGACGAGGTACACCAGGCGGATGACCGACGGCGCCTCGTAGGCGCGGGTCGGGGTGTGGATGACCTGGTGGTTGCGGGCGATGAGCTCCGCCTTCTCGGCGCCGAGCAGCCGGAAGGCACGCCTGATGTCACAGACGTTGAGGGCCTCGTAGTTCTGATTGAGGACCAGGACCGGTGCGTTGATCAATCTCCGCCTCCAGTGGCCGCGATCATAGCCGAGCGTACAATGCGGGCCTGATGACGACCACCGAGGGACCCCCGCAGACTTCGACCTGGGCGACCAAGGTCGGGCTCGCCCGCATGCTCGCGGGCGGCGTGATCATGGACGTCGTCACCGCCGACCACGCCCGCATCGCAGAAGACGCCGGAGCGGTGGCGGTGATGGCCCTCGAACGGGTCCCGTCCGACATCCGCAAGCACGGCGGCGTGGCCCGCATGAGCGACCCCCGGCTGATCGAGGACATCAAGCAGGCGGTAACCATCCCGGTCATGGCCAAGTGCCGGATCGGGCACTTCGTCGAGGCCCAGATCCTCCAGTCGCTGGAGGTGGACTACATCGACGAGTCGGAGGTCCTGACCCCGGCCGACGAGGCGCACCACATCGACAAGCACCAGTTCGCCGTCCCGTTCGTCTGCGGCTGCCGCGACCTCGGCGAGGCGCTCCGCCGGATCGGCGAGGGTGCAGCGATGATCCGGACGAAGGGGGAAGCGGGGACGGGGAACATCGTGGAGGCGGTGCGCCACATGCGGGCCGTTCGCTCGGGGATCGCGCAGCTGCGCGCCATGCGCGGCGACGAGCTGTTCGCCGCGGCCAAGGAGCTCCGCGCCCCGCTCGAGGTAGTTCGCCAGGTCGCGGAGATGGGCGAGCTCCCGGTCCCGAACTTCAGCGCCGGCGGCGTCGCGACCCCGGCCGATGCGGCGCTCATGCGCCAGCTCGGCGCGGAGGCCGTGTTCGTGGGCAGCGGCATCTTCAAGTCCGAGCATCCCGAGAAGGTAGCCAAAGCCATCGTCAAGGCCACGACCCACTACGACAACCCCGACATCCTGGCCGAGGTCAGCGCCGGCCTTGGTGAGCCGATGCGTGGCCTGGAGCTGGCCGAGATCCCCGACCAGGAGCGGCTGGCCTCCCGGGGTTGGTAGACCACGATCGCCGGCCGCGGGTCGGCATTCTCGCACTGCAGGGGGACGTCGCCGAGCACGCCGCCGCCCTCCGCGACGTCGGCGCCGACCCGGTCGAGGTCCGCCTGCCGCGGGACCTGGCCGGCGTCCAGGCCCTCATTCTGCCCGGGGGGGAGTCGACCGCCATGCGGAAGCTGATCGATGCCTACGGCCTGGCCGAACCGATCCTCTCGCTCGCCGCATCCGGCGCACCGATGTGGGGGACCTGCGCCGGCATGATCCTCCTCGCGCGGCGGATCGCGGATGGCGACCCGCCTGTCCTGCCCCTGCTCGACATCGAGGTGCGTCGAAACGCGTACGGCCGCCAGCTCGACTCGTTCGAGGCGGACCTGGACGTGCCCACCCTCGGCGCTGAGCCGTTCCACGCGGTCTTCATCCGCGCCCCGGTCGTGACCGATGTCGGCGCAGGCGTCGAGGTGCTGGCGACCGATCCGATGGGCCGCACGGTGGCGGTCCGCGAGGGCCGGCTGCTCGCCACCGCCTTCCACCCGGAGCTGACCGGGGACCGCCGATTCCATCGTGCGTTGGTCGAGCTCATCGGCACCGAGGCACGAGCATGACGACGGTGGCCAATGACGCGGGGGAGGTGCGTGCCGCCCGCCTGACGGATCGGCAGGCGCTCGCTGACCTGTCGGGCCAGGTCCACGCCGCGCCCGACGCTTACCGGCGCAGCCTGGGTGTCCCGGCCCCGACCGAGAGCCCCGGCATCGAGCTGTCGACCCTCATCCCCTCGTGGCTGCCGCTCCGCCCGCCATCGGTCCATCTCGTGGCCGAGGCCGATGGTCAGCTCATCGGCTCCTGCCGGGCGATCACCGAGCCCCACCGCGACGACTGGGTGATCATCGAGCTCGACGCCGCCGACGGACCGATGGCCGGGGAGGTCCGCTGGGCGCTGCTCGAGGCGCTCATCGAGGAGGGCGCCAGACGGAACGTGGCGCGCTACCACGTCGCCTGCGCGGACGCCCACGAGAACCTGACCCTGTTCGGGATGGCCGGCTTCATGGCCTACGCCCAGGAGGAGATCCTGTACCGCCCGCCGGAGACCCCCGGGCGACGAGGCGGCGGATTCCTGCGCCGGCGTCGCCGATCGGCGGCCCGCCGTGGCGCGTCCCCCACCGAGATCGCGCTCCAGCCGGCTGGCGCGCCGGATGCGTGGCACCTCTTCGACCTGTGGACCCATTGCACTCCACCAGCCATCGCTCGCGTCGAGGATTACCACGCCGCGGACTGGGAGTCGGTCGGCCACGAGGCTATCGTTCCCCGCTCGAGCCTGAACCCGATCCTGCACTTCGGCGCGATCAGCGCCTGGCTGTACAACGTCAATCAGCGTGCCGGTGGCTTCGTCCAGCACGGAGCGAGCCGGGTCGGCCCGCACTACCTGCGCTTCCTGATCCGCGACGGGACGGACGGGGAGGCGCTCCTGGCCGCGGCGCTCGCGCGGCTGCCCGCCGACGCCATGGCCGCCGGTATCCTTGCCCCGGTGCGGACCTACGAGGCGGCGGGGCTCAGCGCCGCGGCCACCATCGGCTTCGCCCCGGTCGGGCGGGTGACGCTCCTCGTGCGCGAGGTGCGGGCCGCGGTTCGCCAACCGGCCCTCGTGCCGGCCGTCAACTGAGCGCTCGACGAAGCGTGGAGGACCGCGTGGCTCACCTCGAGACGACCGACGACCTCGACGACCTCCTCGAGTCGCTGCCGCCCGAGATCGTCGAGCGCGTCCGTGAGCTCGGCTCGCGCGCCGACCTGCTCGAGATCGTCCTCGACCTCGGTCGCCGGCCGGAGGCCCGCTTCACGCATGGCGAAGCCGTGCTGCTCGAGCGCGAGGTGACCGATGCCGACATCGGCTTCGTGGTCGATCACATCGGCGCCTTCGGCGACGACAACCGCGCCGGCATCGAGCGGACCCTGCATCGGATCAGTGCCATCCGGAACCGCGGCGGAAAGGTCGTCGGCCTGACCTGCCGCATCGGTCGGGCCGTGTTCGGCACGATCGACATCATCCGTGACATCGCCGAGTCGGGGCAGAGCATCCTGATCCTCGGCCGCCCCGGCGTGGGCAAGACGACCATGCTCCGCGAGGTCGCCCGCGTCCTGGCCGATGACCTCGGGAAGCGGGTGGTCGTGGTCGACACCTCGAACGAGATCGCGGGCGACGGGGACATCCCGCACCCGGGGATCGGCGACGCCCGGCGGATGCAGGTTCGGACTCCGACCGAGCAGCACGCCGTGATGATCGAGGCCGTCGAGAACCACATGCCGGAAGTGATCGTCATCGACGAGATCGGGACCGAGCTGGAGGCGCACGCGGCGCGGACGATCGCCGAGCGCGGCGTCCAGCTGGTGGGCACCGCCCACGGCAACACCCTCGACAACCTGATGCTGAACCCGACCCTGTCGGACCTCATCGGCGGCATCCAGACCGTGACCCTGGGCGACGAGGAGGCGCGGCGGCGCGGGACCCAGAAGAGCGTCCTCGAGCGCAAGGCGCCGCCCACGTTCGACGTGGTGGTGGAGATCGTCGAGCGGGACCGGGTCATCGTCCACCGCAGCGTGGCGGAGACGGTGGATGCCATCCTCCGCGGCCACATGGTCCCGCCCGAGTCTCGCTGGCGGGACGAGAGCGGGGAGGTCCGGGCCGCGACGAAGTACGACTACCGGATCCACGAGGCGACCGCCTACGGATCGCCGTTTGTCACCTCCGAGCCCGGCGGCGGGCATGGCACGTTCCGCAGGCCGGGTGCGTCCGGGCTGCAGTCGCTCCCCGGTGGGCGGTTGCGCCCCGTGGCCGAGGCCAACGACTCGCGGCGCCAGATCGAGGAGGCGATCGCCGCCTCGGACCGTGGCATGGACGATGGCCAGGGGGAGCCCCGCGCTACTCGCGAGGCAAGGGTCGCCAGCCTCCGACCGATGTCCCTGTTCCCCTACGGGGTCAGCCGCAAGCGCCTGGAGCAGGCCGTCCGCGAGCTCTCCGTCCCGGTGACCGTGGCTCGCGACCTGGAGGACGCCGACGCGGTCGTGACCCTGCGGACCTACTACCGCCGCAAGCCCCCCGCCCTACGGGACGCGGAGGCGGGCGGCACGCCCCTGTTCGTGCTGAAGACGAACACGCTCGTCCAGATGGAGTCCATGCTCGCCAACCTGTACGAGCTGGAAGCCGATCCCCAGGAGGCCGCGCTGCGCGAAACGGCGGAAGCCATCGGCCTGGTCCGCGACCACGGACGCCCGGTCGAGCTGGCCCCACAGAACGCGTACGTCCGACGGCTCCAGCACCAGATGGCGGAGCAGCACAACCTCATGAGCCGCTCGCGGGGCAGCGAACCGAACCGACGGGTTCAGCTCCTCCCCGACGAGGGGCGCGCCTGGCGCTGACCGGCCCGTGACCGCGGCGTCCGGCCGCGGTCGGTTCATCACGCTGGAGGGTCCCGAGGGGAGCGGGAAGAGCACCGCCGCCCGCCACCTCGCCGACTGGCTGGTGACCAAGGGCGTGCGCGCCACCGTCACCGCGGAGCCGGGAGGCACGCGCCTGGGGGAGGAGATCCGCCGCCTCGTGCTCCACGCCCGCTCGATCTCCGACGACCTCGACCCACGGGCTGACGCACTGCTTTTTGCCGCCGGCCGTGCCCAGCACGTCGCTCGGAAGATCCGCCCCGCCCTGGAGGCCGGGGAGTGGGTGGTCTGCGCCCGCTACCTCGACTCGTCGCTCGCGTACCAGGGTGGCGGCTATGGCCTCGACCTCGACACGCTCGGCACGCTCCAGACCTTTGCCACCGACGGCCTGAAGCCAGATCTGACGATCCTGCTCGACGTGCCGGTCGACATCGGCCTGCGGCGAAAGCGCAAGGACCGCTGGAACCGCTTCGAGGACACGGAGAGTGCCGCGTTCTTCGAGCGGGTGCGCCGGACCTACCTCGACCTCGCGGCCGCGGAACCGGATCGGTTTCGCATCCTCGACGGCTCCGGATCGGTCGACCAGACCGATGCGGCCATCCGCGAGCAGGTGGCTCCACTCCTGGATCGGTAGGGCATACTGAAACCGATGAAGCTGGTCACCGCGATCGTCCATTCGGAGGACGCCGGAGCCCTGGTCGAGGCCCTCCTCGAGAAGGAGTACCGCGCGACTCGGCTGAACTCGTCGGGCGGGTTCCTCAAGCAGGGCAACGCGACCATCCTCATCGGTGTTGAGGATGACCAGGTGGATGCCGTCTTCGAGCTCATCAGCGCCAATTGCCACGCCCGAAAGCAGTTCGTGAACCCCATGCCGCCGATCATGGAGCCGGGCGAGTTCTACATGCCCTACCCGGTCGAGGTGGAGGTCGGCGGGGCCACCGTCTTCGTCCTCCCCGTCGAGCGCTTCGAGCGCCTCTAGCCGGACCGATACCGATGCGCGCGCCCGCGCGCGACTGGGTCGCCGATCTCGAAACCGGGGCGCCGGATGTGGTCGCCGTCTGGCGGGCGATCGACCCGGACCAGGAGAGCGACGACTACAACGCCGCGCGGGACGACCTCGAGACCCGCTCCGGGAACGCTACCCGCTCGCTGGCCCAGCAGGAGGTCATCGCCGACGCGCTGGAGGCGATCCTGGCGGCGATGCCCGACGAGATGCTCCACGCACCAGGCGGGGAGAGCGACTGGAACGTCTCACAGGCCTACGCGCACACCACCGGGGCGCGCCGCTACCTTCCAGCGGCGGCGGCGATGTGGGCCTCCGGCCGTTGGCCCTCCGACGACCCGCCACGGGTCACGCCGGGCATTCCCGGACCCGACGACCTCGACCGCGAGGCGCTGATGGTGTTCCTGCACAAGAGCCGGAGGTCGCAGGCCGTCTCCGCCGCCGCGATTTCCGGCCACGAGGCCGAGATCTGCCCGATGGAACACCCGCTCATCGGCCAGCGGCTGTCCTGCGGGGCGTGGCTCCTGTTCGCCGGGGTCCACGACCTGATGCACCTCGAGCAGCTCCACGGGCTCCTGGACAGCTCGGAGGCATGAGCTCGACCGAGCGGCCGGCGCCGCTGGTCCTGATGGGTGCGGCGGCGGACCCAGGAGAAGCGGAGTTCGGGTCCTATGGCGCGGTGCTCGCCACCGGCCGACACCTGCTGGCCGCCGAGCTCAGCCAGCGACTCGGCGCTCAGGGGGCGGCGATCCAGGCAATCACGTCCGACTGGAACCCCGGCGCGTTCCACTGGGGCACCTGGTACGCGGCCGCGGCCGGAACGTCGCGCCGCCAGGGCCGCGAGCTGGATGCGTTGGGCTGGGTCGGCGCCGGGGCGCTGGCCCTGGCCGGCGACGAAACGCTCGAGACGCTTCTCTCACCGGTCGCCGGCGAGGTGGTGACGAACAACCGGTACAGCGCTGACACGTTCGTCGTCGCCGGCGACCTCGACGCCGCGCTGGCTGTGCTCGCCGGCCTTGGGGCCGACAACGGCGCGCCGCGCGCGCTTGAGGCGGCGGGCTTCACCGTCCGGGACTTCGTTTCAGCGCCGTGGTCCCGGTTCGACGTCGACACCCCGCAGGATCTCGCTCTCCTGCGCCTCGCCACCCGCCTTCCCGGCGTGCGACGACTGGACCCGGCGGTGGAGGCATTCCTCGAGGGCGTGCAGCTCCCCGGCGGACGGCCGCTGGGCATACCCCGCATCGAGGAGGTGCTCGACGTCCTGCGCAGCCGGAACGCGGAGCTGGTGGTGGCCGGTCGCGTCCCGTCGGCCTCGTTCGCCTACCTCGAGGACCAGGCTGCCTGCCGGGTCCGTCTCTTCGCCGAGGAGCGCGGGATGCGGGCGGCACCGGTCAACCGGCCCCGCTCTCTCCTGGCCGACTGGGTGACCGAGCGCGGAGCCGCCTCGCTCGTCGAGCGACTGTCGGACCTCGGCAACGCCGCGATCATCGACAGTCGGGTAATCATGGCCGCCCTCGTCGGCTCATCGGACAGTGCCATGTGGCCCTCCGCCGAGGATCGGTTCGCCTCCGACTGCGCCGATCCCGCCCGGGTGGAGACCGAGTGGCTGCGTGAGCTGACCACCGCGGCGGCTGGCGCGTCGGTACCGATCGTGCTCGGCGCCCACACCCTGGTCAGCGACGGCCTGCGCATCCTCACCGACGCGGCGTGGCTCGCCAACTGAGGCGCCTTCAGCCCTCAGCCGGCGGAGGCGCAGGCGGGCCGGCCGGCGGGGGAACGGGTGCGGCCGGGACCGGAAGCGTGACTGCCTCGAGCTTGATCTCGACACCGCCCGCGAAGCCGGCCACCCAGTTGTAGAGGAGGCAGAAGATGGCGGTGAAGATCCAGCCGAAGATGCCGTAGAGGGCCGCGGCGATCGCTCCGAAGATCAGGATGCCGACGGCGCCTGCCCCGGCGTCGAACCCGGGAATGCCGCCGGGCATGCTCGGGGATTGGACCCCGGCGACCAGGACGAACACCGCGAAGATCCCGAAGAAGACCAGTGCGGCGAGCCCGTACAGCAGCGCCAGCACGCTCGCCGTGCGCAGGACGCCGAATCGACGAATGCGGACCATGGTTCACCTCCTGCGCCCGAGTATGCGCGGCGAAACTGGGGTTCGGAGCGACCGTACGAGCATCGGCTGATACACTTTGAGCAGGAGAATGTGGCTGCGGACCGCTTCGAGTCCGCCCTGATCGAACGAGACGACGATGGACCAAACCGGACTGCTCTACGTCCTGGGTTTCGGCTTCGCCGCGACGACCTTCGTCTTCGGCACGATCATCTTTTCGTGGCTCGTGTCGCACCGGCGCAAGCAGGCCCAGAAGGGGCTGCCCTACGAGTGCGGGATTGACACCATCGGTGACACCTGGTCCCGCTTCGGGCTGGCCTTCTACCTCTACGCCCTGCTGTTCGTGGCTTTCGACGTCGAGATCATCTTCATCTACCTCTGGGCGATCGTGATTCGCGATATCTCGGTCACCGGGATCGTGCTGATGGGCATCTTCCTGGTGGTCCTGATGTACGGCGAGTTTTACGCCTGGAAGAAGGGAGACCTGAAGTGGCGGTAGAGCAGCCGAAGGGCGCCAAGCCGGTCCCGGTCGCGAAGGACGCCACGCCGCCGACCACCGCCTTGACCACCCCTGAGGCCATCGTCATCCCCGACCCGACGACCGATGACGACCTCCTGTCCGAGTTCGGGATGGAATCCCACCCGCGCGGCGGGTTCCACGGCCTGCTGGAGGTCATCCCGACCAAGGCGGACTACATCCTCGACCTGATCCGCGCCAACTCCCTGTGGCCGCTGCTGTCCGGCCTGTCGTGCTGCGCGATCGAGATGATGAGCACCGCGACCCCCATGAACGACATGGACCGATTCGGGATGTTCCCGATGCGGGCCTCGCCCCGCCAGGCGGACGTCCTGATCGTGGCCGGCACACTGACCACCAAGATGGCCGGTCCGCTCGTGCGCCTGTGGGCCCAGATGCCGGAACCGAAGTGGTGCGTGGCGATGGGAACCTGCACGACCAGCGGCGGACGCTTCAAGCGGTCTTACAGCGTCGTCCAGGGCGTGGACCGGGTCATGCCGGTCGACGTCTACGTGCCGGGTTGCCCGCCCCGCCCCGAAGGCCTGATCTACGGAATGATGAAACTCCACGAGCTCGTGAAGCAGCGCCGCGGCCAGTGGGACACCTTCGCCGACCGCGGGCCGGAGCTCCGCGCCTGGGAAGGGGACGTCCGCTGACCGCTCCTGCCGCGGCCGGGCCTCTCGTCCGGCTGCTCGGTGACAAGCTCGGCGACGCGACGAGCGAGCTGTGGACCGATGAGGACACGGTCGAGGTCCAGGTTCCCGGCGACAAGATCGTCGACACCCTGCGCACCCTCCGCGACGACCCCGACTTCGGCTTCTTCTTCCTGGCCGATGCGGCCGCGGTCGACTACGGGGTGGGCGAGCGCTTCGAGGTCGTCTACCACCTGTACTCCGACAAGCACCCGACCTGGCTACGCGTCCGGGTGCCGGTCGATCGTGAGAACCCGCTGACCCCCACCGTCACCGGCCTGTGGGAAGGCGCGATGTTCCACGAGCGCGAGATGTACGACATGATGGGCATCGTCTTCGAGGGCAACCGGGACCTGCGGCGGATCTACATGTCGCCCGACTACCGATCCTTCCCGCAGCGCAAGGACTTCCTGCTCCCCGATGACGCAGCCGACTCCCCCGCCGCGGGCAACATGCCGCTCGAGCGCCCCGAGACCTGGGACCTGACCCGCCTCCAGGACGCGGCCGCGCACCGAGACGAGCCGGGAGGCCCAGTGTGACGACGACCCGAAAGCGCCCCGGCGCGGAGAAGGCCCCGGCCAAGCCGACCCCGAAGCGGGCGAGCACCCGGCGCAAGGCCGCGCCAGCGGACGACGAGCCGCGCATCCGCGACCCGCTCGAGCTGGAGGCGGCGCTCGAAGCGGCACCGGGGGACGAGTCGCTCCGGCCCGAGACCACGCGACCGGAGTTCTACGGCTTCGACATCGTCCCGCCCCCGGACCGCCCACCGCAGACCGAGCGGGAGCGCGAGGTCTACACCCTCGGCGACGGGGAGATGCTGGTGAACATGGGCCCCCAGCACCCATCGACGCACGGGGTGATGCGCCTCGTCCTGAAGGTCCGCGGAGAGGTCGTCATCGACCTCGACCCGGTGCTCGGCTATCTCCACCGCGGCATCGAGAAGCTGTGCGAGAACGCGACCTACACCACGGTCCTGACCTACGTCGACCCCATGGACTACATGTCGGCCATGCACAACGAGCATGCGCCGGCTCTCGCGTTCGAGAAGCTGTACGGGATCAAGGCCCCACGGCGGGCGGAGTACATCCGGGCCCTCGTGGTCGAGCTGAACCGCGTGTTCAGCCACGGCCTGATGATGGGCTTCCTGGCCCTCGACCTCGGCGGACTGACCCCCATCCTGTACGGCTTCATCAATCGGGACCAGGTGGTCGACCTGCTCTCGTCGATCTCCGGCCAGCGGATGCTGTTCAACTTCTTCCGGGTCGGTGGCGTGAACTTCGACGTCAACGACGAGTTCCTGTCCCGCCTCGGGAAGTGGCGGGCGGGTGTCCTCGACACGATCGAGATGAACGAGAAGATCCTGACCGAGAACGAGATCTTCGGGGCCCGCACCAAGGGACTCGGGGTGCTGACCGCGAAGGACGCCATCAGTCTCGGCGTTACCGGGCCGAACCTGCGAGCCAGCGGCGTCCCGTTCGACGTCCGCAAGGCGCACCCATACCCTCCCTACCCGGAGCTCGAGTTCGACGTCATCACCCAGCAGGGCGGCGACACCTACGCGCGCTACATGCAGCGGGTGGCGGAGCTGAAGCAGAGCATCCACCTCATCGACCAGATCGTCGATCGCATGCCCCACGGTCCGGTGCAGGCCCAGGTGCCGGGGATCATCCGGCCGAAGCCCGGGCGGGCGTACGCCGCGATCGAGTCCCCCCGGGGCCTGTACAGCGTCTACGCCATCAGCGACGGGGGACCGAATCCATATCGGTTCCGCATGCGCGACCCGAGCTTCATCACCCTCCAGGTCATGCCCAAGCTCATGCCCGGCCACCTCATCGCCGACACGATGGCGGTCATGGCCAGCCTGGACCCGATCATGGGCGGCGTGGACAAGTAGGGCCGAGGGACGCCGAGATGGACCAGGGCCTGATTGACCTCCTCCTCGGCGTCGGCCGCTTCGTGCTGGCCACGACTTTCCTTCTCCTGCTCACGGTGCCGACCGCGTTCATCGTTGGCCAGATGGAGCTGAAGATCATGGCCCAGATGCAGCTCCGCTACGGGCCCAACCGGGTGGGTCCGTGGGGGATGTTCCAGAGCGCGGTCCACGGCTTCAAAATGCTGGCCAAGGAAGACCAGACCCCGGATCGAGCCGACGTCCCGACCTTCACCCTGGCCCCCTACATGGTCTTCATGGCGGCGGCCATGAGCATGCTCGTCATTCCGTTCGCCCCGGGCATCGTCGCTATCGATTCGGAGATCGGGGTCATCTACTTCTTCGCGGTGATCGGCCTGTCGGTGGTCGGCATGCTGCTCGCTGGATGGGCGTCCTACAACAAGTACTCGCTCCTCGGCGGCCTGCGGAGCGCAGCCCAGATGGTGAGCTACGAGATCCCGCTCACTCTGTCCATCGTGGGGCTGGTGGTTCTGACCGGCTCGCTGTCGTTCACGCACATCGTCGAGTGGCAGCTCGAGCACGGCTGGGCGGTCATCTGGCAGATCATCGGGTTCCCGATCTTCTTCATCGCCGCGGCAGCCGAGATCAACCGCACCCCATTCGACATGGTTGAGGCGGACAGTGAGATCGTGGCCGGCCCGTTCACCGAGTACAGCGGGATGCGATTCGGGTTCTTCTACTTCGCGGAGTACGTGGCCCTGTTCATCATGTGCGCCATCATGGTCACCCTCTTCTTCGGTGGGTGGCTCGCGCCGTGGCCGTTCCCAGCCCAGCTGGAGGGCTTCGCCGGAACTGTCTATGGGCTGTTCTGGTTCTTCCTGAAGACGTACCTCTTCGTCATCGTGGCGGTGTGGGTGCGGGCCACCCTGCCGCGGGTCCGGGTCGACCAGCTGATGGGGGCATCGTGGAAAGTGCTGCTCCCGCTGGCCCTGGTCAACCTGTTCGTCACCGCCATCGTCGTCCTCGCCCTCAACCTGTAAGGTTCGACCCATGGCCATTCCGGGCTCGGGCCTCATCGCCGGCATGGGCGTCACCCTGCGGAACCTGTTCCGTCCCAAGGTGACCCTCCAGTACCCGGAGGAGCGCCCGAACATCCCCGACCGCTGGCGCGGACGGCTGGACCTCATCTACGACCCGTTCGGGGAGCACAAGTGCGAGGTCTGCTTCCAATGCGCCCAGGTGTGCCCGGTGGAGGCCATCGACATGAGCGGGTTCGACTCGGAGGGCAACCGGATCCGCTACGGACTGCCGGAGATCTACGACGAGCGGAAGGACCCGAATGCCTACCGCCGTGCCGGTCTCCCTGCTCGCCCGGAGCGCAACGCGGCTCGTTGGCAGGAGGAGGTGGACAACGCCTGGGTCGATTCGGTGATCGACGGGTTTGGCGGCCGGCCGGAGTCGCTGGTCGCGATCTTCGGCGCGGTCCAGACGAAGTACGGCTACCTGCCCGAGCCGGCTCTGCGCCGGATCAGCGACCGGATGACGATCCACTGGGCCCAGGTCTTCGGTGCGGCCGGCCTGGGCGGCTTCCGGCTCCTCCCCGCCGAAGGGCACCTCGTGACGGTGTGCTCGTGCGCCGCCTGCCGGTTCGCCGGCGGTGACCGAATCCTGGCGGCGCTCGAGGAGGAGCTCGGCATCCGCGCCGGCGACGCCACCGACGACGCGTCGTTCACCCTGGAGACCGATGCGAACGTCGGGTCCGGCGCGATCGCGCCCGCGGTCCGGATCGACACCCTGGTCTACGGGCCGCTCACCGTCGACGAGGCACGCCACCTGATCTATGCCCGCCGGGCGGATGCACGTCCGGGCCGAACCTCCCGGGTCCGAGCCTGATGGACGTCAGCCTCTCCCCGCAGATCCGGATCCTGGACGGCGGGCAGCAGCGCCTGCTGAAGGGGATCGGAACCCTCGACCCGGGCTCGCTGGCCGCGTACCGCAAGGCCGGTGGGTACAAGGGCCTGACCCGGTCCGTGACCGAGCGGTCGCCAGACGAGGTCATCGGCGAGATCGCTGCCGCGCACCTGCGCGGACGGGGCGGGGCCGGCTTCCCGGTCGCTGACAAGTGGCGTGCCGCCCGCGCCGCACCAAGCGACCGCAAGATCGTGGTCGCCAACGTGATGGGGGCGGACCCGACGTCCCTGGGTGACCGGACCCTGGCCGAGGGCAACCCGCACCTCGTCCTCGAAGGCGCGCTGATCGCCGCCGCTGCGGTCGGCGCGAGCGAGGCGATCCTCGCCGTCCGCCGGGACTGGATGCTCGCCATCGAGCGGCTCCGCGCAGCGGTGACGGACGCGGAGGCGGCCCACCTGGCCGGCTACCTCATCCTCGGGACGGACGTGTCGGTATCGGTCTCGGTCTGGGAAGGCTCCGGCGCCTACGTCGCCGGGGAAGAAACCGCTCTCATCCACGCCCTCCAGGGCGACCGCGGCATGCCCCTCATCCGCCCTCCCTACCCGGCCACACGCGGCCTGTGGGGCGTCCCGACCATCGTCCATAACGCGGAGACCCTGGCCCACGTGGCGTGGATCAGCGGCCGCTCGGCCGCGGAGTTCGCGAAGGCTGGCACCACGTCCTCGCCGGGCACGAAGCTGGTTACCGTCGCCGGTGCCGTTCGCACGCCGGGCGTGGCCGAGGTCGCGCTTGGCACGTCGGTCGACACGATCATCGGCCTGGCCGGGGGCTCGACCGGCACCGTCAAGGCCGCCTTCATCGGTGGCCCCGGTGCCGGCGCGCTGGCCGCCGACGAGCTGTCCGGGGGCTACGCCTTCGACCAGCTGG
This sequence comes from Candidatus Limnocylindria bacterium, assembly GCA_035709505.1. Classification (GTDB taxonomy): domain Bacteria; phylum Chloroflexota; class Limnocylindria; order QHBO01; family QHBO01; genus DASTEQ01. Next base: position 15,496 of record DASTEQ010000006.1, read on the forward strand.
CGGAGGCCGGGGGACATATCGGCTCCGGATCGGTGCTCGTCACGGATGCGGCGACCTGCATGGTCGCCACCGCCCGCTTCCTGCTCGACTTCTCGGCTCGCGAGGCGTGCGGCAAGGCCGTTCCCTGCCGAATCGGGACCCGTCGCCTGGTGGAGACCCTCGACCGGATCCTGGCCGCGACCCCACGGCCCAATGACCTGGTGCTGCTCCGCGAGCTGTCGGCGAAGATCGCCGACACCGCCCTGTGCCGCCTCGAGTCGCTGGCTCCTCGGCCGATGCTCACCACGCTCGATCGATTCGGCGACGAGTACCGCGCCCATGCCGAGCGCGGGGTGTGCCTCGCCGGATCCTGTTCGACCGATGCCGTCAACCCCCTCCTGACCCCGCTGGCCGAAGCCGGCGGGCTGCGGGCCTCGTGACGGTAGGATTGGACCGATGACCTTCGTCGGCAACGGGAACGGCAATGGCAAGGGCAACGGCAAGGCTGCCGAGCACCTGGAGGACTACGCACCGATCTGGCCGGTCGTCCCCGGCACGCGGCCGATCACGGTCACGATCAACGGCCGCCAGGTCGAGGCGGAGGAGGGCCAGACCATCCTCCAGGCCTGCCGGGTGGCGAACATCGAGATCCCGACCCTCTGCTACGAGCCCAAGCTCTCGCCGTACGGCGCGTGCCGCATCTGCGTCGTCGAGGTCGAGGGACAGGAGAACACCCCGATCTCGTGCGGGACCCAGATCGAGGACGGGATGGTCATCACCA
>DASTEQ010000007.1:0-7662 GCA_035709505.1 Candidatus Limnocylindria bacterium
TCCGATACGACTCGCCCGGCGCCCCGGAGCTGGCCGGGAAGGTCATGGCCCTCATGCCCGACGGCGAGCCGGTTACGCAGATGCCGGACCGCGGCCTGGATCACGGGGCGTTCGTTCCGCTCATGGCCATGTACCCGGATGCGGAGATCCCGGTCCTCCAGATGTCGATGCCGGACCTCGACCCGCAGCACCTTTTCGAGCTCGGCCAGCGCCTGGCGCCGCTCCGGGACGAAGGCGTGCTCATCATCGGCTCGGGGTTCATGACCCACGGCCTGCCCTTCATCCACGAGTACTTCTTCACCGGCAAGCCCGGTGCGCCGGCGTGGTCCATGGAGTTCGACCAGTGGGCGGCCGAGGCGCTGGCCCGCGGCGACGTCGACGAGCTGATGGCCTTTCGCGAGAGGGCGCCGGGCATGCCGTACGCTCACCCCACGACCGAGCACTTCGCGCCGATCTTCGTGGCGCTTGGAGCCGCGACTCGAGCCGATGCGCCGCCGGAGACCCGGATCGACGGCTTCTGGTACGGGCTCGCGAAGCGTTCGATCGAGCTGGCGTAGTGGCCCCGAGGCATGATCCGGGGCCGGAGGCGGCGACCCGGAGGGCGAAGAAGGTCGCCGATGCGGCGGTCGAGCCGCTGGAGATCGGTCAGGCGACGGTGCGCATCGGTACCGCGTCGTGGACCGATCCGACCATGGTCGCGCCAGGCGTGTTCTATCCCGACGACGCCGACACGCCCGAGGAGCGGCTGCGCTACTACGCGACCCGGTTCCCGGTCGTCGAGGTGGACGCGACCTACTACGCGTTGCCGACCCGGCGCCAGGGAGAGCTGTGGCTCGAGCGGACGCCGCCCGACTTCCGGTTCGACATCAAGGGCCACGCCCTGATGACCGGGCAGCCGTCGGAGCTGAAGCGCCTGCCGAAGGCGATCCGCGAAGAGCTGCCAATGGAGCTGCTCGACAGGAAGCGGGTCTACGGCAAGGACCTGCCGGCGGAGATCGTGGATGCCGTCTGGGAGCAGTTCCGCGATGCGCTCATGCCGCTGTATTCCGCCGGCAAGCTGGGGGCGGTGTTCCTCCAGTTTCCGCGCTGGTTCTTCCCGTCGAACGAGAGCCGGGACCTCATCGCGGAGGCGAAACAGCGGCTGGGGGACTTCGACCTGGCGGTCGAGTTCCGGCACAACTCGTGGCTGAACGTGAAGAACGTGGACCGGACGATCGCGTTCCTCGAGAAGTATGGGATCGCGCTGGTCATGGTCGACGAGCCGCAGGGGATGCGGAGCTCGGTCCCGCCGATGGTTGCCGTCACTTCGCCCTCCCTGGCGGTGGTGCGCTTCCACGGCCGCCGGACCGAGACCTGGGAGCAGTCCGGCATCCCGGTCGTCGAGCGGTTCCGCTACCTGTACGACCAGAAAGAGCTCGGGGAGTGGGTGCCCAAGGTCCAGGAAGCCGCATCAGGAACCAAGGAGATGCACCTGCTCATGAACAACTGCTACGCGAACTACGGGACGACCAACGCCCGCGAGATCGCCGCGCTGCTCGCCGCCGGCTAGGCGCCGGCTGGGCGCCGGCAGGGCGCGGGTCCCGTAGTCTTCGCCCGTGGCGAGCTGGAGCGAACTGGAACAAGAGTCTCCCGAGGTGGCAGCCGGTGGTCGCACGGCCCTGTTCAAGTCGGGGGCCGGAGAGGGAATGCTGGCGACCGTTGATGGTGATGGTCTGCCGCACATCCACCCGGTGAATGTGGGGATCGTGGACGGACGACTCCTCGTGTTCGTCCAGGATTGGTCGGCCAAGACGAAGGACCTGCAGGCCGATGGCCGGTACGCGCTGCACGCGATGCAGGATCCGGCCGAGCCCCACGAGTTCTTGGTCCGCGGTCGCGCGCGACTGGTCGAGGACCCGGAGCTTCGCGCGAGGGCCCTTGGTGATTGGCCGTTCACGCCGGGCGCGGATTACCCGCTGTTCGAACTTGGGGTCGAACACGCCCTCTTCCGCTCACGTACGAACCCTCACGATTGGTCGTCGAAGTACCTGTCGTGGCGTGACGCGGTCTGAAGCGAGGGAGGTTGACGTGACCCAGGAGCAGCTACCCATTCCCCCGGCCCGACCACCACGCTGGAAGCAGGCGGTGATCACCTGGTTGGCGGTTTACCCCGCCCTGACCGTGACCCTCGCGGTGCTCGGCCCGTTCATGGAGACCTGGCCGCTGCCGTTTCGCACCCTGCTGGTCACGCTCTTGCTGGTCCCGATCGTTGTCTACCTGATCGTGCCGCTGCTCACACGCGTCTTCCGCGGCTGGTTGTTCCCCTCAGCCTGACGGACCTGGGCTACCCGTCGGGTCGGGGCTCGAGGACGACGACCTGGGTCTGGCGCGACCTGCGGCGGGCCCAGCCATCGAGCCCTTCGTCGTAGACCGCCCACCGAGCCCACAGCCGCTCGCGTTCCTCTCCCTCTGCGGCACGGACGTGGAAGCGGCGCGTTCCGTCGACCAGGTCGGCTGTGATGTCCGGCCGGGCCTGAGCATTGAGCCACCACGCGGGCTCCGGATCGCCCCAGCCATTCATCGCCATCGTGACCAGGTTCGGGCCGTCCTCGTAGTAGCCGACGATCGCGGCTCGCTGTGCACCGCTGCGGCGACCGATGGTCCGGAGCCGCATCATCCCCCAGTTCTTCTCCGTCGGGCGCCGGAGGCCCCGTCGGCCACCAGTGATCGAATAGAGGGCGCGATGCAGCGCCCAGAAGGCGCGGATGAACCACCGCGGCGGCAGTCGCGGACCGAGATCAGGCTTGGGTTCCGTCATCGCCGGCAGAGACTACCGCGACCGGGAACAGGACGCGCGGCGTGCTCTTCGTCCTGGACGGGATCGGTCTTAGGCGGGTGGGAGTCGGCGCTACCATCGGACCGATGAGTGCGCGAACCGAACGAATCACGAGGATCAGCGCCTGGGCCGGGTACGTGGTTGCCGTCGCCGGGGTCGTGGGACTGGTCAGCATCGGTCTGACCCTGGCGATGGGGGAGGCGTGGAGCCCGTTGAACGACGCGGCGCTGCTGGTGATGACCGCGGCCCTGGCGCCGCTCATGCTGTCCTACTACGAGCTGGGCGGAGCGACCCCGCTCCGACTCGCGCAGCTGGCTCAGACGCTCGGCTGGCTCGCCGTGGTGACCTGGTGCGTCATCCAGGTCCTCCAGATGACCGGGGCGGTGGCCCGCGATCCGGGGGCTGCGGCCTTTGGACCCGGCCTGCTCGCCGCCGCGGCCCTCATCTACGTCGGGGCGTGGATCGGCGGAGCCAACCTGCTGGCCGGCCCATGGCTGACCTCGCCGAGACCGGCGGGCGTCCTGGCTGGCCTTGCCACCGTGTTCTTCGGGGCGGGGCTCGTGGTCGGCGGCGTGAACAACCCGTTCACCACCGCCGGGGCCCTCGGCTATGTCACCGTCCTGCCGTTGTGGGCGTTCCTGCTCGCCCGCCTGCTCATGCGGGGACCGGCCGGCTAGATCCGGGAGAGGATCTCCGCCTTCTTGGCGTCGTACTCCTCGGCCGTGATGGCGCCGCTGTCGCGCAGCTCGGCCAGTCGGGCGAGGGTCGCGGTCTCGTCGACGGGGACGGCTGGCTCAGGGGCAGGCGGGGGCACGGCGGCCGCAACCGGGGCCGCAGCCGGGGCTGCTGCCGGCGTCGCGGCACGCATGTTCGGGCCGAGGATGTGGTCGCGGAAGCCCTCCGGCTCGGTGATCGTCTTGAACCGGTCGGCCCCCGACTCACCGGACTGGCTCACGATGCTCAGATCCCCGTAGCCCAGCCGCGAACCGAGGAACGGGATGACCAGCTTGACGTCGGTGATCGAGTCGATGAGGGTCGCCGACGATCGGCGCGAGAGGAGACCCTCCTCGCGGATCACCCGCCGGTTGGTCACCGCGAACACGGCCGTCCGCCACGCGGCGAGGTTGTAGACGATCATCGCGACGCCCGCCACCACCAGGCCGATCTGGACCCACCCGGCGATGCTGGCGATGAAGCCGACGATCCCGTCGTTGCCCTCCGGCTTGATCTGCCCGACAAGCACAGCGCCGATCAAGAGCAGGACCGGGAAGAGCGAATCGCGGACCGGGGCCATCCAGTGCTTCGTCGTCTCGTGGACGACTTCCTCGCCGGCCAGCAGCTTTTCCTTGAGCGCCACGACCGCATTGTATGTGGCCCGCTACCATCCCCGGCTATGAGCGTCGAGATCCCGGATGAGCTGGCCGACCTGCTGACGACGGACGTGCTCGGCCACGTTTCGGCCCACCGGCCGGATGGATCGATTGCCCACTACCTGATGTGGATGGATTGGGACGGCGAACACGTCCTGACCAGCTCGATGGTCGGTTCACGCAAGGCCGCGAACTGGCGACGAGACCCGCACGTGACGGTGTCGGTCGCCGACAAGACGAACGACTGGAGATTCCTGATCATCCGCGGCCAGGTGGTCGGCACCCGTCCTGATGAGGGCCTCGCCTTCATCGACAAGATGTCCCAGCGCTACACCGGCCAGCCATACCGATTCCGCGAGCGTCCACGCGAGATCTTCCTCATCAAGCCTGACCACGTGATCGCTCAGACGGGACGCTGAGGTGTCCTACGAGGGCGAGCGGGGCGAGGTCAGCGGGATCTACCAGCCCGCCTCAGCTGCCGCCGGCCTGCACGGTCCGACCGGAGACACGCTCTTCGTCGCGCCTGGCTCCTTGACCCGCCGCCAGTTCGGGCTCTTCCGCCGCGACATCACGCCACGTGGCGGGGGAGCGGACGCGCACTTCCACCGGACGTTCAGCGAGTCGTTCTACGTCATCAGCGGCACGGTCCGGCTGTACGACGGAAAGGATTGGGTGGACGCCACGGCCGGGGATTTCCTCTACGTCCCGAAGGGTGGCGTCCACGCGTTCAGCAACGACGCTGACGAGCCGGCCTCCATGCTCATCCTGTTCGCCCCCGGCTTTGCGCGGGAGCGCTACTTCATTGCCCTCGACGAGATGCGGCGCTCAGGGGTCAAATTGACCGATACGGAGCGCACCGCCTTCCTCGCCAGCCACGACCAGTACATGGTCGAGTAGCCCGATGGACGATCCGTGGCTGATCGCGATCCTGGCGGCGTTCGTCCCGGCCCTGCTGTGGCTGGTGTTCTTCTACACCCGGGACCGATATGAGCGGGAGCCGACCAGGGCAGTCCTGATCTTCTTCGCCATGGGTGCCGTGCTGGCGGTCCCGCTGGCGATCATCGTCGGCATCTTCATTCTTCCGTTGGTCGGGGGCCTCGGCGTCTCCGAGTCCGACCTGGTCGGCGCGTTCATCCTGATGTTCCTGATTGCCGGGCTGCCGGAGGAAGTGATCAAGGGTGGCCTGGCGGCGTTCCGGGCTCGGCGCGAGCCCGATGTCGACGAACCGGCGGACCCGATGATCTACTTCACCAGCCTGGGGCTCGGCTTCGGGGCGCTGGAGACGGTGCTCTACATCGTGGGGACATACGCCGAGTTCCTGCCGGTCAGCGAAGGCGCGGCGATCGAGGCCGCGTTTCTGGTCACCGCCCCGCTGCGCGCCATCACCGTGACCATGGGCCACGGGTTGTGGACCGGGATCGCGGGCTACTGCTACTCGGCGCGCCGGTTCGGGTTCGGCCGACGCTCGGGCCTGGTGGTTGGGGTCCTGCTCGCGGCCGTCTTCCACGCGGCCTACAACGCGGCGGTCGGATTCGACCTGTTCGCCGGGATCGTGGTCCTGATCGTGACTGCGGGCGTGTACGGGGTCATGCTCCGCTCGGCCCTCGCGCGCTCTCCGCACGCGGTTATCCGCCCGCCGCAGGCCCCCAGCATCGCCGGCGGGCCGGGTGAGACGGGTCAGCCGCCCGCCGGTACGGCGGCCTAGCCGGCGAGCCGGTCCAGGACCCGACCGTCGGCGCTGACCGAGACCGCGGTCGGAACGAGCGAGATTCCGTACTTGCGCGCGAGCTCGGGGCGGGCGCGAACATCGACGGTCAGGACGTGCCGACCGTCCCCGCGCAGCTCCGCGATGAGGTCACGGCAGTCGGTACACAGCGGGTGGCTGAAGGCCACCACCAGATCGCCGTTCCCCGGGGCGGCATGACCCGCCACGTCGAACGCGTCTGCCATCTCCGCCAGCTCGACCCGATCGAAGGCGTGGGCCCTGATGCCGCGCAGCCGTGCGCCGAGGCGGTAGACCTCGCAGCCCACGCACAGGCCCGTTGCGGCGGCCAGCAGGGCGAGGGCCGCCACGAGGAGTCCCAGGCCGGCGCCCAGGCCGGTGAGGCCGACGGCATAGGCGACCGATGCCGAGCCCAGCACGACCAGCCCAATCATGTTCGCGAACCGAGGGGGCCGGCTGTCCTCGATCTTGCCCTCGCCGAACCGCGGTTGGATCCACTCGAAGTAGACGACGCACGCCACGCAGTAGCGGCGGCCGAATCGCAGGCCGATCGCCAGCTGGGCGGCGAGCAGGGCCAGGATCGGCCAGAAGCCGATCACCACGGCGACGAGCGACAGGACGCCGATGGCGGCCTGGTTGAACCGCGGCGCCCGGGCGTCGATGACGTCGAGGTCGCGGTACGGATGGGCGGTGCGCGGAGCGGGGGTGGGCATAAGGATCGGCTCGTAGGGATAGACGGATGGGACCGATGGGCATCGGTCTGGCAGGAGGCGGAAGGAAGAGCCGAAAGCGTCCGGTGGACGCGACCGCGCACGGGCGCGGATCAGGCGGGAGGCTTCCTCCCGCCTAGCGACAGGCGCAAGAGATGGGCTGCGGTCGCTGTGGCGTCATCGGTCAGGCGCAGCCTAGGGCAACGCGCGCGGATCGACAAGCATTCGGTCGGCGGTAGCCGTCAGAAGTCGCGTCGATCGGCGAAGAACGACTCCGCTTCGGGCCGGTCGCGCTGGTAGATCGCGAGGCGCTGGCCGCCGGGAGCACTGAACTCGCAGACCGGGCCGAACGGAATCTCGAGCTGGTGGCCCGCCTTCCAGCCGCGGCCTTTCAGGTCCTTCATGGCCTCCTGCAAGTTGGGGACGCGGTAGACGAGGACCGGTCGGTCGCCTTCCAGGTGCTCTGCCAGCAGGATCCGCGGGCCGTCATCGGTCAGCTTGACCATGGCCACCCGGGTCCCCATGCCTTCTACCGCGAAGACGAGGGTGCCGCCGAGAGTCTCGGTGAAGTACCTGGCGTCGGCCGCGGCGTCGCGGCTGGGCATATACAGGAAGTCGAGGGAGCGGAACATCGCGTGACCGATTGTGACGAATGCTGCTCGCTGGCCGAGCGTCGGACCCCTCGCTGAGCCGGCCCTAGCGGACGATGGTGCGGAACGCCATGTCCCCGCCGAAGATCTCCCACTCGGCGGCGCCACTCGGATGGCCACTCCACGCGACCCCGCCCGCGTACCCATCCCCGCTCACGTGGGCCAACAGGTACCCCGGGTTCGGGGACCCGGTGATTGGTCCAGGCGGCAGGACAATGGCGTAGGTCTGCCCCGCGGTCAGGTCTGCCGCTTGATCGAAGCGGATGGTGACCCAGGCGAACTCTCGATTGAGCGCCATGCACTGGGGAGGAGGGCACGAGACCGAGTCCGTGGGCAGGTCGGCAATGTTCAGCGACGGACTGGTGGCCAGCAGCTCTCCCTCGACGCCGCCCCT
>DASTEQ010000008.1:0-2664 GCA_035709505.1 Candidatus Limnocylindria bacterium
AGGTCGGTTCCTCGACCTCGTCGTGCAGCTCCTTGAGCTCACGGTTCCGGCCTACCGCGAAGCGGGACGAGACCGCCTGATCGTGGCCCTCGGCTGCACTGGGGGTTACCACCGCTCGATCGCCCTGGCCGAGGAGCTGGCCGGTCGCCTCGGCGCACTCGAGGGCGCATCGGTATCGGTCATCCATCGGGAGCTTCGGCGATGACGGGACCGCGCCTGCCGCGCTGGCTTTATCCCGGCATGCACATCAAGCGCTGGCTGGGCGCGGTCCTGGTGGGCCTGACGATCCTGGCCATCGGCGCGGCGATCCTGGTCATCGAGATCTACCGCCAGGCGATCATCGAGTTTCCCGAGATCGCCGCCCTGCTCGGCGCGGAGCTGGAGCGGGAGATTCGGGCCGCGATCGTCATCACCGTGGGTGTCGCCCTCACCGGGTTCGGGTTGTGGAAGCTCATGCACAGCCTCGTCTCACCGTTCGTTTCGAGCGGCGACTCGGTCATGGAAGTGCTCTACACCAAGCGCTACCTCGCCCGTGGTCCGCGGATCGTGGCCCTCGGTGGCGGCACGGGGCTCTCCACCCTCTTGCGCGGCCTGAAGGCCTACTCCGCGAATATCACCGCGGTCGTGGGCGTGGCAGACGACGGCGGCAGCAGCGGACGCCTCCGCCAGCAGCTGGGGATCGTTCCCCCCGGGGACATCCGGAACTGCATTGCTGCCCTCGCCGATGCCGAGCCGCTGATGACCCAGCTCATGCAGTACCGGTTTCCGCCAGGATCCGGCCTGGACGACCACGCGTTCGGCAACCTGTTCATCGCGGCCATGACCGCGGTCACCGGCGACTTCGATGAGGCCGTACGGGAGTCGAACCGCGTCCTCGCCGTCCGGGGCCAGGTCCTGCCCGCGACCAGCGTGCCGCTCAACCTCACCGCCCGCCTCGCTTCGGGTCGATTCCTGTCCGGCCAGGCCGCGGTGAGCCAGGCCACGGAGCCGATCACGCGAGTCCAGATCGATCCTCCCGACGTTCGGGCAAACCCGGAGGCGATCGAGCGGATCCTCGAGGCGGACCTCATCGTCATCGGTCCGGGCAGCCTGTACTCCAGCGTGATGCCAAACCTGCTGATCAGCGACATCCACGACGCGTTGTCGGCGGCCGAGGGGCTGCGGGTCTACGTCTGCAACGTGGCCACCCAGCCCGGCGAAACCGGTGGCTTCACCGCGTCCCAGCACCTGACCGCCCTGTTCGACCATGCCGGGGACGAGCTGGTGGACATGGTTCTCCTGAACCGAAACCGATCCGCCCGCCGGCCGTCTGGGTGGCAGGGCCAGCCAGTCCAGCTCGACACCCGGCAGCTCGAGGAGCTGCCGGTGGTCGTCATCGAGGAAGACGTCATCGACGACCAGAACGCGCATCACCATGACCCCGACAAGCTGGCGGCCGTCCTGCTCCGCCTGCTCCAGGAGGATCGACCAGCCCGCCCGCGACAGCGCATCCGGCGACCGGTGGCGACGGCCAGCTGACGCGGATGCGTCCTGCCCGAGACGTGAAGGGGGAGCTGGCCCGCATCGAGCCGGCCCGGGCCTGCTGTCGCGCGGCGGAGCTCGCCGGACTCCGTTTCGCCGACGGCGCCATCCGGTCGCTCGACCCGGCCACCGTCCGGGTGGCGGTGCGGCTGGGGGCGGGCCGCGACGTCGCCCGCTCGGCGGACCGCGGGTCGGGCACGCGCCATCACCTCGCGGTCGTCGGTGCCCGAGGGCCGGAGGGGTGGAGCTGGTCCACGGCGGCAACCCACGACCGGCAGGCGTTCCTCCGCGGAGTCGTGCTCGGCAGTGGCTCCCTCTCGTTCTCGAGGACCGGGCCGCACGTCGAGTTCGTCTTCCGCTCGCGTTCGCGGGCCCAGACCCTGCAGCGGCGACTGGCGGCCAGCGGCATCCGGGCCGCAACCTACGACCGCCGGGGGCGCGCGGTGGTCTACGTCAAGGGCCGCGAGCAGGCTGCCGCGCTCCTCCAGCTGACGGGTGCCCACGGAGCGCTGCTCGAGCTGGAATCCGAGCGGGTCGGGCACGACGTCCAGAACCGGCTGAACCGGTTGCTGAACGCGGAGGCGGCCAACGTCAACCGGACGGTGCGCGCCGCGGAGCGCCAGGTCCAGGCCATCGAGCGCCTGGAGGCCGAGGGCCGTCTCGACGACCTCTCGCCCGGCCTGCGCGCGGTGGCCGATGCTCGCCGGGCGCACCCGGAGGCCGACCTCGAGGCCCTCGCGGCCGAGCTTCAGCTTGGTCGGTCGGCTGTCCATCACCGGTTGCGACGGATCGAGCAGCTGGCGGGGTGACCGACCGCCGATGACCGCCGCGTTGCGCCGGCCGCTGGTCGCCGGCAACTGGAAGATGCATCCGACCGACCGGACGGCCGCACTGGCGCTGGCCGTGGCCGTGGCCGAGCACACCGCGGCCATCACCGCGGACGAGCGGGTGGAGGTCGTCGTGTGCCCCCCGGCGATCTGGATCCGCGACGTGGCCGCCAGCCTCGAGGGCACGGGCGTGGGGGTTGGTGCTCAGACCATGCATCCCGACGACAGCGGCGCGTTCACCGGGGAGATCTCTCCCGCCATGCTCACCGGGGTGGCGAAGTACGTGATCGTGGGCCACTCCGAGCGCCGCCAGCTG
>DASTEQ010000009.1:0-2325 GCA_035709505.1 Candidatus Limnocylindria bacterium
CCGAGAAGATGTCCCTGCTGAAGGGCTCGACGGTCGTGGTCGTCACGGAGTCGGACGAGGCTTTCGGGGTCGCCACGTTCGAAGGCCAGGCGGCAGGACTCGTTCCAGTGGTAGTCCGCAGCCCGGACCGCGCCACGCCCGCGATGATTCACGACGGAGTCGACGGCCTGGTGTGTGAGCCAACGGCCGAGGCATTGGCGTCGGCGCTGGCTTCGCTGCTTGGCGACCCGTTCCGCATCGCGCTCATGCGTGCGGCGGCGCTGGAGGCCGTTCGGCGACGGGACTGGCAGTGGATCAGCCGGCAGATGGAGACCGTGTACCTCGAGGCCGCACGCCCTGGGGAATCGGTGGAAGGGCGAGCTCGACGGCTTTCCTGGCGCTGATCGAGGACGGAAGCAGGCCCACTCACCGGGAGTGACGGACGGCCCTCGACCCCGTACCCTCCCCTCGTGCGGGCACTGATTTTCGACCTCGACGGGACGCTGATCGACACCGTCTATGCCCACGTCTTCGCCTGGCAACGGGCGTTGGCGGAGGCGGAGCTGCCGATCGAGGGCTGGCGGATCCACCGCCGGATCGGGATGAGCGGCGGCCTCTTCACCCGAGCGCTCGCCCGCGAGCTGGGGCGACCTTTGAGTGACGACGAGATCGACGCCATCCAGGCCCGCCATGGCGAGCTGTACCGCGAGCTGCTCCCCGAGCGACGACCGCTGCCCGGGGCAGTGGACCTCTTGCGTCATCTCCGGGACCTGGGCGTCCCGTACGGCATCGCGACCTCCGGTCGACGGCCGGAGATCGACGCGTCACTCGAAGCGCTCGGCATCGGCGAGGGCGTGACCGTGGTCGAGCGCGGCGACGTCATGCGGGCCAAGCCCGAGCCGGACCTGTTCCTCGCCTGCCAGGAGCGGATGGGGGTCGAGATCCGAGACGTGACCGTGGTCGGGGATGCGGTCTGGGACCTCCTCGCCGCCCGACGGGCCGGGATGCTGTCCGTCGGCCTGCTGACCGGCGGCTACGGTGAGGACGAGCTTGCCCAGGCCGGCGCGTTCCGGGTCTACCGCGACCCCGCCGAGCTCGACGCCTCGCTCGACGAGCTGGGGATCGGCTGAACTAGCTCCCCGTGCCGCGCAGGCGGCCGCGAATCCCGCGCAGCGCCCGCTCGGCGCCGTGGGCCGCCAGCCGACCGGCCTTCATGCCCAGCCGCACGCCCCGCCGGCCCATCCACGCATACGAGGCACGGATCGTCCGGAGGTCCTCCTCGATGTCCGATGCCTCCACCCCTGCGGCGGCGAGAACGGCGGCGCGGTCGGCCGGCTGCATGCTGCGGAGCGCAATCCCAATGGCAATCAGGACCGCGGCGGCATCATCCAGTTGGCCGGCGATCGGGATGAAGCCCGGGACGAGGTCGATCGGCGAGACGAGGTACACCGCCGCGCCGACAAGGGCCATCCGCCGCCGGCTCGTGACCTTCGGGTGACGGCTCAGGTTCCACGCCAGCCGCCCGTACCGGGGCAGGCGGCGGACGAGCGCCCCGAATCGCTCGCGCGGGAACGGATCCCCGGTGCTCTTCTTCGTGGTGGCTGGGCTCATCGGTCTACTCCTGGCGGTTGAACGCCCAGGCCGCCGCCGCAAGGAGGACGACGGCGAAGGCGGAGATGAGGATGACCTCCTCCCCCAGGGTCATCGTGTGGCCGAAGACGGTGACCCCGACCCGAGGGTCCGCGGACCCGATGAACACCTGGCGGATGGCATCCACCCCGTAGGTCAGCGGGTTGAACTTGCTCAGGACCTGGAGCCAGTCGGGCGCCTGGTTGATCGGGAAGAACACGCCGGCCAGGAAGATGAGGGGGAAGACGAGCAACTGGATGAGGAGCTGGAAGCCCTGCTGGGAGCGCATGAAGCTGGCGATCATGAGCCCCAGCCCGGACAGGGCGATCGAGAGGATGAGCGAGATTGGGACCAGCAGCAGGATGGTCTGGACATCAATGTCCACCCCCACGATCGGCGTGATCAGGAGCATGAGCCCGACCTGCAGGAGCGCCACGGCCGCCGCGCCCAGCGCCTTGCCGAACACGATCCCGGTCCGCCCGAGGGGCGCCACCAGCAGCTCGCGGAGGAACCCGAACTCCCGGTCCCAGACCACGCTGACTCCGGCGAACAGGGACGTCGTCAGCACCCCCATGGCGATGATCCCGGGATACATGAACTGGATGAAGTTCACACCCGGCGCGACCGAACCGATGAGGTTGCCGAACCCCGCCCCGAAGATCACCAGGAAGATCAGCGGCTGGGCGAACGAGCCCACCATCCGCGACCGCTCGTTCA
>DASTEQ010000010.1:0-3255 GCA_035709505.1 Candidatus Limnocylindria bacterium
CGCATGAGGTCCATCCGCAGCTGGTCGGACAGCAGCGAACGGAGCGCAGCGGCCAGCCCGGCATCGGTCGGTTCGCAGACCAGCCCGTCCACCCCGTCGTGGATGAGTCCCGGCGCGGCGCTGTGGGGGCTGCGGACGACCACCGGGACGAGTCCGGCCGCCTGGCCCTCGACAGCGGCAATCCCGAATCCTTCGCGGACCGAGGGCAGGACGAGAATCTTCGAGGCCTTCAGGAGCGAGAGCTTCTCGGCCTCGCTCACCGTGCCGAGGAACATCACGTGATGCCGGAGGCCCTTCTCCACGACCCTGGCTTCCAGCCGCGGCCGATCCGTCCCATCTCCGATCACCAGGCAACGGATGGCGGGGAACTCCGCTCGGAGCCTGTCGACCGCGTCGATGAGGAGGTCGACCCGCTTATCCTCGATCAGGCGGCCGACGAAGACGACATCCGACACCGCCAGTGCGGGACGCGCTGCCGCGAACTCGTCGAGTGGGAGGCCATTGGCCACGATGCGGATCCGTTCCCGCGAGAGGCCCGCGGCGACGAGCCGCTCGGCAGTGAACGGGGAGACGGCGACGTGGACGTCCCCGAGCCGGACGGCCCCCGCCTCGGTCCACCGGGCGACGCGGGCCAGACGGCCGCGATGGCCGAGGTACGCGTGCCAGTGCTCGCCCCAGAACTCGTGCCACGTGGCCACGACCCGGGTCCGCGTCAGACGCGTGGCAAGCCACGCGGCGTACACCGGTGGGTAGGGCGTGGCGGCACAGTCGATGATGTCGTACGCCCCCCTCCGCACGGCCGGCGCGACCCGCGCGGCGAACGCGAGCGCTTCGCGCACCGTCCGCTTGCCGTCAGCTCCGTAGAGCTCCTCGGGTGGCCCCACCGCGTGGTACCCGATCCCGTCACGGACCACGTCCGGCGGGCCGTCCCAGAATTGCCAGGTGATGTAGTGGACCTCGTGGCGTTCCGCCAGCCGGGTCGAGAGCTCGTGGAACCGCTTCTCACCGCCACCGAGCAGGAACGGGTACAGCGCGTCGTAGACGTAGGCGATCCGCAGCCGCCGGCGCCGCTCCCTCACGAGGGATCGACGGTGACCAGCAGGAAGGCGGCCATGGCCAGCTCGGCCCCGACGATGAGCAGCGTCTGGGCCAGGGCGGCGAGCTGGAGCCCGAGCGAATGCTGCATCCCGGAGGCCCAGACCCAGAACAGCCCGATGTCCAGAGCAAGGCCGACGAAGAGCATGAGCCCGGCCAGGCCGAGCACGCCCTCCAACCGGAACACCCGGCGGTAGAGCCGAACCCATCGATCCTCGGGCAGTAGGCCCGTGGCGCAGCCGTGGATCTTCGCGATCATGCCCAGCAGGAGCGTGTTCGCGCCGATCGCCAGGAAGATCGTCGCGGCGAACACCGGCTGCCAGGTCAACGAGCCGATCTCCACCCCGACCGGGGCGGCGAACGAGATGACGAGGGTGGCGATGCCGAGGAAGCTCAGGGTCAGCCCGGGCAGGATGAACAGGTAGTCCGGCGCCGCCAGGAGCAGGAACCGGAGGTGGCGCCAGCCATCCCGGACCGTGCTCAACTTGCTCTCTCCCTGCCGAATGGCATACGGCGCGGGGACCTCACTGATCGTCAGGCCGGCCCGCGCCGCACGCACGATCATCTCGGAAGCAAACTCCATGCCCCCCGCTCGCAGTCGCAGGCGTTCGGCGAGATTGCCGCGGAAGGCGCGAAGCCCGCTCTGGCTGTCTCCGATGTCGGTACCGATGAACAGCCGGATCAGGAAGTTGATGATCGGGCTGCCGATGTAACGATGGGCCCATGGCATCGCCCCCTCGGCGATGCCCCCGGCGAACCGGTTGCCGAGGACCAGGTCGGACCCATGGTTCAGCGGCTCGAGGAGGGGGGTCAGGTTGCTGAAGTCGTACGTGTCGTCCGAGTCGCCCATGACGATGAACTCGCCGCGGGCCTCGGCGAACCCGCGCTGGTACGCCTGTCCGTAGCCGGGCGTCGGCTCATGGACCACCCGGGCCCCTGCCCGGGAAGCGACCTCGATCGATCGGTCGGTGGACCCGTTGTCGACGACGATGACTTCGCCCTCGAACCCCGAGGTCGAGAGCCACGTGCGCGCCTTGGTGACGCACACGCCGACCGTCTCCTCCTCGTTGAGGCAGGGCATGACGATGGACACGGTCGGACCGGAGATGCCGGTGCTGAATGCCATGATCGGGAACCCCCCCGGGCTCGAGAGATGGCAGTGGCGCCCACGAAGGGCGCCACCGGTGGGTTGAACGGTCGGTCAGCGCCGGCTGACTACGGGCAGTCCCCGTACTCGTCGGGGAGGACATCCCCGTGACCCATGTGTGCCGGCATGGCGTTGGCCGAGACGTTGATTTCGACGTACTTGTGATTCGCCCAGTGGCACATGTCCACCTTCCCCTGGGGACCCGCGGCCAGGGTGCTGGCCGCAAAGGCGACCGTCACGATCGCCGGCAGGAGGAGGGCGAGCAAGGCTCGAATCGGCTTGCGCAGTGTGGTGCCTCCTTCCTTCACGTTCTGTGGGTTGGCGGGCAACCTAGCAGCGGTGTCCGGTGCCAGACAACCCTGACGCGGGCGGTACCTTGTGCCCCTGGCTCATCGGTCTCGGTCGGTCGTGGGACGACGGTTTGCCGGGATGGCTGATCTGTCGGTACCTATGCCGACCGGACAGCACGAATCCCCCCGGCCGCAAGGGCCGGGGGGAAATTCAGGGCGGGAACGCGCGGAGCTAGCGGGGCGTGGGCTCCGGATCGGTCCCTCGCTGGTCGATGTCCTTCTGCGTGTTCAGCGCATCGCGCACTTCGTCACCGGCGTTGCCCAACCCGTGACGGATGTCGTCGCCCGCGTTGCCCAGCTTGTCGGAGACCGACTCGCCTCCGTCGAGCTTCCGGCCAGCCTCCTTGGCCTTGTTCTCGAGCTCTCGGGCACCCTCTTTCAGGTCCTTCATCACGCACCTCCTGGTTCGGGCGCGAGGTTCGTCGCACCCGAGGTCACGGTACGCAGCTGAGCGTGGCGAAGGCCTTTCGGCCCGCCCCGCGGCCGGCTTGCAGGTGGCTTGCAAGTGGCAGGCTAGAGAACGCTCGGGTCCAGCACCCACGTCACCATGACGCCCTTGCCCTTGACCTCGACCCCATCGCGTCGTTGGAACGGGTATCGGTCGCCCACCAGCCGGCGGGTCTCGTCGGTGACCTGGATGGATCCTGGGACCCCGCTCGATTC
>DASTEQ010000011.1:0-23449 GCA_035709505.1 Candidatus Limnocylindria bacterium
CTGCGGGCGCGGCGGGAGGCGGCCGAGCTGCCCGATCCGCTGCGGGGCGTGGCAGTGGGCCTGGCCTTCTACGAGGCCTCGACCCGGACGAGGGTGTCGTTCGAGCTCGCCGCTCGTGAGCTGGGGGCGACTGTGACGGACTTGTCGGTGGCCGGGAGCAGCGTGGCGAAGGGCGAGTCGTTGATCGACACCATGCGGACCCTGGAGCGGACGGGGATCCGGATGATCGTCCTGCGCCACGGGTCCAGCGGAGCGCCGTACCTCGCCGCGCGCTCGGTGGAGCACGCGGCCATCGTCAACGCCGGGGACGGATCCCACGCCCACCCGACCCAGGCCCTGCTCGACGCGCTGACCCTGCGCCAGGCCCTCGGCACGCTGGAGGGGGCGCGGGTCGTGATCGTTGGCGACGCGGCGCACTCGCGGGTCGCCCGCTCGAACCTCCACGCCCTGGGGGCGCTGGGGGTGTCGGTGGTGCTCACCGGGCCCCCGGCGTGGGTCTCGCCATTCGCCGGCTGGCAGGGCGTCACCGTGATCGGCGATCTCGAGCGTGCCCTGGAAGGTGCCGATGCGGTCATGGCCCTCCGGGTCCAGCTCGAGCGTGCCGCGGGGGGTGGGGTGCCGTCGCTCGAGGAGTACGTCGCCCGTTGGGGCCTGACCGCGGACCGGCTGGCGCGGGCATGCCCCGACGCCTGGGTCATGCATCCCGGACCGGCGAACGAGGGTGTGGAGATTGCCGCCGAGCTGTCCACCGCTCCTCGCTCGCTCATCGGGCGCCAGGTCGAGAACGGTGTGCCGATCCGGATGGCGATCCTGTCGCTCCTCGCCGCCGAGGCGAATGACCGATGAACGGCTCCGACCGATGAACGGCTCCGCCCGCTTTGGCTCCCTGGCCGACGCACCGGCGAGCTTCGTCCTGCGCGGGGTGCGCATCGTCGACCCGAGCGAGGGAACCGACATGGTCCGCGACCTGGCGGTGGTCGACGGCGTGCTGCGTGACGATCTCGCGCCGTTCGAGATCCCGCGGATCGACGCCTTTGGCCTGGTCGCCGCGCCCGGGTTCTGCGACCTGCACACCCATCTCCGGAACCCCGGCGACGAGGCCTCCGAGACCGTGGTGTCCGGCACTCGGGCCGCGGCTCATGGTGGGTTCACGACGGTGTGCGCGATGCCCAACACCGACCCGCCGCTCGACGACCCGTGGCGCATCCGCGGCCTGGCGGCCGCCGCGGCCGATGCCTCGGCCCGGGTGCGGGTTATTGCCGCTGCTACGCGGGGACGAACGGGCGAGGCGCTCACCGACCATGGAGCGCTGGCCGGTGCGGACGCGGTGGCGGTGAGCGACGATGGTGCGGCCATTTCGGACGCGGCGGTGGCACGGCGCGCGCTGGCCTACCTGCGCCCGCTCGGTCTGCCCCTGGTGGAGCACGCCGAGGAACCGAGCCTGGCGGCCGGCAACGTCATGCGCGCGGGCCCGGTGGCCACGCGACTTGGCCTGAACGGATGGCCGGCCAGCGCGGAGACGACCATCGTCGAACGGGACCTGGCCCTGGCCGCGGAGACGGGAGGCTGGGTGCACTTCACCCACCTGTCGACCTCCGCCGCGCTGGGGGCGATTCGGAGAGCACGCCAGGGCGGCGTGCGGGTGACCTGCGACGTGACGCCCCATCACCTGGCCCTCACCGATGGGTGGGTGGCCGGAGACCGCACCTTCGCCTGGGACGTCGACACCGACGACCCGCCGCCTCTCGAGCCCGCGCTCGCCTACGACGGGATGTGCCGCGTCAATCCGCCCCTCCCCCCCGCCGCCGAGGCCATGGCGTTGATGGCGGGGCTCGCCGACGGCTCGATCGACGCGATCGCCACCGATCACGCGCCTCATCCACCCGAGCGCAAGGCGGTGCCGTTCGACGAAGCGGCGCCGGGGATGGTCGGCCTGGAGACGGCCCTCGGCATCGGCCTGCTGGCGGTGGCCGCCGGCCGGCTGAGGTTGAGCACGCTGCTCGCCGCGCTCTCGGTCCGGCCCGCGGCGATCATCGGGGAGTCGCGGTCACTGGCGGACGGCGCCATGGCCGATCTGGTCATCTTCGACCCGACCCGGCGGTGGCAGGTCACGCCCGAGACGCTGGAGAGCGCCTCGGCCAACACGCCGTTGCTCGGGATGGAGCTGCCCGGGGTCGTCCGACTGACGGTGGCGAACGGACGGGTGACCTTCGACGACGGCCTTCTCGGCCCGGCAGAGGGAACCGTCCGGATCACGGCGCGATGAGTCGGATCGGCTTGTGGCAGGATGCGGGGCCGCATGGCCATCCGCATGAACGAGGAGCTTGACCCCAACGAGGGCCCGGGCCTGGGCTGCTTCACCGTTCAGGCGATCCTGTTCGCGGTCATCCTTCTTCTCATCCCGGTGGGCGTGTTCAGCCTCGGCTGGCCCGTTTGGCTGCTCACCATCCTGCTGGTGGTCGCGATCATCCTGTTGTTCTTCATCTCGATGACATCGGTCTTCCTGCTGCGCGTGTTCTTCGCCTCCCGTCGCTCGGGCCGGGGCCGAACGTACGGGGCGACCGCCGCGCCGCTGACCATCGATACTGAGACGCCCCCCGAGTCGGTGAGCCCATCCGAAACGGTCAGCCCGAACACGGACGAGAGCGAGGAGTAGCGCCGGTGCCCCTGATGGTCACCTTCTTCAACGTCCGCAAGGGCCGCGACACGGTGTTCAAGCGCGGCATGCGCCACTTCTTCCCGAAACGGGCGAAGGAGTACGAGGCCCGCCATGGGATCCGGTTCATCGGCTGGTTCAACGTGACCGAGGGGTCCGAGTGGAACAACGTCATCATCTTCGACCTGCCGAACTATGCCGTCCTGGACGAGCTGTACCGCGACCCGGGGATGCGCCGGATCGGTCACACCGTAGCCGAGTCGGTATTCGACACGAAGTACACGATCTTCCTCCGCGAGCGCATGGGCCCCGATCTGGTGTACAAGCCGTGACCTCGCCGCGGCTGGTGGCCCTGCGCGAGCTGGCGGAGGAGGCGGAGCTCGAGCGTCGCGACTTCATCTCCGAGGCGACCGAGCAGCTCCGGCGGTTTCTCGAGGGCAACCGCGAGCGCCTGCGGGAGATCGGCCAGGTCACCCTCGTCGACGACGAGCAGGATTTCCTGCGCTACCACCCGGTCGACGAGCTGTGGGTCACCCGGCTGACCTACCAGGATCCGGCGGACGGGGAGTGGTACGACCAGGAGCAGGAGGTGGACACCATCTCGGAGCTGGTCGAGCTCTACAACCCGGCCGATATCCTCGCCTGGCTGATCGAGGCCGCGCGCAACCCGATCGACCACCTCGCCCCCGCCGACAAGCTCGTTGACGACGAGGCACCGCCTGTCGAGGCGGACGACTGGCAGAACGAGCTCCCGGCCGAGCAGCGCGAGACGCTCGCCGCCCAGCGCCTGTGGCAGCTGGCCGATGCCTACCGCTCCCAGCTCCAGGAGCAGCAGGCCGCACTCCTGCGGGAGTTCGTGGGCAACGCGGAGGACGCGCTGCGCCTCACCGGGGACCTCGTGCTGCTCGACGAGTCCGACGACACGCTCGTCCTGCGTGGCGACGGCCGGTTCGAGACGACCCTGAATCTCGCGGACCTGCCGCCCCGCTCAGCCGAACCGACCGAGCCCCATCGAGACGGCCTGACCGTGACCGATGCCAAGACGGTGGCCGAGTTCTATGACCCCGCCGACGTCCTGCAGTGGGTGACCGAGGCGCTATCCGAGCGGTACCCGGCGGTCGACTTCAGCGCGGTGTACGACTGACCGATGGTGCGCGGCGTTCCGGCCCCCGCGGATTTGGCTTCGGCCTCGACCGAGGACCTGTTCCTCGGCGCCGGCGCGCTCCGCGAGGGTCACTTCCGGCTGAAGAGCGGGCTCCACTCGCCGCGCTACCTCGAGAAGTTCCTCGTCTTCCAGTACCCGACGCTTGCGTCCGAGCTGTGCCGGCGGATGGCCGTGGAGGTGGCGCGGCTGGCACCGAACGTGGTCGTCGGCCCGACCACTGGCGGCGTGCTCCTCGCGTTCGAGACGGCGCGCCACCTGTCGGCCATGTTGGGCTGGGAGGTTCGCGACCTGTTCGCCGAGCCGACGCTGCTGGCCGGAGGCCGGGAGCTGCGGCGCGGGTTCGAGGTCAGCCGTGCGGACACGATCGTCCTCGTCGACGACATCCTCACCACGGGCACGTCGCTGCGGGAGACCCGCGATGCCGTCGAGCGGGCCGGCGGCCAGCCGGTCGCCGCGGTGGTGATCGTCGACCGCTCGTCGGAGCCGGTCGATATCGGTCTGCCAATCCGCTCAGTGGGGCGGATCGAGATCCCCGTCTGGGAGCCGCGGGACTGCCCGTTGTGCGACGCCGGGGACTGGCTCGAGACGCCGGGGAGCGCGGGCGCGACCTGAGGGCTTGGGCCGCCTAGGCCGTGGGGAGCGTCGGCTCCTGCCAGGTGACCTCCGTCATGCGGGCCGGCGGGAACTCCCCGTCAGGGGGGACGATCCCCGCCTCCGCCTCCAGCGGGATCCCGATCGGGGCCACGAGGTAGCGGCCGGCGAGCCGACGGGCCTCCGGGTCGAGCGCAAAGCCGGCCTTCGCCCGGTGGAAGGTGACGGTCAGGTCGGCGGCCACGACCGGGTCGGACCGATCCCCGCTGGTCAGGTCGATAAGCGTCGGCGTGTCGACGCACAACACCCGGCACGGGCGCCCGGCCGCCGCCGCGTGGGTTCGAATGGCGTTCACCAGCTGGACCGCGCTCGCCACCGGCTCGCGCAGCGGGCCGCTGGCCCCACTGCCGAGCAGCGCATCGACGATCACGGACGCCGGCGAGAGCCGGGAACGCAGGCTGGCCAGCAGCTCGGCGCTGGGAGCCACGTACAGCTCGAGTGCGCCGGCTGAGGCCATCGCCTGCAGGACCATCCAGTTGTGAGCGGCGGCCGTCCCGTCGATCCGGCTCGCCTCGCCGACGAGGACGGCGATGACCCGCTGGCCACCGGCCGCCAGGCGGCGCGCCGCGACGAACCCATCGCCCCCGTTGTTCCCGGTCCCGCACAGGACGACGGTCAGGAGCCGCTCGGCCAGCGGCCCGCCCGGCCCGATCACCGGCTCCGCAAGCCGCGTCAGCTCGGTGAACGCGACCTCGGCCACGGCGGCGCCGGCGCTCTCCATCAGCGCGTCCTCGGTCAGGCCAAGCCGGCGGGCCGCTTCGTCGATCTCCGCCATCTCGGCCGCGCCGATGAGCACCGGCCGGCTGCGGGCCTCGGCGGTGGGCGCGGGTGCGGGCGCGCCAGCGCCCGGATCGCTCATTCGAGGGTCAGCAGGTAGTCGACGATGACCGCGATCTCTTCGGTGGTGAGCTGGCCGCCGGGCCCGCCGAACGCCGGCATCCCCCCGCGGTCGAGGCCTTCGACCTCTGGCACGGTGCCGTCGATCCACAGGTTGGCCCAGGTGTCCGGGAACTCCGCGCCCAGGTCCTGGAGGTTCTCGCTCACCGGTCCCTCCGACAGCCCGTGGAGGCTCGGGAAGTTGCCCTGGCCGGACAGGTCCGCGCCATGGCACGCCTGGCAGCCAGCCTCCTCGATGAGGGCCACCGCATCGGTCGGCGGCTCCCCTGACGGCGGTGCGCCGGAGGGCGGGGGCTCGCCGGAAGGCGGCGGCTCCCCAGACGGAGGCGGCTCACCTGACGGAGCCGGCTCGCTCGGCCCGGCGCCGACGAGGTCAGGATTCTCGCCCTCCAGGCTGGTCGCCAAGGCGAGCACGCCGACGAGGACGATCGCCGCCCCGATGACGACCAGCCAGCGCGGGATCGGCTCGTTCCCGGTCTCGACCGGAGGCGGGGCGGAGGTCATCGGTTCAGTGCCCCGCCGGGGCCGCAGCGCTGGCAGCGCCAGGCGCGGAGGCCTGGACCGGGCGACCGTGGGCGGCCAGCAGGTAGCCGGTGGTCGCGTGCCCGATCGCCGCGAGGCCCGACAGGCCGAGGCCGGCCCATGCCACCAGGTGGAGCGGGAGCAGCGCCGCCCTGATCTCGGATGGAAGCAGACCATCGGCGACCAACCCGACATGGAAGATGCCGGCCGCGATGAGCGCGGTGCCTGCCACCGCCGCTCCCCCAAGCGCGGACCAGGTGACGACGTAGGCCAGCAGCCCGCCCGGGTGCGCACGATGGAGCATCCGCGGCCAGGCATGCTCGGCCACGGCAAGCAGGCCGATGGTGGCCGCGCCTCCCAGGCCGAAGGCGGCAACCCCGAACGGCCACTCGGTCCGCGCCACGGCCTCCTGGACCGTCCGGAGGGACCCGATCCCCAGTAGCAGCACGCTGCCGCCGAGGAAGACGAGGGACGCCACCGCCAGGGCCGCCGGTCCCGGCGAGAGGACGAGGCTCCACCGGCCGCGGAAGGTCATCGCCAGGTTGGCGATGATCGCCGTCGCGGGCAGGAGAAGGATCATGGTGGCCACGTTGCCGGCACTGACCAGGGCATACGGCAAGGAGGGATGGACGGCCGCCCCGAAGCACGACAACAGGCCGAGAATCGCCCACGCGCCGAGCCCGAACCAGCCCAGCGACCCCGATGCGAGCGGCTGACCGGTGAGGCGCGGCACGAGGTAGTGCAGCGCCCCGATCGGGATGCCGAGGAGCCACACCAGGGAGAGGCCGCGGACCCACCACGCTTCCGCGATCGCGTCCAGCGTCGGATCAAGGTCCAGCGCGCCGACGATGGCGGCCTCGGCGGTCATCCCGAGCAGGGACAGCATCCCGACTCCGAACCAGGCCAGCCCCACGAAGGGCGTACCAGGGCCCCGGACGGACGTCCAGAACGAGACGTTGATCAGGAGCAGGGCCAGGATGAGCACGAGGTTCACCACCAGCGGGAAGCCGGTGAGGGTCCCGGTGTCCGCCAGCTGCGGGATGTACAGCAGGGTCAGGCCGGCGGCGAAGCCGACGTTCCAGGTCGCCATTCCGAGCAGTCCGGTCCGCGCATGCGAGATGGGCCGGCCGGTGACCCGCGGGGTGATGAAGAAGATCGCGCCGAAGGCGGCATTGGTCAGCCACCCCCACACGAACGCGTGCCGGAAACCGGCGGCCACGGTGCTGGGGGTCAGCTCGAAGGTGAGCCCGAACGGCAGGCCGAGCACGAACTCGAACTCGGACAGGGCCAGCTGGAGGGCGGCGAAGGTGCCCAACCCGGTGGCGGTCACCAGCCAGAAGACGCCGAAGGCGAGATATCCCATGGCCGCGGCGTCGCTCCCGGACGGAAGCAGCCCCGAACGGGTCTTGGGTGGCTCGTCGTACGGTCGCAGCCGCTTCAGGTTGCCGGTCATCCGAGCGTGGGAGCCTCCTGCGGGGGTCGCGGCGGCGACCCGGCCGCATTGTAGCGGGCACAATCCGCGAATGACCGATCCCGCCTCCCCTCGCGAGATGGTCCGACCGCTCCTCCGCACGCGCCAGGTCCGCGAGTTCACGACCCAGCCGTTGACCGATGATCAGATCGCTGCCATCGCCGACGTGGCGCGCTGGACGGGGAGCAGCCGGAACACCCAGCCCTGGCGGTTCGTCGTCATCCGCGATCCCGGAACCATCAGCCGCCTGGAGGCGGCCGGGCTGCCGCAAACCCGAGCCCTGAAGACGGCGACCGCGGTCATCGCCATCGTGCTGCCCGTCGATCCGGAGCGCACCGTGTCGCACGCGTACGACGACGGGCGGGCGGCGGAGCGGATGCTGATCGCGGCCGGCATGCTCGGTGTCGCGGCCGGCATCGCCTGGGTTCGGCCCGACGTCCTGCGCGTGGTGCGCGAGATTCTCGAGCTGCCGGAGGACCGCATGATCCGGACCCTGATGGCCCTCGGGCACCCAACCGAGGATGCGCGCAAGCCCAAGTCCCCGCCCGGGGAGGCCCGCCTTCCGAGGGAGCAGTCGATCTTCGGGGAGCGCCTGCCCGCGGACTGAGAGCTACCTGGGTGGAAGACTCTCCGCGAACGCCAGTCCACGGTCGACCCACGCCGCGAAGTCGTCGTCGGAGGCGAACCCCTCGGGGCCGACCACCAGCCAACCGCGCATCGGCCGGCCGGTCATGTCAAAGGCTCGCGCCCCGGGCAGACCGATCGCGTCGTCGTGACCTTCCGGACCGACGCGCACCATCAGCTCGCTGCCGGTCACCCCCACCGCCATGTTGCCGTCGACGAGGAACGCGATGCCGCCGAACATCTCTTTCTCGCTGAGGGCCGGATGGCCGCCCAGCCGGTCGCGGATCCGACCGGCGAGCGCAGAGTCGTAGGCCATCGCCGGACTGTACCCGGAAAGGCGAAAGCCGCCCGGTCGGAGGCGGCTTTCGCGCGTGGTAAGCGGATTGGTTGCGGGGGACAGATTCGAACTGCCGACCTTCGGGTTATGAGCCCGACGAGCTACCGCTGCTCCACCCCGCGACCTCCTAGGGTACGCGCCGTCCGCCCATCGGTCAATCGCGGGCCTACCGCCCGGCGAAGGTCTTCACCACCGAACGCACGACGAAGAGGAACACGATCGCGACCAGCATCCCGCGCAACGCCATCTTGGTGGCGTCCATCGCCGGCTCCCATTCGACCTGCTCGCCGCGAATGACCCAGACACCGACAGGTCGGGCGCGGACCCCGAACCCGCCGCCCCCGTTGTTCGCCTGGTCACTCCCCCCTCCTCCACCGCCCAACACCTCGGCGGTGGGGATGAGGGTGACCCCGTTCTTCTGGATCGGCTCGCCGTAGACCCGCGACACGGCGAGCGCGTTCTGCGCTCCCTGGATCATCTCGTCGACGTTCATCGAATCTCTCCTCGCCTGGTCAGGTGGGCCGGTGGGCTCCCGGCTCCATCTCGTGCATCGCCCAGTGGATGCCGTCGCGGTCAAGGATGGCCAGATATGGGGCAGCGTCAAATGCCTCGGGCCCGAGGACCCCGGATCCGCTCCACGTCCCGCTGGCCAGCAGCTCCATCGCCACCACCGGGTTGAAACCGGTCTGCCATCCCACGACCTGGACGCCGTAGCGGCTCCAGGTGCCCGCAGCGTCGGCGCTCTGGTACAGGAACACCTCTCGCGGCCGGCCGTCCTTGTGGCCGAGGACCCAGGTTCCGACCATCGCCCGCCCGACCATCCGGTCACCGAGGCTGATCGGATCAGGGGTGATGGCAGCCAGCAGGTCGCGGGGGGCCACCTCGACCCCCTTCACCGAGACCTTGTCGGTTCGGTCCATGCCGAGGTCACGGATGGTCTTCAGCTTGTCGATGAAGTCGCTCCCGAGCGCGTACTTGAAGGTGACGCGACGCACCTCGGGGAGCCAGCGCGGCACGAGCAGAACCTCCTCGTGCTCGACGTTGACGCACTCCATCGGTCCGACTCCGTCAGGGAAGGGAAACGCCTCCGGCGCGCTGAACGGCTCGGTCGTATGCCAGCCGCCGCGGTCCGCGTCCCACACGATCGGTGGATTGAGACACTCCTCGATCGTGGTCCAGATGCTGAACACCGGGGCAAAGGCATAGCCGGGGATCGCGAGGTCCCCCCCGTCCCGGACGTGCACCTCGTGGACCTCGTCGAACAGGTGGTCGTGGGCGTAGCGCGCGAAGACGTCCGACAGGCCCGGATCCATGCCCATCCCCAGCAGGGCGAGCTTGCCGGACTCCAGCCAGGCGTCCTGGCGCGCGAACTGCTCATCGCCGAGCTTCACGCCCGGCGTGGTGAACGGATCGGTAGGGTGCGCCGCCGACAGGCTGTTAGCCATATCCATGTAGTTCGTCCCCGCCTCGAGAGCGCCCTCGAACAGGGGCATCACGAACTGGGGGTCGACCGCGTTCATGACCAGGTCAGACCGATGTCGCCGCGCCAGCGCGGCGATCGCCGACCGATCGCGGGCATCGATGTGCTCCACCGGGAAGCGATCCGCGTCTCCCAACGACGCCTGGAGCGATTCGGCCCGCGCGGTGTCGTAGTCGGCCAGGACCATCGACTCACACCACGCGCCTGGTGCGGTCAGCCGGGCGATCGCCTCGCCGACGGTGCCCACCCCTACCAGCAGCACTCGCATCGGTTCCCTCCCAGCGTGGCCCCTCGGATACGAGAACGCGCCGCCAGCGGCGGCGCGTTCTGCAGTCTATCGGTGCAGGCGGCTACTCGACGTCGAAGGCCACTCGCATGCCCTCGGCGTAGTGCGCTTCGTCCTCGTCCGCGCTGTAGATGTTGCACAGGAGCACGTAGCTGCCGGTCTCCAGGTCGACGGTCACGTCCTGTGTATCGCCCACCTCGAGGTCCTCGATCTCGTCGATGACTTCCATGCCATCGCCGCCTTCATCGACGGCGCCATGCTCGTCGGTCGGCAGGTCGGCGGGATCAAGGTCAGTGCGGATGATGACGAACTCATGGATGTCGTCCGGTCCGTCATTGGTCACCGAGAACGTCACCTCCCCGGCGGGAGCCGACGCTTCATCCACCACCACGGCCCATTCCTGCAGGGTCACGTTGATGGTCGATCCGCCCCCGTCCGCGCTCGCGCTCGGGCTGTCGCTCGGGCTGCACGCGGGGAGGATCAGCAGGGCGAGCACGGCCGCTGAGGCCGCGACCCGCCTGAGTAGTCCGTTCATGGGTACCTCCTTGGGTCTAGTTGCCCGAATCAGCCTGCACGCGTCGATTCGGGTCGGATTCGTTCCGAAGCAGGGCCGCGCAGCCGAGGAGCATCGACAGACCGTTGAACCAGATCACCGGCAGTGCGATGAGGCACGCAGCCGGGACGAGCCACGGCCGGTCGTTGCGGGCAGCCCACCACAGCAGGGCAACCGCCAGCGGCAAGCGGATGAACAGCGGGATCGGGACGGACGTGGCGTACGGCCCGCCCGGGCCCTCGCCGAACACGATGGAGAACCAGTCGCCCCACAGCGCCGGGGCAGCGACGAAGGAGAGAGCGGCGCCGGCGGCGGTCACGATCACCGCCAGACCGAAGTCCGGCCAGCGACCGTTGAACCCATGCCACAGTGCCCCAATGCCCGGCGTCACCTTGGTCAGCGCCAGACCGGCCCACGCCACAGGGTAGGTGAGCGCGACGACGGAGCCGAGGGCCAGGAACAGGTTGATGTTGCCGGCCCAGATGTCCGCCCCGCCGAGAAGCGCGAGGAGCGGCCACATCGTCCGATAGCGGGGTGGAACTTGTCGCAACAGGTAGACCGCCGCCGAGGTCAACAGGGTCGTCCAGGCGAACAGGAAAACCGGCCACGGCAGCTGGCCGAACGGCGCGAGGACCTGGAGGAACGGCGGCGGGTAGAGGAAGGACCCGATCTCGCCGACGGCAGCCCCGGCATAGGGATCGGAGCTGCGCAGAGCGTCGTAATAGGCCCGGGTGTCCCAGGCCAGGTATTCGACGCGGAGGTTGGATGCCACTGCGGCATAGGTAAAGGTCGAGGCGATCACGAGCACGACCGCAATCGGGGCAAGACGCAGCCCCCACCGGGCCGGTGCGCGATCAGCCGCCAGCCACCGATCGCGGTATGCCGCGACGGTCTCCTCCATCGGACCTCGATCCTAATCAACGTCGAGACAAAGCGAAAGGGCCACATGGCCCGGATTTAGCATCCGAATCCCATGGTCGGTGCGGGCCGCGGGGTTGGAGGGCTCTGGCAGACTACGGCTCGTGCGAGAGCGGCTGAACTGGATCGACTGGCTGAAGGTGCTCGTGGTTGGAGGCGCCTTCCTGTTCCACGCCGCCCAGCCGTTCGTGGCCAGCAAGTGGCTGATCAATGACACGGCAACGAGCCCACTGTTGAGCGTGGCGTCCGGCTTCGGTTACCTGTTCGGGATGCCCCTGATGTTCTTCCTGGCCGGGGCCGCGACGTGGCTGGCCGTCGAGCGACGGGGAATTGGCGGCCACGCCGGGCTCCGCCTGCGGCGGCTGCTCATCCCGCTGGTCCTGGGCCTCGTGATCCTCGGCCCGCCGCAGGCCTGGGTCTCCTACGTCGCCAGGGGTGGCGAGGCGGGGCCACTCGAGTTCCTGGCGACCTACGTGGCGACCCTGAACCCGACGCTGAATCCCCGCTGGTTCGGCGATGTCGGCCACCACCTGTGGTTCCTCGCCTTCCTGTTCCTCTACGTGCTTGTTACGCTTCCCCTGCTGTCGTGGCTGCGGGCGCGCCGACAAGCGGGCCGAGACCTGCTCATCGGCCGCGTGGCGGAGGGGCGCTTCGGTCTGCTCTGGCTCGTCGTACCGATCGCCGCCGTGCAGCTCGTCCTCCGGCCGCTGTTCCCCGAGTACCGTGACTGGGCGGACTTCGCCCTGTGGCTGGGCTACTTCGTGATCGGCATCGGCGCGATGGCCGATACGCGAGTCATGCCCGCCATCCTGGGGCGCCGACGGATCACGCTGTGGATCACGCCAGTGGTGATCGTCGCGTACCTGCCGGTCGTGCTCTCCGGCTCACCGGTCGCCATCGAGAATGCCCCCGGCTCTAGCCTTGGTGGGCTCGCCTACATCGGCTGGCGCACGGCCCTGGCGTGGGTCATGACCCTGGTCTGGGTCGGGTTCGCGGCCACCTACTTCACTGCCCGACCCCGGTTCCTCGGCTGGGCGAGCGCCATGGTGCTGCCGTTCTACGTCCTCCACCATCCGGTGACGGTCGTGGTCGCCGCGCTGGTCGTTCCCCTCTCGCTGGGCCTCTACCTGAAGTTCGGGCTCATCGTGCTCATCGCGGGCGCGGCGACGGTCGGCCTGTGCCTGGCCCTGGACCTGGCGACGTCGGCACTCAGCACCCGGCTGCGCTCCCCCGAATCGTTGCCCCGGCCGACCGGGGAGCCGGCAGCGGGCTCGCCGCCTTGACCGTCCACCGCGGCGAGCCCCTGACCGTCTCCGCCGGCGACCTTCCGGCAAGCGTCGTGGCCCTCGTCCACCGCAGCGTGGAGCGGAACCCGGATGGGGAGGCCATCCGGTGGAAGGCGCCCGGGGGCTGGTCAAGCTGGACGTACCGGCAGCTGTGGGACCAGGTCGCGGCCACGTCGATCGGCCTGCGCGGGCTGGGGATGGGCGCCGGCGACCGGGTCGTCATCCTCAGCCGATCCCGGCCCGAATGGCTCGTCACGGACCTCGCCTGCCAGGCCCTCGGGGCAGTGACCTGCCCGTTGTACCCGGGCGACCCGCCGGCCCGCCTCGCGAGCCTGACCCGCGCGGTCGGCGCCCGCTGGTTGCTGGTCGAGGATGCCCGCCTCCTGAGCCGTCTCCGGTCAGGGATGGATGACGAGCCGCTTCCGGGCCGGGTGATTCTGTTCGACGCCCACGACTTCGACGCCCACGACGGCGGCGGGTCCGGCCTGGCGGACCTCTCCGTCGCTCCTTCGGCGGCGGCGCTGACCGACTGGGAGCGCACGTGGCGCGCCCTCCACCCCGCCCAGGTGTCGACCATCGTCCACACCATCGGCACCGACGGGGTACCGCTCGGGGTGGTGGTCGCGCACGGCAACCTCGTCCACTCGTTCCACGCCATCGTGCAGGCCATCCCGATCACGAGCGCCGACACCGTGCTCTCGGTGCTGCCCATGAGCCACATGTTCGAGCGTGGCGCGGGAATCCTGGCGCCCATCGGGGTCGGAGCCACGGTGGCCTTCGCCGAGCGCCAGATCGAGCGCTGGGCGGCGGACATGGCCGAGGTCCGACCCACGCTGATGGCCACCATTCCGCTCTTCTTCGAACGCCTCGAGCAGCGGATCCTCGCCGACGTGGCGCGCGGGTCCGGCTACCGACGGCTGCTCTTCCAGTGGGCGACCGGGCTCGGCCGCCGGCACTATGCCAATCACCTCGCCGGAAGAACCGATGGGCCCTGGCTGCGCCTTCGCCGGTGGGTCGCAGCCCGGACCGTGCTCGCTCCCGTGCGGGGCGCCCTCGGCGGGCGGCTCCGCTACCTCCTCTCCGGCGGCGCCGCGCTCCCCGAGTCCACCGGCGTGTTCTACGAGTCGATCGGCATCCCGATCCTCGAGGGCTACGGACTGACCGAGACAGCGCCGATCCTGACTGCCAACCGTCCGGAGTCATACCGATATGGCACGGTCGGCCAGCCGGTCGCGGGCACCGAGATTCGACTCGATCCGACCAGCGGTGAGATCCAGGGCCGCGGCCCGCAGGTGATGCTCGGCTACCTCGACCGGCCGGCCGACACGGCGCGGGCCGTGGATGCCGAAGGCTGGCTCCACACCGGCGATGTCGGGAAGTTCGATGAAGCCGGCAGGCTGCAGATCACCGGTCGGTTGAAGAACCTGCTCGTCCTGGCCACCGGCAAGAACGTGGCGCCGGCCCCGATCGAGGATGCGGTCATCACCTCGCCGTTCATCCGCCAGGCGGTCCTGCTGGGTGATGGGCGGGACGCGACCGGGATCCTGGTGGTGCCCGATCCCGAGGCGCTCGAGGGCCGGAGCGAGGTGGCCGGACTGCTCCGGCAGGAGGTCGAGCGACTCACCGCGGAGTTCGCCAGCTACGAGCGCCCCCGCCGCGCGGTCGTCCTTCCCCGGCCCTTGACCGCGGAGCTCGGCGAGCTCGACGACGCGGGGCGTCCTATCCGCGTGACGGTCATCGAGCACTTCCCGGGGGAGGTCGCGGAGCTGTTCGAGCGCTCCACCAGGAGCGGCCGCCGCTCCGAGACGAAGGACGCGAATCTCCGCGAAGCGAGCACGGACCACCAGCCCGAGCCAACGGCCAGCGCCACGGGCTGACCCCAGCGTGCCGCGCCGACCACCGCCGCCGTACGATGGGGCGGGCCGTTAGCTCAGCGGCAGAGCAGGGGACTTTTAATCCTCGTGTCGCGGGTTCGAATCCCGCACGGCCCTCCAGCTGGAGCTCTCGCCATGGCCAAGACCAAGGAACCCGAGGTCCGCACCCAGGATGCGGTCGGCGCTGACTGGCCGGTCGACATGCCCTACACCCTGTACTTCCCGCGACGGGGAGGCTTCGCCGCCGCGGATATCGAGTACTCGGCCCCGCTCCCGCGCGTGGGCGACACGATCGAGTACATCGACGCCCAAGCGATCAGCCACCGCTACCGGGTGATCGACGTGGTCCACACCTTCCAGGACAGCCCAGCCGCCCAGGGCCCGGAGACGATCCGGCTGCTCCGGGCCGGGCTGCCCGCGGTCTACCTCGCCCGGGATCGGCGCAAGTCGAGGTCGGGCCGCTGATCCGCCGCCCAACCAGGGGATTAGCGCACGAGGGCCGCCCGGTCGGGCGGCCCTCGCATCGGTCTTGGCTGGCGGACTAGCTTCCGGGGACGAACATCAGTAGCAGCTGACCCGCCTCGAGGTGCTTGCGGTACTGGGCACCGCCGGGCGGGATCGGCGGCGTGGTCCACGTGTACCACGTTGTCGGATCGGAGGTCGTTGGATCCAGGATCACGTGTGAATCGTGCGCCTGAACGTCCAGCGCCCACCATCCCGCGCCGAACCATTCGGACGCGTCGATGATGCCGCTCGACTCTCCGGTGTCCGACGTCGCGTCGCTCGCATCACGGTCGACCCGAGCCACCGCGGTCCAATCGGTGAGGTTGGCGCCGTAGTTCCACTTCCAGATCAGGGCGTTGCTCGCGTCCTCCTGGACCATCAGGCTGTTGTGCCCGGCGTCGAGGTTGTCGGGGGCACGCATCCCAATGGCGCCGGCTTCAACGACCACGCTGAACTCGTCAACGATCCGCGGATCGTCCTCGTTCAGGACCATCCTGAAGATCCGCCCGTTGGACGCAAGCGTCCCCGGCGTGCCGCTGGGCGCTCGCCACAGGCGACCCGTACCGGCGTCTTCGAGCAGCCGCGTGTTGCCGGTATCGGCGAAGTAGACGACGCGGGGGTTGTCCGGGTCGTAGGCAATGTCCTCGACCCGGATGAACTGGAAGACGTTGTTGTCGTTGGACCAGCTTTCGAGCGCGTCCTGGGGCCGATCCAGCGTCTTGCCCCGGGCGACCGCCGGGTTGACCGGGATGAACTCGCCGGTCCACGTGTCGCCGACGTTGATCTCGAAGTAGTCATTGGCGTTGTTGAACGGGTCATTTGGATCGACTGGACCCGACTGCGTGCCGGTCACGCGGAATCCCCAGAGCGTTCCGTTGTCGCCCATGAAGTGCTTCGCGTCCTTCGCCCCGTAGAGGTACAGCTGGCTCAGGTTCGGCATCTCGGGGCTTGAGGTCGATGTGAACGTGTCGTCTCCGGAGAGCGAAACGATCTGTCGCTCCCAGCCTCCGGGAACGACCACGGGGTGTTCGTGGTTATGGCGTCCGGCACCTGGAATCACGTCGAAGGCGCCGCTGGCGGTGTCGAGGTACACGGCGTAACCGGCCTGGCGATGGCCGGGACCGACCGACGCGGCATCCGCGCCGTACGGTGCCCCGGCAGGCACGGGCAGGACGTCATTCGATTCCTCGTTCAGAAGGAACGTGTAGTTCGGGAAGCCGTGCTCCGGGCCGGCCATGAACGCGGAGCAGAACCGGATGAGCCCGGCGCTGGCTGGCAGCGCGACCTCCATCTCGACGATGGATTTGGTGGCGACGTCGACACGAACGCGGGTCACGGATGAATCCTGGAAGTCCGCGAATACCGTCGTCGCACTCGTGCCGAACGGCACATGCGACTCCTCGTGGGCGACGTAGACGTCCACCCATCCGTCCCCCGGAACCACGCCCAAACCATCGGGCAGGCCCTGGAAAGTCACGCCGTCGAACGATTCCCCCGAGTTGATGAGCGGAGTGAATGTCACGCCACCCACGGCGCCCGTGGATTCGACGAAGGAAATCGACGAGGTGTTGTATCCACCTCCGCCGAGCGTGGCGGCGGGAAGGGTGAGCATCAAGGCCAGGGCAGCGAGCAGCGCTCGTGCAGAGCGTCGGGGCCGCCTGATCTGCGGAGTCATGGGCAATTTGCCTCCTGTCACATCGGTAGGGCGGGACTGCCAGACCCCAGAACGGTGGGGACCCTATGGTGCCCCATCTGCGCCGTCGTGGCGAACCGTGCTGAGTCGAACCCGACAATTCGTGTTGCGTCTGCGCAACGCGTCATCCCTCACTGCTCGCACGGGCTTGTCACGTCCTCGACGACGTCTTCGGCACCTGTCGGTGGACGGATCGAGTATGTTGACGCCCGCTTAACACGACCGCGTCCGCCCCTCCTGAGGACATCGCGTGCGCCTCCCACTCATTCCCCGTGATAACAAGTTCTACGACCTGTTCCTCGAGGATGCCGCCAACATGGTGGCGGCGGCCCGCGTCCTCGAGCAGCTGATGACCCACTACGAGGACCGCGAGCGGCTGGCCTCCCAGCTCCGGGACCTCGAGCACATAGGGGATCAGCTCACCCACAACATCGGCCGCCAGCTGGAAGCCACCTTCGTCACCCCGTTCGACCGCGAGGACATCCTCGCCTTCATCAACCGCCTGGACGACGTGGTCGACCTCATCGAGGAGGTCGCTGACACATTCCTCCTGTACGGCATCGATGCGCCGACACCGGTGGCGGTCCAGCAGGTCGAGATCATCGTTCGCCAGTGCGAGCAGATCGCCGAGGCCCTGACCAAGCTGCGCAGCTTCCGCGGCCTTGAGCCGTTCTGGATCGAGGTTCACCGGCTCGAAAATGAAGGTGACCGAATCGTCCGACGCGGGATCGCAGAGCTGTTCAAGAACGGCGACGACGCGGTCGAGGTCATCAAGTGGAAGGACCTGTACTCGCTGCTCGAAGAGGCGGTCGACGCCTGCGAGGATGTCGCCAACGTCATCGAGCGCATCGTCGTCAAGCACGCCTGACCAGGACCCATCGCCCCTATGCCCGAGTGGCTGACGCTGCCCCTGCTGGTCGTCGTTGGGCTCGCGCTGGCGTTCGACTACATCAACGGGTTCCACGACACGGCAAACGCCATCGCCACCAGCGTGTCGACGCGGGCCCTGCGACCGACCCACGCCATCGGTCTATCGGCGGCGGCAAACTTCGTTGGCGCCCTGACCGGAACGGCGGTGGCCACCACCATCGCGTCAGGCCTCGTTGACGAGACCCAGGTCGACCTCGGAGTCGTCGCTTCCGCCCTCGTGGGGGCCATCGTCTGGAACCTGTTCACCTGGCGGCTCGGCATTCCCTCCTCGAGCAGCCATGCCCTGATCGGCGGCCTGCTCGGCGCGTCCTTCGCCCACGCGGGCCTCTCGTCGTGGAACGTCGAAGGCATCGTGACCAAGGTCCTGATCCCGCTGGTGACCTCGCCACTGATCGGGTTCCTGCTGGCTGGTGCGGCGATGATTCTGCTCCTCAACGTCTTCCAACGAGCGCATCCCAAGCGGCTCAACGCCCGATTCCGGCGGGCCCAGGTCGGCAGCGCCACCTTCATGGCATTCAGCCACGGGTCGAACGACGCACAGAAGACGATGGGCATCATCACCCTGGCGCTGGTCACGGTGGGGGCGATCGAGGAGTTCCACGTTCCGCTGTGGGTGATCCTCGCGTCGGCCACAGCGATCTCGCTGGGGACCGCGGCCGGAGGCTGGCGGATCATTCGGACCATGGGCTCGAAAGTTGTGAAGCTCGACCCGGTCCACGGCTTCGCCGCCGAAACGACGGCG
Organism: Candidatus Limnocylindria bacterium; assembly: GCA_035709505.1. Taxonomy (GTDB): domain Bacteria; phylum Chloroflexota; class Limnocylindria; order QHBO01; family QHBO01; genus DASTEQ01. The sequence goes on from DASTEQ010000011.1 coordinate 18,590, forward strand.
GCCCTCGTCATCCTTGGCGCGTCGCGCCTCGGCGTGCCGGTGTCGACCACCCACGTGATCTCCAGCGCGATCATGGGCGTGGGCGCGGCCACCCATTTCAAGGCGGTGCGCTGGATCGTCGCCCGCTCGATCGGCGTGGCGTGGGTGCTCACCATCCCTGCGTCGGGAATCGTGGCCGGGCTGACCTACTTCGTGGCCAACCTGCTGGGGGCTTGAGGCTCAGGACACGAACAGGGCGAGGCGGACGCCGACCACGACCAACAGCACACCAAAGGCACGCTGAACAAGTTCATTGGGCAGCCCCAGGGCGAGGCGAGCCCCAAAGAACGCACCGATGAGGAGCCCGAGCGCCAGCACAACAGCGATCCGGACATCGATGTGACCGGCGCGCCAGTACTCGAGCGCGCCGAGGATCCCGACCGGAAGCAGAAGCGCCGCCAACGACGTCCCCGCCGCCTGCTTGATCGTCATTCCCAGCAGGACGATGAGTCCGGGCACGATCACCAGGCCCCCGCCGATGCCGAAGATTCCCGACAGGACTCCGCTTCCCAGCCCGATCAGTCCGCCCAGCACCAGCTGCATCGCTCTGCCCTCCGTCGAAGTTGGATCGAGTCATGGTAGGGGCGCCGATCGGTTGATATTCCCTTGACGCGGCGCTGACGGTCCGTTGAGGCGGGTTCCGGACGATGGCATCGACCAATGCCCAGTCGAGAAGGAGCCATTGCCGTGAAGTCCCCCCTGCGCCCGGCCTCGCTGCTCGTTATCGGTCTGCTCGCACTCGCCGCATGCCAGCCGTCCGCAAGCGCTTCGCCGGGAGCCAGCGATGAGCCCACCAGCGGGGCACCGAGCGGGGGCAGCCTCTCTGGCGACGTCCAAATCTCCGGCTCATCCACCGTGGAGCCCATCAGCAGCCTCGTCTTCGAGGCATTCGTCGCGCTACATCAGGAGGTGACTGGCTTCGTGGACGGCCCAGGGACCGGTGACGGGATGGCTCTTTTCTGCGCGGACGAGATTGACATCGCGGACGCCTCGCGGGAGATCAGCGAAAGCGAAATGGCCGACTGTGAGGCTGCCGGTGTGGAATGGGTCGAGCTGAAGATCGGAATCGACGGCATGGCCGTCATCACGTCCTCTGACAACGCCGCCGTCGACTGCCTGAGCTTCCTGGACCTCTACGCCCTGCTCGGCCCCGAGTCACAGGGCTTCGACACCTGGGACGCCGCCGATGACCTGGCCGCCGATCTGGACGCTGAACTGGGGTCCGAATTCGGAGAGTCCCATGCCCCGTACCCGACGGACGACCTCATTGTCACCGCCCCGGGGGACGAGTCGGGCACCTACGACAGCTTCGTCGAGCTCGCGATCAGCGGGATCGCCGACGAGCGGGAGCAGGAGCGGACCACGCGCCTGGATTACACCCCCCAGGACGAGGATCCGGCGATCATCGAGGGCGTCGCGGGGACAGCAGACGCCGCGGGAACTCTTGGCTGGGTCGGGTTCGCATTCGCGGATCAGAACCGCGACCGCGTGAGCCTGCTGGCCGTGGACCAGGGCGATGGCTGCATCGACGCGACCCCGGACACGATCGCCAGTGCGGAGTACCCGCTATCGCGCTTCCTCTACCTCTACGTCAACCTGGGACGGGCCGAGTCCAATCGCACGGTCGGCGCGTTCGTGGACTTCTACCTGTCGGACGACGGGTTCGCGAAAGTGACCGAGGCAGACTACATCGCCCTCCCCGAGGCAGACATCGAGGCAACTCGCGCGGCCTGGGACGGGCGGTAGGCGGCGCGCGTGACGCTTCCCAGCTCGCCGCCACGATGACGTCAGTATCCGCGCCGCAGTCCGATCTTCGGGTCGAGGATTTCCGGATCAGCGCGCGCCGGAGGTGGCGCGAGGGCGCGATCCGCTCAGTGATAACGGTCTCGGCGCTGGCGTCGATCGTCATCAGCCTCCTGATCGTCCTGTCGCTGATCGGGAACGCGATCGCCTTCATCCGCGATGTCGACCCCGCATCTCTCCTGGACGATGGGTGGTTCCCGCGCCGGGACATGTTCTCGATCCCGACCATCGTGGCCGGAACCCTCGTCGTCAGCGCGGTGGCCATGCTGATCGCCACCCCGCTCGGGATCGGCGCAGCGATCTACCTCTCGGAGTACGCCTCCTCGCGGGTCCGGAAAACGCTCAAGCCGATCCTGGAGGTGCTCGCCGCGATCCCCTCGGTCGTGCTCGGGTTCTTCGCCCTCACCGTGATCGCGCCGAACGTCGTGGTCCCCCTCCAGTCGGGAATCGGGATCTTCACCATGGCCTCCGCCGGCATCGCAGTCGGCATCCTGATCACCCCACTGATCGCCTCCGTTTCGGAGGACGCCCTGCATGCCGTGCCAAGCTCGCTGCGCGAGGCGTCGTACGGGCTCGGGGCCCGGCGGCTCGCCACCAGCGTTCGGGTGGTTGTGCCCGCGGCTGTGTCCGGGATCGTCGCGGCGCTCCTGCTGGGAATGTCACGGGCGATCGGCGAGACGATGATCGTGGCCATCGCCGCCGGCGCCACCGGTGGCTCGTTCCTGACCATCAATCCCCTGGAGCCGGGCATGACGATGACCGCGGCGATGACCTCGCTGGCCACCGGCTCGGATCAAGTTCAGGGCGCTGGGCTCGCGTTCCCCAGCCTGTTCTTCGTTGGCCTGCTCCTCTTCGGATTCACCCTGATGCTGAACGTGATCAGCGAAGCCTTCGTGCGCCGCGTCCGGGAGCGCTACTGATGACCGCGGATACGACCGGAGCACACCCGGTGACGGTGGCCACGGCGGCGGTGGAGGCCGGGCTGCGGAGCGGCCGGCGCGACTGGGCGGGGATGGCCGCGGCCGGGTTGCTGCTCCTTACCCTGGTGACGGCGCTCGCCATCCTGTTCGTCCTCCTGGCGGACGTACTGAGTCGCGCGCTCCCTGTGTTCACGACCCGCGGGCTGGACTTCCTGACCGCCCCGGGGAGCGCGGACCCGGCAAAGGCCGGCGTCGCGCAGGGCCTCCTCGGATCGATCGTGCTCACCATCTTCGTCGTGATCCTCGCCCTGCCCATCGGCATCACCGCCGCCATCTACCTCGAGGAATACGCAGGGGATACCTGGTTCTCCCGGCTGATCAATACCAACATTCGCAATCTCGCCGGCGTGCCGGCGATCGTCTACGGCCTCCTGGGCCTGGCCGTGTTCGTGACCGCCCTCGGAGCCGGCCGGAGCCTGATCGCCGGTGGGTTGACCCTGGCCATCCTCGTTCTCCCGATCGTGGTGATCACGGCCGCCGAGGCCCTGCGGGCCGTGCCCCTGACCATCCGCGAGGCCGCCTTCGGCGTGGGTGCAACTCGCTCCGAAGTGGTGACCTCGCATGTCCTGCCATACGCGATGCCGGGGATCCTGACCGGCATTGTGCTGACCCTGGCGCGGGCCTTCGGGGAGACCGCGCCGCTGATCATGGTGGGGGCCATCACCGGCGTATTTCGGACGGCGGAGAGCGGGCTCGTCGAGACCTTGCAGGCGCCGTTCACGGCGCTCCCGACCATCGTCTACGCCTGGTCATCCGAGGTGAAGGAGGAATTCAAGGCTCTCACGGCGGCGACCATCATCGTGCTGCTGGTGGTCATCCTGACCGTCAACGCGGGGGCCATCATGCTGCGCAATCGATACGATAGGCGGTGGTGAACCGATGTCGATCAGGCTTCTGCCGCCAGTGACCGACGTTCGCGACGAGGGAGCCGGCCTCCGCGTCCTGTCGTCTGACGACCCGTCGCCAACCCCGACCGCGCTGCCGGCCGAGACCGAGGGGGTGTTCGAGCTGCGCGACCTCTCGTGCTTCTACGGCTCGTTCCGCGCCGTGCGGGATATCAACCTCTCGATCGAGCGCAACCGGATCACCGCCATCATCGGTCCGTCCGGCTGTGGCAAGAGCACGCTGCTGCGCAGCTTCAACCGGATGAACGACCTCATCCCCTCGGCGCGGGTCGAGGGCAAGATCCTGTACCACGGCGTTGACCTCTACGCCCCGGGGGTCGACCCGGTGGAGGTCCGCCGACGGATCGGGATGGTGTTCCAGAAGCCGAACCCGTTCCCGAAGTCGATTTACGACAACGTCGCCTTCGGTCCGCGGGTGGCCGGATACCGGGGTGATATGCGGGCCCTGGTCGAGGAGTCGCTCCGCCGGGCCGCCCTGTGGGACGAGGTCAAGGACAAGCTCAAGTCTCCCGGAACGGCCCTCTCGGGCGGCCAGCAGCAGCGCCTGTGCATCGCGCGGGCCATCGCGGTCGAGCCCGAGGTCATCCTCATGGACGAGCCGTGCTCAGCCCTCGACCCGATCGCCACGCTCCGAATCGAGGAGCTCATGCGCGAGCTGCGGGAGAACTACACGATCGTGATCGTGACCCACAACATGCAGCAGGCGGCGCGCGCCTCGGACACCACCGTCTTCCTGACCATGGGCGAGGACCGGGCCGGTTACCTGGTGGAGGTGGCGCCCACCGAGCAGCTGTTCACTCGGCCGGAGAATGAACTGACCGAGCAGTACATCACGGGGAGGTTCGGATGACCCGCCGCCCTCAGCCTCCGCCGCCGGACGAGCCGGTGATGGAGGGGACGCCCCAGGAGTCCTCAACAGCCGAGGCGGAAGCTACCACCGGTACACGCGCCACGCTCGACGGCGAGCTCCGCGCCATCAAGGACGACGTCCTGCGCCTCGGCGCACTGGTCGAGGTCGCTCTCGAGCGGGCAGGGCGGGCGGTCACCGACCGCGATCCGGATCTTGCCGACCGGGTCCGATGGGACGACGCGGAGGTGAACGATCTCCAGCGGCGGGTGAGCAATTCCATCCT
>DASTEQ010000012.1:0-2512 GCA_035709505.1 Candidatus Limnocylindria bacterium
GTGTGCTCCGCGCAGGGCCGCCTGCGGGACGCCCGTCCCGCGTTCCAGCTCCGGGCCGGCGTAGTCGCGTTCGGGCGGGACGATCTCGCAGCCAAAGACTCCGGTGTAGAAATCGGCCAATCGGCGCCAGTCAGCGGCAACGATGCTGACGTGGCCGAACCGGGCGCCGGAGATGGTCGGGTCGTCGCGCACCCCGAGAGCCTAGCCGTTCGAGCCGGTACCCTACGCCGGCAATGATGGCCCCCGGGGAGCTGGCCCTCGCCACGAGGGACCTGCGCAAGAGCTACGGATCACGCCTCGCGCTGGCCGGTCTGGACCTGTCGGTGCCGAGTGGGGTGGTATACGGCTTCCTCGGGCCCAACGGAGCAGGCAAGACGACGACCATGCGCCTGCTGACCGGGCTGATCCACCCCGACCACGGCAGCATCGAGCTCCTCGGCCGGCCCTTTGGACGTCGGGATCGGCGCCGGCTGTTCGACATCGGCGCCCTGATCGAGCAGCCCTCGTTCTATCCCTTCCTGTCTGGGCGAGAGAACCTCCGCGCCCTGGGGGCGACCGGCGCCCGGACCTCGTCAGCCCGGATCGAGGAGCTGCTCGAGCTGGTCGGCCTGGGTGAGCGCTCTCGCGACAAGGTCTCGGGCTACTCGCTGGGGATGAAGCAGCGACTCGGCATCGCCGCCGCCCTGCTCAGCGACCCGAAGCTCCTGCTCCTCGACGAGCCGGCGAACGGGCTCGACCCCGCCGGGATCGTCGCGATGCGGGAAACCCTCCGCCATCTCGCCGCGGAGGGCAGGACGGTGTTCGTCTCCAGCCACCTCCTGTCGGAGGTTCAGCAGATGGCCGACGTCATCGGGATCATCGCGGCCGGACGCCTCGTCCGCGAGGGCTCGATGGCGGAGGTGCTGCACGACACGGACCTTGTCCGGGTGCGGGTCGGTCCGGACGAGGTCGGCGGCGCGGTCGGCATCCTGGAGCAGGTGGCCGAGGAGGGCGAGGTCGAGGTGGCAGATGCCGCCGCCGGGTGGATCACGGTTCGGGTGCCCGCCAGCCGGGCGTCGGAGGTGAACCGGGCCCTGGCCGGAGGTGGGATCTTTGCGGCTCGTCTCGAGGCGGGCAGCGACCTGGAGGACCTGTTCCTGTCGCTCACGGCCGACGCGGCGACCAGCCACGAGGGAACGTTCCAGGGGATCTCGAGCCCGCGGCAAGGGGACGCGGGAGACGCGCCATGAGAATCTTCCGCTCCGGCGCGCGAACGCTCCTTCGTCGCCCGGCCACGTGGCTGACCTTCGGCATCCTGACCGGGCTGCTGGTGCTGATCATCGTGGCGGTCGCCGCCACCGGCGAGGAGGGCGGTGGTGGGGATGGGCCGGACGGCATCATCCTGATCACCTTCCCATTCGCCTACCGGCTGATCCTCACGTTCATCATCGGTCTGGGTGGGCTGTTCGCGGTGACCTATGGAGCCGCCGTGGCGGGCTCGGAATGGTCGTGGGGAACGCTCAAGGCCGTCGTCGCCCGTGGCGAGAGCCGCAGCCGCTACATGCTTCTCACCTTTGCGGCAGTGACCGCCTACCTGCTGGTGGGGATCGTCCTCGCCTTCGCGATCGGGGTGGCTGCGGCCTTCATCGGCGCGACGCTCGCCGATGTCACGACCGCTGGGGTGGACGATACCGAGGCTCTGCGGGACCTGCCGGAGCTCTTTGGCCGCGGGTGGTATGCGATGGCGGAGCAGGGAGCCATCGGCTTCGCGGTGGCCACCATCGCACGCAGCCAGCTGGCGGGGATCGGGATCGGGATCGCCCTGTACTTCGGGGAGGCGTTTGCCGGCATCTTCCTGCCCGATATCGTCCGCTACATGCCCTTCAACGTTGCGACCGCCGCAGTCGGGATCGGCGGCGACGGATTCGGCGCCGGGCCGAACCCGCTGCCCCAGGAGACAGCGATGTTGGTCGTCGGGGCATGGCTCATCGGTTCGCTCGTCGTCGCGGCGATCGTCACCGAGCGGGCCGATATCACGGGCTGACGTATGGGGCTCCTCGCCGTCGCGAACTTCCTGGCGATCCTGGTCGTTGGGGCCGGCCTGGCCAGCATCGCCCTCATCGGCCTCCGAGTCCTGGCTTCTCTGTCGGCGACCGCCGCGGGTTGGCTGGAGAGTGTTCGGAGGGCCATTGGCCCCTACGCCCTGTGGCTGGCCTGGCTGGTCGCGGCCACGTCGATGACCGGCTCCCTGTACTTCTCTGAGATCGGCGGACTCGTCCCGTGCGCGTTCTGCTGGTACCAGCGGATCGCCATGTACCCTCTGGCTGTGATCCTGCTCATCGCCGCCGTTCGCCACGACTGGGGGATTCGGCCATATGTCTCCGCCATCGCGGCCATCGGGGCGGTCATCGCCGCCTACCACACGCTCCTCCAGCGCTTGCCCGGCCTGCCCAGCGGGAGCTGCTCGGTGACGGTTCCTTGCTCGACTATCGATCTCGAGCGTTTCGGGTTCATCACGATTCCGGTGATGGCC
>DASTEQ010000013.1:0-8342 GCA_035709505.1 Candidatus Limnocylindria bacterium
CCAGGGCGTGTACATCGACCTCGGGTTCTTCGATGCGTTGACGACGAGACTCGGCGCGGAGGGTGGTCCCCTGGCAGAGGCCTACGTCATGGCCCACGAGTACGGCCATCACGTCCAGAACCTGCTCGGCATCCTCAAGCCGTCCAGTGACACGGGCCCGGAGAGCTACGCGGTTCGGACCGAGCTTCAGGCCGACTGCTTCGCCGGCGTATGGGTCGCCAACGCGGTGGAGACCGGCTACCTCGTCCCGATCACCGACGAGCAGCTCGCCCAGGCGAGGGACGCGGCTGCAACGGTGGGGGATGATCGAATCCAGGAGACCACCCAGGGCCAGGTGAACCCCGAGACGTGGACCCACGGCTCCTCGGAGCAGCGCCAGCAGTGGCTGCTCACCGGCTACCAGACCGGCGACCCTCAGCAATGCGACACCTTCGCCGCCGAGCTGTGATCGCGGCCAGCGGAATCAGCCGGTGAACGAGCCGTCGCGGAGGAGCTGAGCGTCGAGGCGGAAGACGAACTCTTTGACGACGGCGATCTCGATGCAGACCTCGGCGCCGGGGATATGGCCCTCGGAGATGCTCACCACCCACGGCTGAGCGTCCCTGTCGACGGAGGCACTCGCCACGCCGTAGCACTCGGGGACGCCTCCGTAGAACTGGGCCGTGAGGGTCGCGCCGTCCCCGCTGAGGTGGTAGCCGGTGATCGCGACCGGGATCGGGTTCTCGACGCCGACCTCGATGTCGACCTCAGCCGCATCCGGCGCCAGCTCAGGTTCGCCGGCCGGGGCGTCGGGCTGGGCCGCATCTGTCACCACGGCTGACTCGAGGGTCACGACCGTGGACTTGAGGATGGCCTCCATGGTGCATGCCTGGTCCACCGCCTCGGGAAGCGTGCCTTCCCAGACCGTGATGACCGTGGCGCCGTCCGGATCGGTGCTGACGTCGACCTTCTGCAGCGCGAAACAGGCCTGGTTCCCGCCCCAGAAGTACACGACCACCGTTCGTCCGTCCTGACCGATGGCGTAGTGATCGACCGCGGTCCGGTGGGCGTCGACGACCGCGGGATTCGGGGTCTCGCGCACGGCCCCGTCTCCGCTGGGCGAGGGGCCCGGGCTGCCGGGTTCACCGACGACCGGCGACTCGGGATCCCGGCTCGGCGGGACGCTGGGATCGTCGCCGATGAACGGCTGGTAGGAGCAGGCGGTCAGTAGGACGCCGACCAGGACGAGCAGGGAGGCAGAACGTCGCATGCCCGTAGGACGCGGAGTCTCCCCCTGCGGTTCCGCTAGGCGGATTCGCCCTCGCCGTCTCCTGCCGCGACCTCGCTCAGCGCTTCGAAGACCTCTTCCTCGACGACCGCCTCGATCGCCGGGTCGTTGCCCGCGCCCATGAGCTCGGCCACCGTCTCCCCGGCCTCCTCGGCGGCCTTCTCGGCCTCCGCCGGCTCGATGACGCCGTCGCCATCGGCATCGGCCTCGCCGGTGAGGAAGGTCATGGCCGCCTCGCGCTCGCGCAGGGCCTCGACCTCCTCCGGTGACAGCTCCTTCGCCTTCGCGGCCTCCGCGCGCGCCAGGGCGCCGGTGCCGGCCGGGATGAGCTTGCCGATGATGACGTTCTCCTTGAGACCGATCAGGTGGTCCTTGGCGCCCTGGATGGCCGCCTCGGTGAGCACCCGGGTCGTCTCCTGGAACGACGCGGCGGCCAGGAACGAGCTGGTGTTGAGCGACGCCTTGGTGACGCCGAGCAGCACGGTCTGGGCCGTCGCCGGCTCCCCGCCTTCGGCCAGGATCCGGTTGTTCGTCTCCTCGAACTCGAATCGGTCGATCATCTCGGATGGCAGCAGCTCCGTGTCGCCGGCGTTGTCGACCATGACCTTGCGCAGCATCTGCCGGACGATGATCTCGACGTGCTTGTCATTGATCGACACGCCCTGGGATCGGTACACCTTCTGGACCTCGGTCACGAGGAAGCGCTGGACGGAGTCCACGCCCTTGATCGAGAGCAGGTCCTTGGGGTTCAGCGCGCCCTCGGTCAGGGGCTGGCCCGCGATGACCTCGTCTCCGGTGTCTGCCCGAAGGCGGGCGGAGTGCGGGACCTGATATTCGCGCCGGTCGACCTCCTCCGAGCGGATGGTCAGGTTGCGCGCCTTGCGCGCAACGACGCCGGCCGTCGGTGAGCGGACCTCGTGGGTCTCCTCGCCGTCCTCGAGGCGGGCGAGGAGCTGGTCCTCGGTCACCTCGTCGCCGTCTTCGACCAGGATCTCGTACTTCGCGGCGAGCTTGATCGGCGTGTCGAAGGCCTCGCGGTGCTCGACCACGACCACGATCGGCTGGTCGGGACCACCACGTTGGACCTCGACCCGGCCGTCGATCTCGCTGACGATGGCCTGACCCTTGGGGATGCGGGCCTCGAACAGCTCCTCGACCCGGGGCAGGCCCTGGGTGATGTCCTCGCCGGCGACGCCGCCGGTGTGGAAGGTCCGCATCGTGAGCTGGGTGCCGGGCTCACCGATCGACTGGGCGGCGATGATGCCCACCGCCTGGCCCAACTCGACGAGGTTGCCCGACGCCAGGTTGCGCCCGTAACACATCCGGCACACGCCGTGACGCGCGGCGCAGGTGAGCGGCGAGCGCACATTGACGCGATCCAGGCCGGAGACCTCGATCTCGGCGACGGCGGCCTCGTTGATCTCTTCGTTGCGGGCCGTGATCACCTTGCCGCTGGACGGATCGGTGACGTCGAGGGCCGCCATCCGCCCGATAAGCCGGTCGATGAACGGCTCGGGGATGTCCGCCGACTCCTCGCGGGTGATCCACGTCCCGATGTCCGTGCCGCAGTCCTCCTCGCGGGTGATGACGTCCTGAGCGACGTCCACCAGGCGGCGGGTCAAGTAGCCGGAGTCCGCGGTGCGGAGCGCGGTGTCGGCCAGGCCCTTCCGCGCGCCGTGGGACGAGATGAAGTACTCGAGCACGCTCATCCCCTCGCGGAGGTTGGAGCGGATCGGGAGATCGATGATCCGGCCCGACGGGTCGGCCATGAGGCCGCGCATGCCGGCCAGCTGGTGGACCTGGGTCACGTTTCCGCGGGCCCCGGAGTGGGTGATCATCCAGACCGATCCCTTGCGGTCGAGGCCATCGAGCATCCGGTCGGTCACCGTATCGGTCGTCTCGCGCCAGACTTCCACGGTCTGGGTGTAGCGCTCGTCATCCGTGATGAAGCCGCGTCGGAATTCGCGCTCGATGTCGGTCACCTTCTTGTCGGCGTCGGCCAGGAGCGCGACCTTCTCGGCCGGGACCTTGATGTCGTCGATGCCGATGGTGATGCCGGCCACCGTGGCGTAGTGGAACCCGATCGACTTGATGCCGTCGACGAGGGAGGCGGTGGCCGCCTGCCCGAGGTCGCGGTAGCAACGCGCGATCAGCTCCTTGAGCGCTTTGCGGTCCATGACCTGGTTGGAGAAGCCCAGCTCCGCCGGCAGGGCGGAGTTGAAGATCAGGCGTCCGACCGTGGTCTGGATCCGCTCCCCGTCGTGGTCGACGTGGATCGGGGCCTGGAGGTGGATGATGTTCGCGTCGAGGGCCATCTGCGCCTCGTCGAACGAGGAGAAGATCTTGCCCGCGCCGGCCGCCTTCTCGTCCTCGATGGTCAGGTAGTAGCAGCCCAGCACCATGTCGTGGGTGGGCGAGACCACCGGCGATCCGTCTGCCGCGCTCAGCAGGTTCTGGGTGGAGAGCATGAGCTCGCGCGCTTCCTTCTGGGCGGCGGTGGACAGCGGCACGTGGACCGCCATCTGGTCGCCATCGAAGTCCGCGTTGAAGGCGAAGCACACCAGCGGGTGGATCTGGATCGCCGAGCCCTCGACCAGGACCGGCATGAACGCCTGGATGCCGAGACGGTGCAGCGTCGGAGCGCGGTTCAGCAGGACGGGGTGGTCCTGAATGACCTCTTCGAGCACGTCCCATACCTCGGGCCGAACGCGTTCCACGATTCGCTTCGCGCTCTTGATGTTGTGGGCGAAGCCCTTCTCCACCAGCTGGCGCATGACGAACGGCTTGAACAGCTCGAGCGCCATCTTCTTCGGAAGGCCGCACTGGTGGAGCTTGAGCTCCGGCCCGACGACGATGACCGATCGGCCCGAGTAGTCGACCCGCTTGCCAAGCAGGTTCTGCCGGAAGCGTCCCTGCTTGCCCTTGAGCATGTCGGACAGGCTCTTGAGCCGATGGTTGCCGGTGCCGCTGATCGCCCGCCCTCGACGTCCGTTGTCGATGAGGGCGTCGCAGGCCTCCTGGAGCATCCGCTTCTCGTTGCGGATGATGATCTCCGGGGCCTCGAGGTCGAGCAGCCGGCTCAGCCGGTTGTTGCGGTTGATGACACGCCGGTACAGGTCGTTCAGGTCGCTCGTCGCGAACCGTCCACCATCGAGCTGGACCATCGGTCGCAGGTCGGGCGGGATGACGGGCAGGGTGGTGAGGATCATCCACTCCGGTCGCGCGCCGCTCTTGCGGAACGCCTCGATCAGCCGCAGCCGCTTGATGGCCTTCTTCCGGCGCTGGCCGGAGGTCTGGCGCATCTCGGTCTGGAGCTTTTCGGCCAGCTCGTCCAGGTCGAGGGTCTCGATGACCTTCTTGATCGCCTCGGCGCCCATGGAGGCGTCGAACAGCCGACCGTGCTGCTCCTGGAGGTTCCGGTGCTCGGACTCGGTCAGGGTCTGCATGACCTTGACGTCGTTGATCTGCGCGCGGGCCAGGCGCGCCGCGAGGCGCGCGTCATCGGTCTCGCGGGCGAGGTGCTCGCGAGCCTCGGCCAGGGCGCCGTCGAAGCCGCCGGTCAGGTCCGCGATCTGGAGGTCGTGGCGCTCCTGCGCCTTCGTACGGGCGACCCCCGTGTCAGCGGCCACCGAAGCGACCTCGGCCTTGACCGCGGCCTTGACCGCGGCCACGGCGTCCTTCACGGCCTCGCCTTCGCGGGCGACGACCTCGCCGGTGGCCGCGAACACGACATCAGCGGTGACGACCTTGCCAGCCGCCTTCAGCTGTGCCTCGATCTCCTTGCCGGCGGCGGTCAGCTCCTCGGCGCGGCCCTTCTGGCGCTCCTCGAGCATCTTGAACTCGGCGGCCAGCTCGCCGTCGATCGCCATCCGGCGCTCGCTGACCTGGCCCTCCAGCTCCGCCTGCTTGTCGTCGACCACGCCCTTGGCCGCGTCGATGCGGGCCGCCAGCTCCTCGTCGACGTGGGCCAGCGCCTTCTCTCGCTCGCTCTCGTCGACGCGGGTGACGACGGACAGGGCGAAGTACAGGATCCGCTCCAGGTTGCGCGGGCTGATGTCGAGCAGGATGCCCAGGCGAGAGGGCGTGCCCTTGAAGTACCAGATGTGGCTGACCGGGGAGGCGAGCTTGATGTGCCCCATCCGCTCACGACGGACCTTGCTGCGGGTGACCTCCACGCCGCACTTGTCGCAGATGATCCCCTTGTACCGGATCCGCTTGTACTTGCCGCAGTAGCACTCCCAGTCCTTGGTGGGACCGAAGATGCGCTCGTCGAACAGGCCGTCCTTCTCCGGCTTGAGGGTCCGGTAGTTGATCGTCTCGGGCTTGGTGACCTCTCCCGAGGACCAACCCTTGATCTCGTCCGGCGAGGCCAGACCGATCCGGATGGCGTCGAAATTGTTGACTTCCAGCATGTGCGCCCTATTCCTCAAAGCCCTGGAGGTTGATGCCGCCCAGGTCGGGCAGCGGGTAGGAGCCGGTGTCCTCGACGAACCGGATCTCCTCCTCGTTCTCGTTCAGGATCTCGACCGACAGCCCGAGCGCCTGGAGCTCCTTGATGAGCACCTTGAACGACTCCGGCACGCCCGGGGCCTGGATCTCTTCACCCTTGACGATCGCCTCGTAGGTCTGGACCCGGCCGAGCACGTCGTCCGACTTCACGGTCAGCAGCTCCTGGAGGATGTTGGCCGCGCCATAGGCCTCCAGCGCCCAGACCTCCATCTCCCCGAAGCGCTGGCCACCGAACTGCGCCTTGCCACCCAGCGGCTGCTGGGTGATGAGCGAGTAGGGGCCCGTGCTGCGGGCGTGGATCTTGTCCTCCACCAGGTGGTGGAGCTTCAGCATGTAGATATGGCCGACGGTCACCGGCTGGTCGAACGCCTCCCCGGTGCGCCCGTCGTACAGGATGGACTTGCCATCGGTTGGCAGCCCGGCCTGCTCGAGCCGCTGGCGGATATGCGCCTCCGTGGCGCCGTCGAACACGGGCGTGGCCGCCTTCAGGCCCAGGACGGTCATCGCCCACCCGAGGTGGGTTTCCAGGATCTGGCCGATGTTCATCCGGCTCGGCACGCCGAGCGGGTTGAGGACGATATCGACCGGGGTCCCGTCCGGCATGAACGGCATGTCCTCGGCCGGCAGGATCTTGGCGATCACCCCCTTGTTGCCGTGGCGGCCGGCCATCTTGTCGCCGACGGCGACCTTCCGCTTCTGGGCCACGCTGACGCGGACCAGGCGGTTGACGCCCGGGGCGAGCTCGTCGCCCTGCTCTCGTGAGAATTCCCGGACCTCGACCACGATCCCGCGCTCCCCGTGGGGCAGGCGGAGGGACGAGTCCTTCACTTCCCGGGCCTTCTCCCCGAAAATCGCCCGCAGGAGGCGCTCTTCGGCCGTCAGCTCCGTCTCGCCCTTGGGCGTGATCTTGCCGACCAGGATGTCGCCCGGCTGAACCTCCGCGCCCTCGTAGATGATCCCGTCCTCGTTGAGGTCGCGCAGTGATTCGTCACCGACGTTCGGGATGTCGCGGGTGATCTCCTCCGGCCCAAGCTTCGTGTCGCGGGCCTCGACCTCGTGCTTCTCGATGTGGATCGAGGTGAACAGGTCGTCACGCACGAGCCGCTCGCTGATCACGATCGCGTCCTCGTAGTTGCCACCCTCCCAGGGGAGGAAGGCGACGAGGATGTTCTGGCCCAACGCCAGCTCACCCTTGTCGGTCGAGGACGAATCGGCCAGGACCTGGCCCTCCGCCACCCGGGTGCCGACGTCGACGATCGGTCGCTGGTGGATGCATGTGCCCTGGTTGGAGCGGACGAACTTCTTCAGCGCGTAGGTATCCCGCTGGTCTCCCTCGTCGCGCTCGACGACGATCTCGTCCGCGGTCACGCTCATGACCGTTCCCGGCGAAGCGGCGACGACCAGCGACTGCGAGTCCAGCGCCGCCCGGTACTCGACTCCCGTCCCCACCACCGGTGCCTCAGGCACGATGAGGGGCACGGACTGCCGCATCATGTTCGAGCCCATCAGGGCCCGGTTCGCGTCGTCGTGCTCGAGGAACGGGATGAGGGCCGTCGCCACGCTGACGATCTGCTTCGGACTGACGTCCATGTAGTCGACGTCATCGGCCGGCTCGATGAGGAACTTGTCGCGGTAGCGGACCATGACCCGCTCCTCGACGAAGTGCTGGCCCTCATCCAACGGCGCGTTGGCCTGGGCGATGTAGAACTTCTCCTCCTCGTCCGCGGCGAGGTAGTCGATGTGCTCGGTGACGACCGGCCGAACGCGAATGGACGCGAGCTTCTGCTCCTTGATCGTGCCCCACAGCTTGTCGGTGATGACGGTGCCGGTCTTGGCCAGCACCTTTCGACCATCGGCCCCGACCAGGTCCTCGGCCAGCGTCTGGCCGACGGCATCGGTCTGCTTGTCCTTGTGCGAGACCACGCGCCGGACACGGCGATACGGGGTCTCGATGAAGCCGTGCTTGTTGATCTTGCCGTAGGTGGCCAGCGAACCGATCAGACCGATGTTCGGCCCCTCCGGCGTCTCGATCGGGCACATCCGGCCGTAGTGGGACGGATGCACGTCGCGGACATCGAACCCAGCTCGCTCCCGAGACAGGCCGCCCGGACCCAGCGCCGACAGGCGGCGCTTGTTGGTCAGCTCCGCGAGGGGGTTGGTCTGATCCATGAACTGGCTCAGCTGGCTGCCACCAAAGAACTCCTTCATGGCGGCCACCACCGGGCGGATGTTGATGAGCGAGTTTGGGGTCGCCTGCTCCGGATCCGTGATCGTCATCCGCTCCTTCACGACTCGCTCCATGCGGAGCAGACCGATGCGGAACTGGTTCTGGATGAGCTCGCCATTGGCCCGGATGCGGCGATTGCCGAGGTGGTCGATGTCGTCGGGCTCACCGCGTCCGTTGTTCAGCTCGATGAGCTTGGCGACGATGGCCACGATGTCGTTCTGGCTGATCACCCGGGACTCGCGGGGCGTGTCCGGTTCCTCGGTCGGCAGCTCCAGCTTGAGCTTGGCGGCCACGTCCGACAGGGCCTTGTTCAGCTTGTACCGACCGACGCGGCCGAGG
>DASTEQ010000014.1:0-15075 GCA_035709505.1 Candidatus Limnocylindria bacterium
AGGCCCAGCCGCAGGAGAGCCGGGGCGGAGGGGGTCGAGCCGGGTTCACCGCGCCCAGCGAGTGGCGAAGGCGCGACGGCGCCGACCTAGAATGGCCGTCTCGTGTTCTACGTCCAACGCGGCCAGGTGCCGCACAAACGCCACACCCAGTTCCGCAAGCCGGACGGCTCGCTCTACGCGGAGGAGCTGTTCGGCGTAGAAGGATTCACCGGGCGCGCATCACTCCTCTACCACCACACCCCGCCCACCCGCACGAACCGGATCGAGAAGGTCCGCGACGTCGCCCTTGAAGCCTGGGCGGACGCACCGCACCGCCATTACCTGGTCAACACCAAGGACGTGGAACCGTCCGGCGATGCCGTCTCGGGACGGATCCCGCTGTTCTTCAACCACGACGTCACCTTCGGCGTCGTCCGCCCGGCGGAGGCGATGACCCGTTTCTATCGCAACGGCGAGGCGGACGAGATGCTCTTCGTCCACGAAGGGAAAGGTACGCTGGAGACGATCTTCGGACCGATCGACTACGGCCCGGGCGATTACCTGGTCATCCCCATCGGCACCACCTTCCGCGTCGTCCCGGCCGAGGGCGACGCACAGCGCATGCTCTGGGTCGAGTCGCCGTCGGCCATCGTCCCTCCCAAGCGCTACCGGAACGACTTCGGCCAGCTCCTCGAGCACTCCCCGTATTGCGAGCGCGATCTCCGACCGCCAGCGGAGATGGCAGCGGACCTCTCGAGTGGCGACTTCGTCATCGAGGTCAAGACCCGCGGCCGGATCACCGCCTACCACTACAACCATCACCCCTTCGACCTCGTCGGCTGGGATGGGCACCTCTGGCCGTTCGCGTTCAACATTGCCGATTTCGAGCCGATCACCGGACGCGTGCACCAGCCGCCACCGGTCCACCTCACCTTTCAGCCCCGCAACTACGTCATCTGCAGCTTCGTTCCCCGCAAGTTCGACTACCACCCGCTTGCCATCCCGGCGCCGTACAACCACTCGAACATCAACTCGGACGAGGTCATCTACTACGTGGCCGGCAATTTCATGAGTCGGCGCGGCGTGGACATCAGCTCGTTCACCGTCCATCCGGCCGGGATCCCGCACGGGCCGCACCCGGGGACGGTGGAGGCCTCGATCGGCAGGGAGGCAACCGAGGAGCTGGCGGTCATGATCGACACCTTCCATCCGCTGCAGCTCACCCGCCAGGCGGGCGAGATGGAGGACCCGGCCTACCCCTTCAGCTGGCTGCCGGCCAAGGACGCCGATGCCGAGGCTCGCGAGCTCGCCGACCGTGGCCCTGAGGCGTTCCCCGACTGACCGATGACCATCGGTCCGGAGGTTCCCGTCAACCTGTTCGAGAACGATCGGGAGCTGATGGTCGTCACGCCCATGCCTGGCGTCGCCCCCGAGGACATCAGCGTCGAGGTCACCCCTGACGGCCGGCTCACGCTGCGCGCCGAGCAGCGCGGAGAGGGGCAGGAGCGGATCACGCACTTGCGGCGGGAGTGGTCATACGGTCCGTACCAGCGAACCATCGACCTCCCGTACCCGGTCGACGCGGTGCGAGCCAACGTCACCTACGGCAACGGGGTCCTGTCGATCACGCTGCCCCGGGCCGAGGCCTTGACCCCCGGACGGGTCCTGGTCCCGCGCACCGGGCATGCCCGCGGGGTGGCGGCCGGCCACGCGGGGACCCGGGGCGGCGAGTCGGAGTCGTGATCCTCTACTTCCTGCGCCACGGGAAGGCCGGGCAGGGCGACCCCTCGGACCCAACCGATGACGCCCGCGAGCTGACCGATACCGGTGCGGCTGAGCTCCGCGCCGCCGCCCCGCTCTGGCGCCGGCTGAACCTGCGGCCGGACGTCATTCTCAGCTCGCCGCTGCCGCGCGCTCTCCAGACCGCCGAGCTGTTCGCGGCCGGTATCCAATCGTCGCACGATCCGGTGGTCGACGATCGGCTCCGTCCCGGCGCCGACTGGGCCGACCTGGCGCAGTCCCTCGCCACCCATCGGGACGCACGACGGGTGCTGTTCGTCGGACACGAGCCCGATTTCTCGATTGCTATCCAGGAGCTCACCGGAGCGCGGGCTGTCCGGATGCGGAAGGGCGGCCTGGCCTGCGTCGAGTTTCCCGGCATTCCCGAACCGGGCGCCGGGGAGCTCGCCTGGCTGCTCGATCCGGACCTGTACGGCGACTGACAGGCGCTCCTAGCCCGCGACCACGACCACCTTGCCAAAGGCGCGCCGCGCGTCCAGGTGCTCCTGGGCGGCACGCGTCTCGGCCAGCGGGAAGGTGCGGTCGATGACCGGCTTCACGCGGCCGGACTCGATGAGTCCAAGGACGCCCGCCATGTCGGATCGGGTCGCGCCCATCGAGCCAAGGATCGTGAACTGGCGCCAGAACAGGTTCCACAGGTCGGTCTCGGCCATTCGGCCCGTCAGGCCACCGCACGTCACCACCCGGCCGCCGGTCCGCAGGC
The DNA here is from genome assembly GCA_035709505.1 of Candidatus Limnocylindria bacterium. Classification (GTDB taxonomy): domain Bacteria; phylum Chloroflexota; class Limnocylindria; order QHBO01; family QHBO01; genus DASTEQ01. The sequence goes on from DASTEQ010000014.1 coordinate 2,483, forward strand.
TGGCCAGGCTGTGACGCCAGGTCGCCGGACCGATGTGCTCGAACACGACGTCGACGCCTCGGCCACCGGTGATCTTCATGACTTCGAGCTCGAAGCGCGGGGTTTCGGCGTGGTTGATGACGTGCGTCGCCCCGAGCTCGCGCGCCTTCGCCAGCTTCTCCTCGGATCCCGCCGTGGCGATCACCGTGCAGCCGAGCTCGCGCGCAATCTGGATTGCCGCGCTCCCGATTCCAGAGCCGGCCGCCAGGACGAGCACCCACTCATCGGCTTTCGTCTGGGCCCGTGTGACGAGCATGTGCCAGGCCGTGCCGAAGGCCGCCGGCAGGGCGGCGGCATCGGTATCGGTCAGGGCGTCCGGTGTCCGGACCAGGCACGAAGCGGGGGCAACGACGTACTCGGCGAAGCCGCCATCGCGGCTCAGACCAATGATCTGGCGGTTCTCGCACAGGTTCTCTCTGCCGTCGAGGCAGAACGAGCAGGTGCCGTCGGCCGTGAAGGCAAGGACGATGACCCGGTCTCCCACCGACCAGTCGGTCACCGTCGAACCGACCGCAGCGATCGTCCCCGCCGGCTCCAGCCCGCCGATGTGGGGCAGCGGCGCGCGCATGCCGTTGCTCCCTTCCCGGACATGGAGGTCGAGGTGGTTCAGGCCGCATGCGCCCACCCGCACCAGCACCTCGTCCGGACCGGGCACCGGGTCGGCGACCTCCTCCCAGGAAAGGACCTCTGGTCCCCCGCGCCGGTGGAAGATGACTGCCTTCATCGATCTCGCCCCATAATCTGCGCCGAGTATGCCAGCCACATCGGACGTCACACCGGCCAGCGCCCGCGTCGTCGTCACCGGCATGGGCGCGATCACGCCCGTCGGGAACGACGTCGAGACGATGTGGCGCAACCTGCAGGCCGGGACCTCGGTGGCCCATCACATCGACCGCTTCGACTCGTCCCGCTTCCGAACCCGCTTCGCGGCAGAGGTCGTGGACTTCGACCCCAACGACTGGATGGACCCAAAGGATGCCCGTCGCGCCGACCGCGTGATCCAGCTGGCGATGGCCACGTCGACCCAGGCGCTGGCCCAGGCCGGCCTCAAGCCGGAAGGTGACTTGGCCGACGAGGTCGGCGTTCTGATCGGGACCGGCATCGGCGGCCTGACCACCCTCGATGAGGCGGCCCGCGTCATGCGCGAGGAAGGACCCGACCGGGTCTCGCCGCTGACGGCGGTGAACATGCTGCCGGACATGGCGTCAGGCCAGGTCGCCATCCAGTTCGGTCTGACCGGCGTGAACTTCTGCGTCATCTCGGCCTGTGCCACCGGCACCAACGCGGTGGGGGAAGCGGCGGAGATCATCAAGCGCGGGGATGCCCTGGCGATGGTGGTGGGCGGGACCGAGTCGACGGTCACGCCCCTGGCCCTCGCTGCGTTTCACCGCACCGGATCGCTGTCGACCCGCAACGACGACCCGGCCCATGCCTCGCGGCCCTTCGACAAGGAACGGGACGGGTTCGTGGTGGGCGAGGGCGCCGGCGGCCTCGTCCTGGAGCGTTTGGACTTCGCTCTCGACCGTGGCGCCACGCCGCTGGCGGAGATCGTCGGCTACGGCAACTCGGCCGACGCGTTCCACGTCAGCGCCCCGGAGCCGGAGGGCAAGGGAGCGGCGCGGTCCATGTCACGGGCCATGGCCAAGGCCGGCATCGGTCCGGCCGACATCGACTACATCAACGCCCACGGGACGAGCACCCAGCTCAACGACCGGAGCGAGACGATGGCCATCAAGCGGGCCCTCGGCGAGGACGCCTATCGGATCCCGGTCAGCTCCACCAAGTCGATGACCGGCCACATGCTGGGTGCCGCGGGAGTGGTGGAGGCCGTCGTGTGCGTCCAGGTCATCCGAGACGGGGTCATCCCGCCGACCATCAACTACGAGTTCCCCGATCCCGACTGCGACCTGGACTACGTCCCGAACGTCGCGCGTCAGGCCACGGTCCGCACCGCGATGTCGAACTCGTTCGGGTTCGGCGGCCACAACGCTACGGTCATCCTGCGCGCCTACGAGTAGCGCGTATCAGATTTCTGTGGGTTCGCTCTCCCCCATCCCGATGCCGAGAGCGTGGAATCCGCCGTCGACGTGGATCATCTCCCCGGTGGTGAGCGATGCCCAGTCACTGAGCAGGAAGCACGCCATGCGCCCAACGGGCGTCGAATCGGTGACGTCCCACCCGAGCGGCGCTCGCTTCCCCCAGCCCGCCGTCAACTGGGCAAACCCCGGAATGTTCTTGCCGGCCATCGAGCGTATCGGTCCCGCAGAGACGGTGTTGACCCGGATCTGGTGCGGCCCGAGGTCGCGGGCCAGGTAGCGGGTGATGGACTCCAGGCCGGCCTTGGAGACGCCCATCCAGTCGTAGATCGGCCACGCGTACCGCGCATCGAAGGTCAGGCTCACTACCGACGCGCCGCCATCCGCGCCGGACACCTTGAGCAGCGGCAGCATGCCCGCAGTCAGCGCCTTGAGCGAGTACGCGCTGGTCTGGAACGCGGTGGCGACGCTATCCCAGGGAGTAGCCAGAAAGCCGCCTCCCATCGCGTCCTGCGGCGCGAAGCCGATGGCGTGGAGCAAGCCGTCGAGCCTGCCCCAACGAGCCTCGAGGTCCGCGGCCACCGCCGCGATCTGGGCGTCGTCGTTCACGTCCATATCGAGCACGTCGGGCACCGGGTCCAGGCGCCGCGCGATCCTCTGGGTCAGGCTCATGGCCCGCCCGAAGCTGGTCAGGACGATCTCGGCGCCTGATTCCTGGGCCACCCGAGCGACCGAGAAGGCGATCGAGTCATCGGTGAGGACCCCGGTGACGAGGACCCTCTTGCCCGCCAGCAGCATGGGCCGGATTGTAGCGGCCGCCAGAACGGCTACCCTGCGTGACCGATGATGGTTCGGTTGTACGACTACCTGGTCCCGGTCGCGGACGCTGATGCTGGCATTCCCGCCCTGCCTTCGGCGCTCCTCGAGCTGCCCACCGCGGACCGCAAGACGCTGCTCACCAGCCTCTTCAAGCCGGAGCGCATGCCCGGCTCGATGGAGCGGCTGACGACCCTCGTCCCCGACGTCGACGCCAGCTTCGGCGATCTCCTGACCGTCCTCGACAACAGCGCCCGCGAGCGACGCTTCGTGGCCATCGACGAGGCCCGGCCCATCCTCGACCGCGTCCTGCCGCCGTCCGCGATCGAGGGCACGAGGGAATGGGACGTCGCCCGCCTCCACGAGCCGTACGGTGACGGGACGTACCACGGGCGCCTGCTGAAGCGGACGCGCAAGCAGCTCCGTTCGGTGGGCTCTCGCGAGGCGCTCACCACGCCCTTCCTGTTCCGTCGCGAGTGGTGAGCTGATGACCCGCCGTCGCCGGTCTGGCCGGCCCTACCAGCCCCTGCCCCGGCGGACGAATCGCACGGCAGTGATCCTGATCGTGATCGTCGCGCTGATCCTGGTCATCGGAGTCTCGGTGCTCGGCACCGCGCGCTGAGGAGCCTGTTCAGAGCGTTCGATCGGCGATCTCGCGGACGTACCAGAACAGCTTCCAAAGCTCCGGCGCGGCGGCACCCAGGTCACGGGTGTCCGGCTGGACGTGGTCGAACAGACGGAACTCCCCGAGCCGGACGTCCACGCCGGCGTCCACCATCTCGTCGCGGAGGGTCCGCGCGTGCGAGTAGGGGATGTGCTGGTCCCCGGTGTCGTGCATGAGGAACACCGTGGCCTGGATGTTCGCCACCCGATGGATCGGGCTGATCGCGTCCAGCACCTCCCGGTCCTGGGTGGGCGCGAGGGCGAGCAGGGCCTCTGCCTCGGGGAGGGTCTCGGTGAGGAGGATCGCCTCGACCGCCCGGCCGGCGTCGGTCTCCAGCGGAATGTCGGCGTCCGGGAGGGGATGGACGCCCTCGTTGTTCAGGTGGTCGTAGGCCCCGTAAATGTAGCCGTGGTCGCGTCCATCGGTCACCCGGTCGGTGAGGAGCCCAAACACGATCTGACGGACGAGGAGCGCCGGCTCCCACCGGTGGAGCTCCCCGTCGAGGCGGTACTGGTGGGTGAGCACCTCGGTCGTGAGCTCCGCGGCATCGGCGTACGCGCCGAACGAGCCCACCCACGCCAGCCGGTCGGCGATGGCCGGCTCGGCGGCGGCGATCAGCGCCAGGCTGCCGCCGACCGAGACCCCCATGATCCCGATCCGGTCGGGATCAACCTCCGGCCGGCTGGCGACCTCCTCGAAAGCGGCCACGATCCGTCCGACTTCGGTGCCGTCGACCCGGACGTCAAAGAAGATCGGCAGCTCGGGGACGAACACCGCCGCCCCGGTGCGGGCCATCGCACGGGAGACCCGCTCGATGGCGGGATGCGCCCGGCCCAGGGAGTTGATGCCCGACACGAAGATCACCGCGCCGACCGGGGAATCGGCCGAGGCGGTAGCCGGCAGCCAAAGGTCCGCTGGCAGATGGTCACCATCCGGGGCGCGGTATTCCACGAGCTCGTGCCGCGGCTCGGGCGCGAAGGCCAGCGGCTGGGGACCGATCTCGAGCAGGGATGGGACGAGGGCGACGGTCTGGAACGTGACACGCGACGGCGGCCAGGCGGCAAGCAGGAGCACGAGCACCGCGAGGCCGGCGGCCACCCACGGCCAGCGGCGGCGACGCCGCAGCGGATCGGTCTGGCTCAATCGAGGCGGAGCGGCTTGACCGTCATGACCTCGGCAACGCGGCCCTCCCACTCGTCGCGGGGGGCATCGCAGTACACCTCGATCTCGTTGCCGTCGGGGTCGACGGTGTAGAGGCTCTTGCTGACGCCGTGGTCGGACGCGCCGCGCAGCAGCCCACGCTCCGACAGCAGGCGATGCGCCTCCTTGACGGCATCGAGGTCCGCCAGGCGGATGGCGACGTGGTACAGGCCAACGGCCATCGGGACCGGCGAGGGCGCCTGGTCGCCGACCCGGACGAGCGCGAGATCATGATGGTTCTCACCGGTGGCGGTGAGGAAGACCATGACGTTGCTCAGCTCGCCAGATACCCGGAACCCGAGCAGGTCGCGGTAGAAGGCGAGGGAGCGGTCCAGGTCACGCACCTTGAGCACGACGTGGCCGACCCCCAATGGCTGTAGCACACCGGGATGCTATTCCAGATACAGGGTGACGGCCACGATCCCGTAGACGTAGCGATCCTTGTCGGTGACCGCGGCCCACGCTGCCGGCGACAGGTCGACGACCTTTTGGCCGACCTGCCCCCAGTGGCAGCCGCAGGCGTCACCGATCGGCAGCCGCGCGCAGCGGTCGGCGCAGACGGTCACCCATCCCCCGCCGGGCGGCGCGTAGTAGTGGCCGCCGAGGGCGATCGGAAGGGCGACCACCGCCGCGCTCCCCCAATTCATCGTGCAGCAGTACCAGCTGGCCGTTCCGCTGATGGTTGCCGGCCCGCTTGGTGCCGGGATGGCCTGGACTCGCGGAGCGACGATCGTCGCCTGCATCGCGACGCTGGGTGGGAGCGCGACCCCGGCCGGGTGGAACTGCTCCGTCCCTGCGGGCACCGCTGCGGTCGTCGAGGTGAGCGTGGCGAGGCTCCGCTGGCTGGTCGTGCCCCGGTCGGTGAAGGCCGACGCGGTGGAAGCCTCGACGGCGGCGAGGAGGCGTTCGGTCGAGGTATCCGAGGGAGTCGCCGCTACCGCCTGTGGGGCAAGTGCAGCCACGATGAGCGCGATGACAATGACGTGGACGGCGCCACGTCGGGCAAAGTCCGGCAATAGAATCCTCGGGCACAATGACGGGATCCGGCTCGCCGCTGCCGGCTCACATCGGGCGCCGTGAGGGCGCCGCGCGACCACGACGTCGCCGGGGACCCTACCATGTTCACGGTCCCTTCGCCCTGCCGGCCGGGCAGGACGATCGGTTCGGATCGAGGTGACGAATGGCCAGAGGTGACCTGCCCCACCGCAGCGGACCGGTCGTCACCCGCGGGCCGGCGCATCGCGCGACGGAGGACCAGAAGCTCCTCCAGCGGCGGGTCCCGGCCGACTTTCAGGGCACCGACACCTGGCGCGCCCTGCGCATCCTCGGCGAGTTCGTCGAGGGCTTCGACGCCCTGGCGAACGTCGGCCCCGCGGTCAGCGTCTTCGGCTCGGCGCGCGTCCGGCGCAGCGATCCGCAGTACCGGCTCGCGCGACGGGTGGCGGCACGGCTGGCACAGGAGGGGTTCGCCGTGATCACCGGTGGCGGCCCCGGAATCATGGAAGCGGCCAACCGCGGCGCCCGGGATGCCGGCGGGCTGTCCATCGGCTGCAACATCGAGCTTCCGTTCGAACAGGATGTGAACCCGTATGTCGACCTGAACATCGAGTTTCGCTACTTCTTCGTCCGCAAGACGATGTTCGTGAAGTACGCCGAGGCGTTCGTCATCTTCCCCGGCGGGATGGGGACGATGGACGAGCTGTTCGAAGCGCTGACCCTCATCCAGACCGGAAAGATCGAGCACTTCCCGGTGGTGCTGGTGGGGGTTGACTACTGGGCGGGGCTGCTGGCCTGGATGCGCGCCACGGTGCTGAAGGAAGGCAAGGTGAGCCCCAAGGACCTCGAACTTGCCGTGATCACCGATGACATCGACGAGATCGTCCGGGTCATCGTCGAGCGCAGCCGGCTCCGCCAGCACCTGATGGAAGACGAGCTCGTGGACGACCTCATCCGCGGCTGACGCGAGCGCAAAGCCGGCTCTCGGTCCCTAGGAGGGAGATCTCGAGCTTAGCGAGCGACCTTCCTCGGCGTGATCTCGCGTCTCAACCGGCCTCGGCGGCGCGCTTCATGCCCAGCGCCTCGAGGGTCATGTAGCGGTTGGTCAGGTCCTTGTAGATCCGGCCGAAGACCGGCACCAGCAGGCCTCGCATCTCAATGGTCAGGGTCAGCCGAGAGCGCCCCTCCTCCAGCGCCTCGACCCGATGGCCTGCGACGGTCGTGACCCCGCCAGACTGCTGGCGGAACTCGAAGTAGGACGGCGGATCCCAGACGCTGACCTCCCAAATGCCCTCCCCCAGCTTGGGTTGCTTGAGGCGCACGCGGCTGCCCTCACCGACAGGAGCGGGCGTGAGCAGCTCGGCGACGTCGACCGTTTCGATCCGCTGCGGCCACGCTTCGAGGTCACCCAGCACGTCCCACACGCGCTGCGGCCGGGCGTCGATGTCGATGGATTGCTCAAAGCGCATGGTGGACAGTCACCTCGGCGCAGCCGGGGGAGGTTCGGGGTGGTCTTGGCGGGCCCGACCGGATTCGAACCGGCGATCTCCAGCGTGACAGGCTGGCATGTTGGGCCGCTACACCACGGGCCCGCGGCGGCGGGGGCGGAGTATACCAACCGGGCCCTCAGGCGGCGATGGACGCCTCCAGCTCCCGACGTCCGCCCGCGGTCATGACCGCGATGGCGGCATACAGGCCCGCCAGAAGCCCGAGAGCGGCGGCCCCGACGGCGAGCAAGACGGCGGCCTGCGGCTGGGCGGGAATGGCCGCCACCATGAACACCGCGCTCGCGCCCACGGTGAACGTGACGAACAGGCCTCCCACCACCGCGGCCGCGTAGGACCAGCGCTGCCCACGGCGGAGGCCGATGGAGGTCGCCAGCTGCGCTACGCCAAGAATCACCAACCCGGCCCCCAGGGCCACTGCCGCCCGCTCGACGGTCGCCGTGGTGAGAAAGTCAGGGGGCAGGCTGGCGAGCCCATCGGGGTCGATCTCGGCCAGGATCCGGGTCAGCAGCTCGTCGGCGATCACCTCTGCCGCGAGCAGTCCCCCGGCGATGCAGACCAAGCCGGCGGCCACCAGCACGCCGGACAGGACGAAGAGGAGGCGGGAGGCGAACAGCAGGCGGGGCGGGGCGTTCATGTGCCCGCCGGCTCAGGGTCGGGGTCGGAGCAGGAGCAGGCCGGCGGCCACCAGCCCAAGCGCCAGGCCAAAGAGGGTCAGAACCAGGATCAGGTCGGACGGTCCGCGCAGGATGATCGCGATGCCTCCGGCCGCGGCCGCCAGCGCGGTGGCGAGCGCCAAGATGGCAGTGGGAACCCGGGCGCGCAAGCTGCCGGTGAGCAGGGTGAGACCTCCTCCCGCCAGCGCCAGCCCGACGACGAACAGAATGAACCCGCCGATGACCTGCCAGGTCCCGAGGGCATCCGCATTCGGGGGCGGATTCGCCGGGTCGAAGGTGGCACTCAGGGTCAAACCGGACACCACGATGCCGACCGCGGCGATGAAGAGAGCGACCCCGAGCACGGTGACGGCCAGGGCCGCGGCTGCGCGGGCGTCACCGAGGTGCTCCGGGGCGAGCGAATGGGGTCGGCCGGTCAAGGACTTTCCTCCTGGGGCGGCGGGAATTGTAGCCCGCCTATACTCGGCCTCGGAATGGCGTTCCAGATGCCGATGGACCCGCGCGAGGAGCGTCGCGCTCGGAACGTGGGCTGGGTCATGACCATCCTATCGGTCATCCTCGTCGCGCTCCTGGCGTACCTCGGATACGCCGCCTGGGTCGGATCGGAGCGCCTCGTCGACCCGGAGGCCAGCCGCGTCTGCCGCCTGCCCTCGGCGTACGGATGGCCCTACCAGGCCATCAATTACGACCAGGCCTCCGATGCTGCCCTGGCCGCGGAGCCGGATCCCGACAACTGCACCGCCGTCGGTCAGACGGCGGGTACCGACCTGGTCGCCTCGGACGGCACGCGCCTCGCGGGCTGGTACATCCCGGCCGCGGCGGCCATCGGTCCGGCAGGTCCGACGGTCGTCCTGGTGCATGGACACGCCAGCAACAAGAACGCTCTCCTGCCGCTGGCCGACGTGCTCCACGCGGACTACAACCTTGTCCTTTTCGACCTGCGCAACCACGGGCAGAGCTTTGGCACCCAGACGACCGCCGGGGTTCGCGAGCGGCTCGATCTGGAGGCGATCGTGGCATGGCTGGACGCGACGTATGCTCCAGCCCAGGTCGCGGTGCTCGGGTCGTCGATGGGTGGCATCGTCGCCACCTCGGCCGTGGCCTCGGGACTGCCGGTCCAGGCGCTCATCCTGGATTCCACTCCGGCCGGGGTGGCGGGCGCGACCGAGCGCGAGATCGCCGAGATGGGCTATCCGCTGGCCCTCCCGGCATCCTGGGCGGTCATGCTCGGTTCGCTCTTCCGCACCGGCGTCGATGTGACAGCCGCCGATCCGGAGGTGTTGATCGACAACATGGGCTCGGTCCCGGTCCTCATCCTGCAGGGAACGGCGGACCCATTCCTCGATGCCGATACCGCCGAGCGATTGGCAACGGCAGCCCGCGATGCGGGGGTCGACGTCGAAGTGCAGACCTGCGAGGGCGCCGAGCACAGCCGCCTGGACGAGGTCTGTCCCGATGAGTACCGCACGTGGGTGCTAGGCTTCCTCGCTCGCTCGCTGGGGCCGTGACCCCGCCGACACCTACATGGAGCCGATGACCACGATCGCCGCGCCAGACGATGCCCGCACCGCCGAAGACACCCGCTTTGACGAGGTGATCCAGCGCTGGTTCGAAGATCGCCTCGAGCTTCAGCCAGAGTGGGCGACGTATCTCGGCATTCACCGCCACGACCATCGCCTGTCCCATGGTGGACGGGAAGGAGTCGAGGCCGAGGTGGCCTTCACCCGTGCCGCGATTGCGGCGATGGAGACGTTCGAGCCTGAGGAGCTCTCCCCGAATCGGGCACTCGATCGCGACCTCGTGATCCATGAGGGCCGGCTGAACCTGTTCGAGCTCACCGAACGACGCTCGTGGCAGGGCCGGTCGGACGCGGCAGAGGCCATCGGCGGGGCGCTGTTCCCGTTGTTCACACGCGATTTCGCCCCGCTCGCCGAGCGGGTGGAGAGCATCGCCGCCCGCCTGGAGGCAGCGCCGCGGTATCTCGAGGAGACCCATGACCGGGTCGAGCGGCCGGTCCCTCTTTGGACCGAGATCGACATCCAGTCCGGCGAGACGCTCCCCGAGTTCCTGGACACGATCCTCCAGGCGGCCCGCGACCAGGGCGTGCCGGATGCCACCGTGGCGCGCCTCGAGCGGGCGATCGCCGGAGCCGTGACCGCGCTTGACGCGCACCAGGCGTGGCTGCGCGACGACGTCATGCCCCGGGCGGACGCCGAATGGCGGACCGGACCGGACGGGTTCGAGGAGATGGTCCGCCTTCGCGCGCTGGAGGCCACCGGCGACGAGATCCTGGCCGTGGGCGAGGAGATGCTGGGCGAGGCCCACGCGCAGCGTGACGCGGTCTGTGCCCAGATCGATCCGAATCGCTCACTGGCGGAGGTCGCCGATCTCGTGAAGAACGATTATCCGGCGACCTTCGGCGAGGCGCTGGACGAGTACCGGCACTCGATGGATCGGGCTCGAGCCTTCGTTGTCGAGCACGACCTCGCGACCTTGCCGCCGGTCGACAACCTGGTGGTGATCGAGACGCCGTCGTTCATCCGGCACCTCGTGCCGTTCGCCGCGTATTTCGATCCCGCCCGCTTCGACCCGGTCCCGCAGGGTACCTACATCGTTACCCCACCCGAGACGCCGGAGATGATGCGGGAGCACAACTACGCCTCGATCTCGAACACCTCGGTCCATGAGGCGTATCCAGGTCATCACCACCAGCTGTCGGCCGCCGTCACCAACCCCAGCCTGGTGCGCCTGTTCTCCGGCTCGCCCGAGTTCAGCGAGGGGTGGGCGTTCTACACCGAGCGGATGATGAAAGAGGCCGGCTTCGATGACACGCCCACCCATCGGTATATCCAGCTGACCGATGTCATCTGGCGCGCGACCCGGATCATCCTCGACGTCCAGCTGCACCGCGGCGACATCGGCTGGGAAGCGGCGGTCGATCGTCTGATCGAGGAGACCGGGTTCGAGCGACCCGCGGCGGTGGCCGAGGTCAAGCGCTACACCTCCACCCCGACGTACCAGCTCTCGTACCTCTACGGGCGCCACATGATCGAAGCCCTGCGGCGCGAGGTCGAGGCGCGCGAGGGCGAGGCCTTCGACCTGAAGCGCTTCCACGACACGCTGCTGTTCGGCGGGACGATGCCGGTTTCCTTCGCGCGGCGCCTGTTCAACCGTTGAGGTCGCCCATTCGGGCCGGATTGGCCGCGGTCCTCCTGCTCACGGCCTGCCAGGGCGGCGGCCTTTCCCTAGGCCCGGCCTATGAATGTCCTACCACCGCCCCGGTCGCCCCGGTGTCCGGCGCATCGGCAAGCCAGCAGCCGTCGACGGTCACGCAGGATCCTTCGGCCTCCGCGGCGCCGACCCCGTTGAACGTCGAGGATGTCCTGGCCGGGGTCGTCGGAGTGAGCGTGGAAACGTCGCTCGGCAGCTTCACCATCGAGCTGCGCGCGGATGCGGCTCCGATCGCGGCCGCGAACTTCGTGGCCCTTGCCCGCTGCGGGTTCTACGACGGCGTGACGTTCCACCGGGTGCTGACCGGATTCGTGATCCAGGCCGGTGACCCGAACACTCGCGAGAACCAGGGCGACTTCGAGGGACTCGGCACTGGCAACCCGGGCTACGGCTTCGACACCGAGGTACCACCGGAAGGGGTGAACTACGACCCGTACGCAGTGGCCATGGCGAACGCCGGGATCCCGAACAGCAACGGCAGCCAGTTCTTCGTGTGCCTGACCGATCTGAACACCCGCCTCCCGCGGGCCTACTCCATTTTCGGGAACGTCACCGAGGGGCGCGAAGTGGTCGATGCCATCGGCCAGGTTGAGGTGAACCACCCTGCTCTGGGAGTCCCGGTCGACCCGGTCGTGATCAACGGGATGGAGATCCTGGCGGCGGAAAGTACGCCCTCCCAGGACGGGTCCTGAGTACGAAAATCCACTCCGAAAAGTAAAGGATTCTTCATTCCAAAGTGTTGACCCTACCCGCCGGGTCGGATATCATCGGTTCGCTGTTCGCACAGCGATTCACCACTGGTCGCAGGGTCATGGGTAGGTTTGGGTAAGGGTAGTGCGGGAAACCGCGCGTGACAGATGCCCCCGCGATTAGCGAATCCGGCAGCAATGAAGGCCCCTCTTCGGAGGGGCCTTCGCTTTGCGGGTAAGATCGGACGCCCGCGCCGGTAGCTCAGTGGATAGAGCGTTGGCCTCCGGAGCCAAAGGTCGCAGGTTCGAATCCTGTCCGGCGCGCCACGCCGTACCTGCCGCCCTCGGGTCTACGGAACTGCGAGCGTTGTCCCGGCCGATTCCTGGATCCAGTAATCGGCCCACACCCCGGCCGTGATGTAGTACCAGTTTCCGCTCTGGTTGGGGATCGTGCTCTTCTGGCTGGTCGGGGCGCCGGAAGCGGCGGCCAGGGTGTACGGCTTGGATGCGGTGATCGCACCCGACTCATTGAACTGGCGGCCGACGTAGGTCCCCGCCGCGAAGTACAGGGTGCGCGGCGGGTCGTACGTCTCGACCACCGGCGGCGGAGGCGGCGGAGGCGGCTCGCTCAGCGTCGTTCCGGCCGATTCCTGGATCCAGTAGCCGGCCCATACCCCGGCCGTGATGTAGTACCAGTTCCCGCTCTGCGTTGGGATCGTGCTCTTCTGGTTGGTCGGAGC
>DASTEQ010000015.1:0-5972 GCA_035709505.1 Candidatus Limnocylindria bacterium
CGGCGGCGGCGGTTCGTGCCAGTCGATCCCCTCGGGACCTCGCCGCCGGGTCAGCTCCGCGGCGGCCAGCGCGTCGAGCAGCGCATCGTCGTCCGCGGCGAGGGACGCGAAGCGGACGAGTGCCTCCACGGCGGCGGGATTGAGCGCCTCCAGCGCGGGCAGCACCTCCCCGCGGATCCGGGCCCGAGTCCTCCTAAGGTCGTCATTCGTCGGGTCGAGCCGGTACGGAAGACCCGCGCCATCGAGCGCGGCGCGAAGGTCAGCCCGCCGGGCGTGGAGCAGGGGCCGGACGACGCGGCCACGCCGCGTGCGCATCCCGCGGAGCCCACGCTGGCCCGTCCCACGGGCCAAGTTGAACAGGACGGTCTCGGCCTGGTCGTCCGCGGTGTGGGCGGTGGCCACGAGCGTCTCACTTCCCAGGTCCGCCGCGACCGCATCCAGGAAGGCGTAGCGCGCGGCCCGCCCGGCCTCCTCGATCCCGAAGCCCCGGGCGCCCGCCTCCGCGGCGACATCGGTCCGGCGCAGCCGCCAGGTCAGGCCGAGGGCATCGGCTGCTTCCGTCACGAAAGTGGCATCGGCCGCCGAATCCGGGCGCAGGCCGTGGTCGAGGTGGGCCACGACCAGCTGCCAGCCGCGGCTCCGGGACAGCGCGGCCGCACCGTGCAGGAGGGCCATCGAGTCCGGTCCGCCCGAGACGGCAAGAACGAGTGGCACGTCGTCCGGAATGCGGAGCTCGTCCGCCCCTCGGGCCAGCGCATCGGGGAGCGCCGCTGGAACAGGGCTGGTAGCGGAGGGCGGATTCGAACCACCGACCAAGGGCTTATGAGTCCCCTGCTCTACCACTGAGCTACTCCGCCGCGGTCACCAAGAGTACCGACGCCATGGTCCCGCGGCAACCATGGCGCCGTCGGTCAACGGGTCAGCTTCCGGCCTCGCAGCCGAGGCCGTCCCTCATCTCGTCGTAGGCTCCCTGGACCTCGTCAACGCCCGCGCCGACTTCGGCAAGGGCATCGGACACCGGGATGTCAGTCGAGAAGTCACTGATCTGCTGTGCGAGATCGGTCCATGCCGCTTCAACGGCCGCTTCATCTGCCTCGTCCACGGCGGCAACAGCGGTTTGCACAGCGGCCCACTGCTCCTGCGCCGTGTCAGCGGCAGCTTGCAGATCCTCGACCGAGTCGGTCGCTGGATCGAGATCGGTGATCGCCTGGACGCTGTCATTGAACGCGGCGAGGGCGTCGCACAGCGCCTGCTCGGCGCTTGGCTGGTCGGACGCGGGCGTGCATGCCGCGACGAGCCCGAGGGCAAGCACGAGGGCAGCTGCGGTCCGTGGTGTGGTCAGTCGCATGAATTCCTCCGAGATGCCGGATGGGCTGCGCCGGCGTACAGGCCGCCGATCCTAGCATCGACCGTATCCGGACGCTCACGCGGCTGATAGACTCGCCTCACATTCGGGAGGGGCACCGTCCAACCAGCCCCGGGCTAGGAGACCGTGAATGTCATTCGGCGAGTTCATCGGGGGGATGATCATCTTCTTCTTCTGGGTGATGTACATCTGGATGTTCATCGCCGTGTTCGGAGACATCTTCCGACGCGATGACCTGAGCGGCTGGCTGAAGGCGGGCTGGATCTTCCTGATCTTCATCCTTCCGCTGCTCGGCATCCTGCTGTACCTGGTGACCCGGCCCAAGCCGACACCCGAGGAGATGGAGGCAATGGCCGCCATGCAGCAGCGCTCCTCACCTGCGGCCAGCTCGAGCTACTCGGCTGCCGGAGAGATCGAGAAGGCGAAGAAGCTCCTCGACTCGGGCGCCATCACGGCCGAGGAGTACGAGGTCATGAAGAAGAAGGCGATGGCGGCGGCCTAGTACCGCCCATTCGCGACAACCGCCGCCGGGAGCCACCTCCCGGCGGTTTCGGTTTGGAGAGCCAGTAGCCAGACGGACCGGGCGGATCGTGTAGCCTGTGGTCCCACCCCGGACGACTCGGAGATGAACCCATGCCCGATGCGCGCCGGCGCGACGTCCTGCCCATCCCTGATCGCCCATATGACGGTCCGGTCACGTTCGATGCCAAGGATCCGGCCTCGTCCTTTCCGCCCATAGAGCCGCTCCGGCCGCCGGCTGGCGCTCCGAACGTGCTCGTCGTCCTGCTCGACGACGTGGGATTTGGCGCGTCGAGCGCGTTCGGCGGGCCGTGCAGCACGCCGACTGCGGATCGGCTCGCGGCGAGTGGGCTCAAGTACAACCGCTTCCACACCACGGCTCTGTGTGCCCCGACGCGGTCCGCGCTCCTGACTGGACGAAACCACCACACGGTGGGGATGGGCGTCATCACGGAGCTCGCCACGTCGGCGCCCGGCTACAGCTCCCTGCGTCCCAACACCTGCGCCCCACTCGCCCAGACGCTCAAGCTCAACGGCTACTCGACTGCCCAGTTCGGCAAGTGCCACGAGGTGCCGGTGTGGCAGACAAGCCCGATGGGTCCCTTCGACGCGTGGCCCACCGGGGGTGGCGGGTTCGAGTACTTCTACGGCTTCATCGGCGGCGAGACGAACCAGTACTACCCGGCGATCTACGAGGGAACCAACCCTGTCGAGCCGGAGAAGACGCCCGAGGAGGGTTACCACTTCACGGACGACATGACGGACAAGGCGATCCGCTGGGTTCGGCAGCAGCGGTCGTTGATGCCGGACACGCCGTTCTTCATCTACTTTGCGCCAGGCGCGGCCCACGCGCCGCATCACGTGCCGAAGGAGTGGTCCGACAAATACAAGGGTAGGTTCGACCAGGGCTGGGACGCGCTGCGGGAGGAGATCTTCGAGCGCCAAAAGGAATTGGGTGTTGTCCCACCCGAAACCGTACTGACCTCACGCCCTCCAGAAATCCCAGCGTGGGACGACATGCCGGAAGAACTCAGGCCGGTGCTGGCGCGCCAAATGGAGGTGTTCGCCGGCTTCCTTGAGCACACCGACCATCACGTCGGCCGGCTGGTCGATGCACTCGAGGACCTCGGTGTTCTCGAGGACACGCTGGTCTACTACATCATCGGCGACAACGGCGCCTCTGCTGAAGGCACCGTCAACGGATCGTTCAACGAGACGTTCATCTTCAACGGCGCGGCAGCGCTCGAGACTCCCGAGTTCGTGGCGTCGCGCATTGACGAGTTCGGGACAGCCACGGCGTACAACCACTACGCGGTCGGCTGGGCCCACGCCACGGATACGCCCTATCAGTGGACGAAGCAGGTTGCGTCGCATTGGGGCGGCACGCGCAACGGCCTCATCGTGCACTGGCCCCGAGGGATCCAAGCCTCCGGAGAGGTGCGGACCCAGTTCCACCACGTGATCGACGTCGCCCCCACGGTGCTCGAGGCGGCCGGCCTGCCGCAGCCCACGTCAGTGGACGGTGTGGCTCAGCGTCCGATGGAGGGGGTCAGCATGGTCTATGCGTTCAATGACGCGGACGCTGCCGACCGCCACGAAACTCAGTATTTCGAGATGTTCTGCAACCGGGGCATCTACCACCGCGGGTGGACCGCCGTCACGCGGCACTCGATCCCATGGGTGATGGCGCCATTGCCTAGCCTGGAGGATGACGTCTGGGAGCTGTATGACACCTCGACGGATTGGAGTCAGGCCAAGGACCTGGCCGCCGAGATGCCCGACAAGCTCGAGGAACTGAAGGCCCTATGGCTGGAAGAGGCGAGGAAGTACAACGTCCTTCCCCTCGACGACCGTCGCATCGAGCGCTTCAACGCAGACCTCGTTGGTCGACCGCAGCTCGTCAGGGGCAACACGCAGCTGCTCTTCGGCGGCATGGGCCGACTGTCGGAGAACAGCCTCATCAACACCAAGAACAAGTCCCACGCCATTACCGCCGAGCTGGTCGCGCCCGAGTCGGGTGCCGAAGGGGTCATCGTCGCGCAGGGCGGCTCGTTCGCCGGGTGGAGCCTCTACGCCAAGAATGGGCGACCTACGTACTGCTACAACCTGCTCGGGTTGCAGCTCTTCAAGATCGAAGGCGACAGACCGATTCCCCCCGGCTCCCACCAAGTCCGGATGGAGTTCGCCTACGACGGCGGCGGACTCGCCAAGGGCGGAGCCGTGACGCTGTACCTCGATGGAGAACCGGTCGGCACCGGCCGCGTCGAGGGCACCGTGCCCATGATCTTCTCGGCAGACGAAACCGCCGACGTCGGCCGCGACAGCGCCTCGCCGGTCAGCGACGACTATGCCGGTGAGGGCAGCGTCTTCACCGGCACCGTCAATTGGGTGCAGATCGACCTCGGTCCCGACGCCGAGGACGCGGACCACCTCGTCAGTTCCGAGGAGCGATTCAGGGTCGTCATGGCGCGCCAGTAGCTGGCGCCAGGACCTGCGAGCGGAGCGCCGCGGGCGTGGTGACTGCGAAACGTGGTGATCCCGCGGAATGAGGTTTGACGAGTCGCCCGCGAAGGGCATGACCTGGGTTCCCGGCGGCACCTTCCGGATGGGCTCCGAGGACTTCTACCCCGAGGAGCGCCCGGTCCACACGGTCGAGGTCGATGGCTTCTGGATGGACGACCACCCGGTCACGGTCGGCGAGTTCCGACGCTTCGTAAAGGCCACCGGGTACGTTACCGTCGCCGAGCGACCGCTGGACCCCGCCGACTATCCGGACGCCGACTCGACCCTGCTCGTCCCCGGCTCCCTGGTCTTCCGCAAGACCCTTGGCCCGGTGAGCCTCGACGACTACCGCAACTGGTGGGCGTGGGTGCCAGGCGCCAGCTGGCGCCTTCCTGAAGGCCCCGGCAGCACCCTCTCCGGCCGCGACCGCCACCCGGTGACCCACGTCGCGTGGGAGGACGTCGAATCCTACGCGGCGTGGGCCGGGAAGGAGCTGCCGACCGAGGCAGAGTGGGAGTTCGCCGCCCGTGGCGGGTTCGAGGGCAAGACGTACACGTGGGGGGACGAATTCTCACCGAAGGGCCGGATGATGGCCAACACCTGGCAGGGCGAGTTCCCCTGGCAGAACCTCCTGTTGGACCGATACGAGGGCACGTCGCCGGTCAAGTCCTTCCCGCCCAATGGCTACGACCTCTACGACATGGCCGGCAACGTGTGGGAGTGGACGATTGACTACTACACGCCGAGTCACCCGGGTGAGGTGGAGCACGCCTGTTGCGTGCCGGCCAACCCACGAGTCGTGTCGCCGGTGATGAGCTACAACACAGGCGGGCCGGGAGAGCAGTTCCCGAGGCGCGTCGTGAAGGGCGGGTCCCACCTGTGCGCGCCGAACTACTGCCTCCGCTACCGACCCGCCGCTCGCCAGGCCCAGACCATCGAAACGTCCATGGGCCACCTGGGCTTCCGATGCGTCGTGCGACCCGCGAGCACGTGATGTGAGCGGTTCGTTCCCAGGCGGCTCAGCGACCCTCGACGAAGAAGAGGTCCACCCATCGCTCGAGCATCGGCCGATCGTCGACTTCTGTCGTCGACGTTTCCAACCCCGGCGAAACGGCGGAGCCGGTCGGGATGATCAGGAGCTGCTCGCCTGGATAACCGAGATTACCGAGCCGCCGCGCCTCGGCGGTGACATACGCGTCACTCTGGAGGTACTCGAGCTGGCGCTGCAGAGCGGCGTTCTCCTCCTGCGCGGCCGCGAGCTGGGCTTCGAGTGATCCGGCCTGCTCCCCCACCGACCAGCCGAGAAAGGCCTGGCGGCCGACGTTGAACGCGATGAGCGCCACGACCCCCGCGATGATCAGCACCACCAGGGTCCGCCGCCGCAACCCCGCGCGAAGCGAGGGACGCCGCGCAGGGGGGCGCGGTCGAGTCGCCGCTGTGCCCGAAACGGCGGTCATTGGCCGGGAGTCTAGGGGGGTTGTTTCGTCACGGTCAAGGAAACCGACACGCCCCAAGGGGCCGGGTTCCGCTCCACGGCCGAATCGACTAGGCTAATGGGCCGGCGCAGGTGCCCAGTGCCCACGCT
>DASTEQ010000016.1:0-4449 GCA_035709505.1 Candidatus Limnocylindria bacterium
CTGCCCCGGCTGCCCGCAGTGGGACGGGCTCGGTCGATGGCCTGGGCGAGGACTCCGCCGACCGCGCTGCCGCTGCCATGGCCCTGAGCGCACTGGCACGCGGCGCAGTGGATGCTGTTGCGAGGCCGGCCACGAGCAGGAGCGGGGTGACGAGGAGCGGGGCCATGGCCACGACCGCCTCGACCGTCCCGGGGCGAGCCCAGGCCAGGAGGACGGCGGCCACGACAAGGGTGAGCGGGGCCAGCGCGGCGACCGGACTACGGCGGCGGAACCATTTGGCCGCCGCGGCAGCGCCCAGCACGGCGCCTACCCCCAAGAGGATGGATGTCACGTCGTCGAGCCGCGAGCCCGGCGCGAGGAGGGCCGCGGCGAGGGCGGACTCGGCAAGGACGAGGGCCAGGATCACGCCCAGCCACCGCGACCGCTCATCGATCACGACCCGCTGCCGTGCCCACGCCGCCACGGCGAGCCCGGCCGCCACGATGATCAACGTCAGCGCCAGCCCGCTGTTCGGGAGGGTCGGAGCCCCGTCCGGGCCGGACAATGCGAGTGCGGCCGTTCCGGCGGTGAGCGCGGTCGCGCTCAGCCCGGCAGCTCCGGCCGAAAGCCGTCCGGTGCTGACGAGCGCGCCAAGCAGGGGAATCACGGAAATCGCCGAAATGAGCGCAATCACCCCAAGCGCCAGGGGTGCGAGCCAACCGCTGGAACCGGCGGGATCCATCTCGAGTGGCGGAAAGAGGCGCAGCGCGGCGATCGCGGCCGCGGGGAGCGCCAGGGCCAACCCGGTGCCCACCGCCCGCGCGATCGCTGCGGTCAAATCGGATCGAGGCATCTTTCGCCGGTGCGTCTGGTCACCGCCAGTCTCTGGAGGCTGGGGGTCAGCGGCAATAGTACGAACGGCCGCGGAAACCACCTCGCGCCATACTCGGGCGGTGACGACCGAGCCGGTCATGACCCGGCGGGCCTTCTTCGAGGCCACAGACAAGCTCATCGCGGAGGGCGATCGTCTGGCTGCCGCCCCCGACTGGGAGGCCTTTCGGGCGTGGCTGCTCGAGTCTGACCGGCTGCTCGAATCGGTCTGGGGTCGGATGGACCGATATCACCTGGCATGGCTGAACGTCGGGCGCGACTCCGCCCCACCCGGGTCGCCGTTGGACGCGGAGGGGAGCGCCCGCTTCATCACCGAGGTCGCTAGCGCCAAGGTCGCCGTCCTGCGTACGATGCGCATCGCGGTCGAGCGCCAGGGTTGGCGGCGCCTGGCCGATGATCCGGAGGACGCGTGACATACGACCGAACCGGGGGAGTGGCCGTCATCCTGGCCCACCCCGCCGACGAGGCCTTCACCTGCGCGGGCTCGCTGGCGCTGGCCCACGACGCGGGGCACACGACGCGACTGCTGGTTGCGACCCGTGGCGAGGCCGGGAACGCCGAACGGACGCCGGACGCCGACCTCGCCGCGATCCGCGAGTCGGAGATGGTCCGCGCTGCAGAGGTCATCGGTCTCAACGAGGTGACCCTGCTGGAGGGTTATCCCGACGGCGCGGTCGCCGCCGAGCCGCCCGAGCGGCTGATCGAGGAGATCTTCGCGTGGCTTGGAAACCGGCGCCCCGAGGTCCTGGTCACGTTCGGAGCCCACGGCGTGACCCACGACCCGGACCACGTGGCGGTGGGCAGCGCGGCCCGCTGGGCAGTCGAGCGGCTGGCCCGCCAGGGCGTGGCCCCGACATCGACGTACATCATCGCCCCCGGCTATGGGCCCGGGCCGAACCGGTACGACCTCTCCCCGGAGGAGCAGGGCGCGACCCATCGGATCGAGATCACCTCTGTCGCGCAGCGACGCCTGGCCGCGCTCGAGAGTCACGCCTCACAGGCCGACACCGCGGACGCCATCGCCGAGCTGCGCGCCGCCATCGAAGGTGGCGGACCGATCTACGAGGCCTTCACCCGGGTTCGCCCCGAAGTCCTGCAGCCGCACCCGAAGTTCGACACCAGCCTCATCTGACCGGTCTGGCGTGAATCCCTGCTACTCTGGTCGGGTATGACGATCGATGCCAACCTCGCCAAGGTGGACGAGGTGATGACTGCGCTCTATGACATCCACGATCCGGAGATCGGGATGAGCATCGTCGATCTCGACCTCATCAAGAACGTCGAGATCGGTACCGATGGTGCCCCGACCGAGATCAAGATGGTCCTCACCACCCCGTTCTGCCCATGGGCCGGTGACCTCATCCAGGAGATCAAGACCAAGACCGAGGACGTGGTCGGCCCTCCAGTCAAGGTGACTCTGCTCGCCGACCGTTGGGAGCCCCCACCCGGCCTGTTCTAGGCACGGACGGACTTGCCGCGGACTACGATCCGCGAGCGGCATGAAGATCTACACCCGCAAGGGCGACACAGGAGATACCGGGCTGCTGTTCGGGGGCGCCCGGGTAGGCAAGGACAGCGCCCGGATCGAGGCTGCCGGGTCGGTCGACGAGGCTGTGGCGGCCCTCGGCGTGGCGCGGGCCGCCCTCGGCGCCATCACAGATCGGCGCGAAGCCCGGCTGAGCGAGCTGATCATTCGCATCCAGCGCGAGCTCTTCGTGGTGGGGGCCGAGATCGCGACCCACAACGTCCGGCGCGCGCGGCTGACCGATGGCGTCAGCCGGGTCACCGCCGCCATGGTCACCGCCCTGGAGACCGAAATCGACGACCTGACGGCGAAGAGCCCGATGCCGGCGGAGTTCATCGTGCCGGGTGAGTCGGAGCCGGGCGCGGCGCTCGACCTGGCGCGATCCATCACTCGACGTGCGGAACGGAGGGCAGTGGCCCTGGCCGAGGCTGGCGATCTTCCCGACTCGGAGGTCGTGCGCTACCTGAACCGCCTGGCCGACCTCCTCTTCGTGATGGCCCGCGCCGCTGACGGGGGCTTCCGCCCGGTTCGAACCGGAGCGTAGAATCGGCTCCCCGGAGCCTGACCGCCCATGCTCCCGCGCAGACCGGCTCTGCGTGGCACCGACAAGGAGACCCACGATGGGCTATGCCGTGACCAACCCCGCCACCGGCGAGACGGTCAAGACCTTCGACACGATCACCGACGCTGAGCTCGAGGCCGCGATCGCCGCCGCCGACGAGGCGCACCGAACCTGGTCGAAGTCGACCACGGTCGACGAGCGCGCGGCCCTCATCCGCCGCGTCAGCGAACTCCACCGCGAGCGCCGCCAGCAGCTGGCGGAGCTCATCGTGCGCGAGATGGGCAAGCCGATCGGGCAGGCCCTCGCCGAGGTTGACTTCGCGGCGGATATCTATGAGTACTACGCCGACCATTCGCCGGAGTTCCTGAAGGACGAGCCAATCCAGCTCCTCGCGGGCGAGGGCTCGGCGGTCATCCGCCGCTCGTCGCTCGGGGTGCTGCTCGGCGTCATGCCGTGGAACTTCCCGTACTACCAGGTCGCCCGCTTCGCCGGCCCGAATCTCATCATCGGCAACACGATCCTGCTCAAGCACGCTGCGCAGTGCCCCGAGTCCGCCGCCGCGATGCAGCAGATGTTCCTCGACGCGGGCTTTCCGGCCGGCGCCTACGTGAACATCTACGCCTCGCACGCCCAGCTCGAGCAGGTCATTGCCGACCCGCGCGTGCAGGGCGTCTCGCTCACCGGCTCCGAGCGAGCCGGCGCCGAGGTCGCCGAGATCGCCGGCCGCCACCTGAAGAAGGTCGTGCTCGAGCTTGGCGGTTCGGACCCGTTCATCCTGCTCTCGACCAACGACCTCGACGCCGCCGCTCAGAACGCGGTGGATGCTCGCCTCGACAACAGCGGCCAGTCGTGCAACGCGGCCAAGCGCTTCATCGTCGCCGACGAGCTGTACGAACCCTTCCTCGAGAAGTTCACGGCGAAGCTTGCCGAGATCGAGGCGACTGACCCGACGTCGGCCGACTCGGCGCTCGGACCGCTGTCGTCGCTGAAGGCGGCCGAGGGCCTCGACGAGCAGGTGAGGCGCGCGATCAAGCACGGCGCGACGCTTGTGCACGGCGGCACTCGCAACGGCGCGTTCTTCCAGACAACCGTGCTGACCGATGTCACCCCGGAGAACCCCGCCTCCAGGGAGGAGTTCTTCGGCCCGGTCGCGCAGGTGTACCGAGCGAAGGACGAGGCCGACGCCGTGCGCATCGCGAACGACACCCCGTTCGGCCTGGGCTCGTACGTCTACACCACCGACCCGGAGCAGGCGCTCCGGGTCGCCGACGGCATCGAGGCCGGCATGGTGTTCGTAAACGTCGTGCTCGCCGATGGCGCCGAGCTGCCGTTCGGCGGCATCAAGCGCTCGGGCTCGGGCCGCGAGCTCGGCCGCTTCGGCGCCGATGAGTTCGTGAACAAGAAGATGATCCGCATCGGCTGACGCCACGCCCTGGGGTTTCGACATGCCCGAGAAACCGACCCTCGTGATCGTCGATGTGCAGAAAGCCTT
>DASTEQ010000017.1:0-3223 GCA_035709505.1 Candidatus Limnocylindria bacterium
TGCCCGACGGCGTCGGCCAACTTGCTGGGCCAGATCGGGACCCCCGCGCCGTATGACCTTCGGGGCGCCGGCGGGCCCGGCCTGGGCGTCCTGCTGGCCTGGGGCGCCGAAGCTGGGGAGCGGCGGACCGGTGCGCCCGCCCCGCTCTTCCCGCGGATCGAGGACGAGCCCAAGGACGCGGCCGCTGCCACGGCTGCCGACGACGAGGCAACCGCGTCCTGAGCCGCCTCGCCGTTCCCGAGCGCCTGCCGGGCATCGTCGACAGCCACGCCCATCTGCAGCACGAAGTCTTCGCCCACGACCTGCACGACGTGCTGGACCGCGCGCGTGCCGCCGGGCTCCATCGGATCCTCGTCCCGGGCTGGGACCGGGCGTCGTCCGAGGCCGCGTTGGAGCTGGCCGCCGCGCACCCCGACCTGCTCGACGCGGCAGTCGGCATCCATCCCCATGACGTGGCCGCCGCCACCGAGAGCGACTGGACGGCACTCGAGGCGCTGGCCGCGGAACCGGGGGCGTTGGCCGTGGGGGAGATCGGTCTCGATTTCTACCGCAACCTCTCCCCGCCTAACGTGCAGCGGGACGCGCTGGCTCGTCAGCTGGAACTCGCTTCCCGCGTTCGCAAGCCGGTGCTCGTCCACGACCGTGAAGCCCACGACGAGGTGACCGCCGCGCTCGTCGGTCACGCGGCCAATGGCGCTGCGGTCCCGGGCATCCTCCACGCCTTCTCCGGCAACGTGCAGATGGCCACCGCCCTGGTCGACGCGGGCTACCTCATCTCGTTCGCGCTTCCGGTCAGCTTCCCGAAGAACACTGGACCGCGCGCGGCCGCCGCCGCCATCCCGATCACGAATCTCCTGGTCGAAACCGACGCTCCGTACCTCGGCCTGGTGAAGGACGAGCGCAACGAGCCGACGACCGTCCTCCGAACGGCCGCGGTCCTGGCCCGCCTGCGCGACGAGGACCCCGAGCTCATTGGTGCGGCGGTCCGCGGCGCCTACCAACGCATGTCGCGCATCGGCGCCGGGGACCGATGAGCGAAGTGCCTCGCCTTGACAGGGGAACGCGGCACCTGATACCTTGCATTAGCACTCTCGCTGGTTGAGTGCCAGAGCCCCCAACGGGGAAACGGATCGTATCGGTCCATCCGGCAATCCCAGCTCGAGTGCATCGAAATCCATCCCGGCCGGCGCCGCCCAGGCATCGGTCTGTCACACACCTGGAGGGTTATCGCTTCCATGACCACCTCGGTCAACGCCACCGCGACCCAGCTGAAGCCCCTCGGGGATCGCCTGGTCGTGCAGCCCACCCCTCGCGAGGAGATGACCAAGAGCGGCATCGTCCTGCCCGACACCGCCAAGGAGCGCCCGCAGGAGGGCACGGTCCTGGCCGTCGGCCCCGGTCGGACCCTTGACGATGGCACGCGTGAGCCCATGGAGCTCAGCGTCGGCCAGAAGGTGCTGTTCCAGAAGTACGCCGGCACCGAGTTCAAGCTTGACGAGGAAGAGCTCCTGATCCTGTCCCAGAAGGACATCCTCGCCGTCATCGAGTAGTTCGACCAGCGACCAGTTCGCTTCAGTTTCGGAGGAACACCCACCATCATGGCCAAGCAACTCCAGTTCAGCGAGGAGGCCCGGCGCTCCCTGAAGCGCGGCATCGACAAGATGTCCGACGCGGTCAAGGTGACGCTCGGCCCGAAGGGCCGCTACGCCGTCCTCGACAAGAAGTTCGGGGCGCCGACCATCACCAACGACGGCGTCACCATCGCCCGCGACATCGAGCTCGAGGACCCCTACGAGAACATGGGTGCCCAGCTGCTCGAGGAGGTCGCGACCAAGACCAACGACATTGCCGGTGACGGCACCACGACCTCGATCGTGCTGGCCCAGGCCATCATCACCGAGGGGATGAAGAACGTCACCGCCGGTGCCAGCCCGATGGGCATCAAGCACGGCATCGAAAAGGGCGTGAACACCATCGTCGAGGAGATCAAGCGACTCTCGAAGCCGGTGGCCACCCCCGAGGACACCGCCCACATCGCGGCGATCAGCGCCCGCGACGTCGAGATCGGCCAGCTCATCAGCGAAGTGATGGGGAAGGTCGGCAAGGACGGTGTCGTGACCGTCGAGGAGTCACAGGGCCTGAAGACCGAAGTCGAGTACGTCGACGGAATGCAGCTCGACCGCGGCTACATCAGCCTCTACATGGCGACCAGCGGCGACGGCGGCAAGCTCGAGGCGAATCTCGACCAGCCGTACATCCTGGTCACTGACAAGAAGATCAGCGCCGTCGCGGACATGCTGCCGGCCCTCGAGAAGGTCGTCCAGCTCGGCCGCCCGCTCATGATCATCGCGGAGGACGTCGACGGGGAGGCCCTGGCCACCCTGATCGTCAACAAGCTCCGTGGCACGATCAACGTCCTGGCCGTCAAGGCCCCGGGCTTCGGCGACCGCCGCAAGGCGATGCTGGAGGACATTGCGACCCTGACCGGGGCGCACGTCATCAGCGAGGAAGTCGGCCGCAAGCTCGACAGCGTCCAGATCGAGGATCTGGGCCAGGCCCGTCGCGTGACCGCCAACAAGGACACGACGACGATCGTCGACGGCAAGGGCGACGAGGCCGCGATCAAGGCTCGCATGAGCCAGATCAAGCTCCAGATCGAGGACACGACCTCCGACTTCGATCGCGAGAAGCTCCAGGAGCGCCTGGCCAAGCTTTCTGGCGGGGTTGCCGTGCTCAAGGTGGGCGCTGCGACCGAGGTCGAGCTCAAGGAGAAGAAGCACCGGATCGAGGACGCCCTGTCGGCGGCCCGGGCCGGAGTCGAGGAGGGCATGGTCGCCGGTGGCGGCTCGGTCCTCATCCACGCCGCTCCGGCGCTCGACAAGCTCGAGGTACTCGGTGACGAGGCGGTGGGTGTCGCCATCCTTCGCCGCGCACTGGAGGAGCCGCTCCGCCAGATCGCGACCAATGCGGGCCTCGAGGGCTCGGTGGTCGTCGAGGCAGTCCGCAAGCTGAAGCCAGGCAGTGGGTACGACGCCGAGAAGGGCGAGTACACCGACCTGTTCGCGGCTGGGATCATCGACCCCGCCAAGGTCACGCGTTCCGCTCTCCAGAATGCAGCCTCGGTGGCCGGCCTCCTGCTCGAGACCGAGACGGTGGTGACCGATATCCCCGAGAAGGAGAAGGCGCCAATGCCGGGCATGGGCCCGGGCGGCATGGACTACTA
>DASTEQ010000018.1:0-4954 GCA_035709505.1 Candidatus Limnocylindria bacterium
GCCATCAAGAGCGCATTCCTGCCCTTCGACGGGCGGATCCGGATCATCAACGAGCAGATCAAGCCCGGTTTCGCCCGGCTCCGTGCCGCTGCCGCCGCGGCGGAGCTGGTCACCGGCTGAGACCGGCGATCGACCGGGAGAGCCGCGGCCGCAGAAACCTCAGCCGACGGCTGAGAGCTCGAGCTCGGCGAGGCTGGCGTCGAGGCGGGTCGCCTGCTCGACGCTCAACGGACGGAGCGGGGCTCGGACGTCCGGTCGGACCGGCGTCGCCCGCCGCCCGAGGATGTGCTTGACCGAGGGGATGAACGGCTGCCGCTCCATGAGGGCCCGCAGCGCCTCGAGGCGCGTCTCACCATCGGGGCCTGGCGCATCGAGGACCGCCCGGACCTCGTCCGGGAACGCAGCGGCCAGGCCGCTGACGGCGCCGACGGCGCCGCTCGCCAGGGCGGGAACGATGAGCGGCTCCGAACCGATCAGCACGGGCAGGCCGAGCTCCAGGTACGGCGCCACGTCCGCCATTGGGGATTCGGAGACCTTCAGCCCGACCAGGTTGGGCGCGCGGTCGCGGAGGGCAGTGATGACCTCCACGGGCAGGGGATATCCGCTGCGCCGGGTGAAGACGTACACGAAGAACGGCAGGGGGGCGCAGGCGGCGGCCGCCGCGGCGAGGTGATCGGCCAGTGGCCCGGGATCGAGCGGGAAGTAGGGCGGGGGAATCACGGCCACACCATCCGCTCCTGCCTCGGCGGCGTCGGCGGCGAGGGTCTCGGTCTCCGCCGTCGTCTGGGCCCCCGCATGGACCAGCAGCCGGCCGCGGGTCGCGGCGCGGAACGCGCGTCCCACCGCACGGCGTTCATCGGTGGCCAGCAGGATCCCCTCGCCGGTGGTTCCGCAGCAGAACACCCCGTCGGCCCCATGCGATTCGAGGAAGGCGACCATCGGCCCGATCGCTTCGAGGTCCAGCGCCGCGCCGTCGTCACGCAGCGGGGTGGCTGTCGCGACGATCAGCGGGGGGTGCCCGAACGACCACGGCAGGGACATGGCGCGCCGACTGTACCCGAACCTCGACTCGCCCTCGGCAAAGGCGGGCGCGGCCATCGGTGTACCATCGGTCAGCCGTGACGTACGTGATCACCGAGCCATGCATCGGCGTCAAAGACGCCTCGTGCGTGGATGTGTGCCCGGTCGACTGCATCCACGCCACCGACGACGACACGATGTTCTTCATCGATCCGGACGAGTGCATCGACTGCGGGGCGTGCGAGCCGGAGTGCCCGGTGACCGCGATCTTCGCCGAGGACGCGGTGCCCGAGCAGTGGACCAACTACGTCCAGATCAACGCCGACTACTTCAAGGCCAAGTAGCCGTCTCTCGAGCGTGGCTGTCCGCCTGATCGCCCTCTACGCGACGCCCGAGGATCCCGCCGCCTTCGACGCCCATTACCACACCGTCCACGCACCAATCGTCAACCGCTACCCGGGGCTCATCGACGTTCGCCTGACCCGGACCGATGGGGTGGCCGACCGCGCCCCGGCGTACTACCTCATCGCCGAGATGAGCTTCGCCAGCCGGGCGGACCTGGATGCCGCCCTGGCCTCCGAGGCGGGCATCGAGAGCGGACGTGACCTGCGCAATTTCGCGGGTGCGGGCGTGACCCTCCTGGTGGTGGACGACGCGTCCGGCTTCTGACCGATGCGCGAGATCGCGAACAGCCACCGATGAGGAGACACCGATGAGCGAGCCCGAAGCCCCGGTCGCGGTAGACCCGGCCAGCCTCGACTTCGCGCGGATCCGTTATGCGCGCGACGAGGCGTCCGCCACGGCCACGGTCACCATCGACCGGCCGGAGGTCATGAACGCGTTCGACTTCCGGACCCTTCGCGAGCTCGGCGCCGCCTTCGAGCAGGCGGCGTGGGACGAGACCGTCGCCAGCGTCATCGTCACCGGTGCCGGGGAGAAGGCGTTCTGCACCGGCGCCGACCTCAACGAGCAGGCGGCGATGGGCTCGACCAGCGGCCAGTACTGGCGCTGGATGGGCGCCTTCATCGAAATGCACGACAGGCTGCGGAACATTGGCAAGCCGGTCATCGCCCGGATCAACGGGGCATGTGTCGGCGGTGGAAACGAGCTGCAGATGGCGTGCGATCTGGCGGTCATGGCCGACGACACGTACATCCGCCACGTCGGCCCGGAGCACGGGTCCGTGCCCGCCGGCGGGGCGACCCAGTGGTTGCCGCTGATCGTCGGGGACCGTCGGGCGCGGGAGATCATCATGCTCTGCGAGCCGATCCCGGCCGCCACGGCCCTGGACTGGGGCCTCGTCTCGCGGGTCGTGCCACGTGCCGAGCTGGACGCCACGGTCGCAGATCTCGCCGCCAACCTCCGCCGCAAGCTGCCGGAGGCGCTGCGCTACACGAAGACCCAGCTGAACTGGTGGCGGGACCTGGTCTGGGCCCAGACGGTGACTCACGCCCGCGACTGGCTGGCCATCCACTCCACCGCGGACGAGACCCGCGAGGCGGTGACCGCGTTCCACGACAAGCGCCTGCCCCGCTTCGAGGCCCTCCGTGCCCTGCAGGCGGGTGGGGGACGGACGTGCCCCGACTGCGGGCAGGGCGGCCAGTCCGCCTACGCCGAGTACTGCGCCGTGTGCGCGGCCCCCCTGCCATCCGTGTTCGAGAGCATTCCGTGACCACCGAGACTGCCGCTGAGCCGCTGGTCATCGTCGAGCGCGACGGGGCGCGGAGGATCGCCCTCGTCCGGTTCAACCGCCCGAAGCAGCTGAACGCGTTGAACGGGCAGGTGATGGACGCCCTGTGCGAGGCCCTCGAGCTCCTCGACCGTGACGAAGGGGTCCGGGCGATCGTGGTGACGGGCAGTGAGCGGGCGTTCGCCGCTGGCGCGGACATCGGGGAGATGGCCGAGGCCAGCCCGATCGACATGCTTCGCACGAACCGCATCGCCCAGTGGGATCGGGTGCGGCGGATCAGCAAGCCAATCATCGCCGCCGTCGCTGGCTGGTGCCTGGGGGGCGGCTGCGAGCTGGCGATGGCCCTCGACATGATCATCGCCGGCGAGAGTGCCCGGTTCGGTCAGCCGGAGATCAAGATCGGGGTCATGCCCGGTGCCGGCGGAACGCAACGCCTTCCGCGGGCCATCGGCAAGTCCAGGGCGATGGAGCTGATCCTGCTTGGCGAGCCGATCGGTGCCGCGGAGGCGGAGCGCATCGGACTGGTCTCGCGGGTGGTACCCGACGAGGTGCTCGTCGAGGACGCACTGAACCTCGCCGCCGAGATCGCGAAGCGCGCGCCTCTGGCGGTGCGCCTGGCGAAGGAATCGGTCAATGCCGCGTACGAGATGAGCCTGACCGAGGGTCTGGCCCACGAACGGCGCCTGTTCTACCTGCTGTTTTCGTCCGAGGACCAGAAGGAGGGGATGGCCGCTTTCCTCGAGAAGCGGGAGCCCGACTTCACGGGACGCTGATCCGTAAGGTCCGCCCGGTTCATCCGTGCGCCTCTTGCGCACGCAACTGCTCGTGCATAACGGTGCGGAGCCGGCGCTCGGTCGCCGTGTCGAAGGGTGGAGTTGCCCCGCGGAGGGCTCGGATCAATCTGTTGCGCCGCTCGATCCGCTGGCGTTCGTCCTCGACGCGATTGAGATAGTCGTCTGGGTGCTCGATCAGGAACATCGCCGGTGCCTCTTTCCTCACAGTTGCTAACCGGCGTATACTGTATGGGAGTTAGACCTAACCTGTCAACCGCTATTGGTGGTGACTGGGCGACACGTGGAGAGGCACCTTGGCGACATCCCTGAACGTTCCCCTGGCGACTGACGCCGGCCGCCGTCTACCGGCGCCCGGCGAGCTGGAGCTCGTCCGGCAGTTCGTGAACACTTATGACGTGGAAACGGCGTGGGACGAGCTGACGGACCCAACGGCGCTTTCGGCGTGGCTCGCCGAGCGCGGGCTGTTGCCCGCTGGGCAGCGGCTGACCGACCGTGACCTGGCGGCCGCCCAGGCGTTTCGCGACGCCCTGCGTGCGGTGCTTGCCGCCAACGCCGGACATGGGGACGGTCCAGCCGCGCGCCACTCGCTCGACCACCTCGCCTCGCACTACCCGTTGCGGGTTCGAATCAACGGCACGGCCCGCCTGGAGCCGGGCCGGGGGCGGGGCGTCGCGCCGGCGATGGGCCGGCTGTTGGCGACGATGTACGACGCCATGGCCACCGGCACGTGGGTCCGCCTCAAGGCGTGCACGAACGACGAATGCCAGTGGGCGTTCTACGACCACTCCCGCAACCGGTCGGGGGCGTGGTGCACGATGGCGGTCTGCGGCAACCGGATGAAGGGCCGCGCCTTCCGTCGCCGTCATGCGGAGGGCGACCCCGGCTGAGCGAGCCCACCGGGGAGGCGGCTGGCTAGAATCGGTCTGTGGCGGAAGCAAGCTACGAGACCATTCGCTGGACCGTGGCCGACGGGGTCGGCACGATCACCCTGAGCCGCCCCGAATCCCTGAACGCCCTGAACGCCACCATGCGCCGCGAGCTGCTGGCCGCGGTGAAGGCCGCCGGCCGGGATGATGCCGTGCGCTGCCTCGTGCTGACCGGTGAGGGTCGGGGGTTCTGCTCCGGAGCGGATCTGCGAGGCGGGGACGGTGAGCGCCAGTTCCGCCGCGTCCTGGCCGACGAGTACAACCCGCTCATCACCGCCCTGCGCGAAGTGCCCAAGCCAGTGGTGGCCGCGGTGAATGGCGTCGCCGCCGGAGCCGGCTTCAGCATCGCCCTGGCCTGCGACCTGGTGTACGCCAGTGAAGATGCGCGATTCATCCAGGCGTTCGTCCGCATCGGCCTGGTGCCGGACTCAGGCTCGACCCGAACCCTGGTCCGGACCCTCGGCCGCCACCGAGCGGCCGAGCTGATGTTCTTCGGCGAACCGATGTCGGCCGCCGAAGCGGGG
>DASTEQ010000019.1:0-3872 GCA_035709505.1 Candidatus Limnocylindria bacterium
GCGATCGTGTTCCGCACGCCGGGGATGAGATCCGCCATCGGCCCGCCGAAGCTCCGCTTCACGTTCGACGCCCATTCGACCTTCACGGCGCCCGCCCCCAGGCCGGTGAGCTCGTCCGCGATATCGGACTCGATCGTCGCCTTCAGCGGGCAGGCTGGGGTGGTGAGCTCCACGGTGATCGTGACCAGCGAACCATCGATGTCGATCCCGCGAACCATGTTCAGGGCAACGAGGTCACGCCCGATCTCCGGGTCCTTGACCCGGGCCAGGGCAGCCATGATCGCCTCGTCGGTCAGCGTGGTGGTCACCGCCGCGAGCCTAACAGAGGATTCCGAACGCCGCCGCCAGCGGTCAGGCGCCAGCGGTCAGGCGAGGCCGTCGAACAGCGAGGACTCGGTCCCGGCGGCACCGCCGAGGTTGGAAACGGCGAGCTGGTAGTGCTCATCGGCGAGCCACGCGTCGCGGCGATCCGGGTCCCAGCCCGCGAACGGCCCGTCGGATCCGGTCTGGGACACGTGACGCTCGATCGCGGCCAGCTTGAGCTGGACGAGTTCGCCAAGGGCCAGGTCGACCGTCGGCGCGTCGACCACGGTCCCGTACCCGGTAACCGGCGACATCGATCCGAGCAAGGTCAGGTCCTGGCTGGGAACGACGAGGTGGTAGAGCTTGGCGATTCGCCACGCCACCTGGTCCTCCTCGAGGTCGTCCTCGTAGGCGAGCGGCTCCGCCGCCAGCTTGACCGCGTCTCCCACGGCCCGCGACAGCGTGACGTGGTCCGCGTCGCCGGTGACCCCCTCCGGGCCGAATGTCAGGACCACCTCCGGCTGGTGCATCCGGATCGGCTCCACGATACGGCCCACGAGGTGGTCGTAGTCGACCGTCGGCAGGTCGCCCTCGGCGTAGTCGAGCATGCGCAGGACCCGGACTCCGAGCAGTGCGGCGGAGCGACGCATCTCGTCCTCGCGGACGGTGTCGAGGTTCCGCCAGCCGAGTGACTCGAGCAGGTCCCGGTTCCTTCCGCCGGGCGCAGGCGGCTTGGAGGAGATTCGCGGGTCGAAGTAGCCGCGCGTGACGCATACCACGACCACGTACGCCCCTTCGGCCGCGGCGCTCGCGATCGCCCCGGCGAACCCGAATGCCTCGTCGCCCGGATGGGCGACGATCACCATCAGGCTGCGGGAGGGGTTGCGTTCGCGGACCGGCCGCCAGATCGACGACACGGCGCCGAGTCTACAGGGTCAGACCTCGACTTCGAGGGCCACCCGAGCCGACGGATCGCGGCCTCGATGGCGGGCAGCCGGGACGCGTTCGGCGGCGGGAACGCGCTCGACGAAGCTCGCTCGATGACCGGTCTCGATCGCCTGCTCGACCTGGTCGAGGGTCAGCATCCCGCGCCCGAGGACGAGCGCGAACTCGTCACGAAGGTAGCGGCCGAGGATCTCCGGGCCATCGGTCGAGAGGGAGAACGGCACCTCGTGCTCGACCAGCGCCCCCAGGTGCGAACGCATCTCGGCCAGGTTCCTGACGACCCCGGTGCTCAGGTTGGACGAGGGGCAGATCTCGAGCACGATCCCCCGCTCGCGGAGCATGCCCATCACCCGGGGATCGGTGGCGCTGCGGATGCCATGACCGATGCGCGCCGGATCGAGTGCGGTGACTGCCTCCTCGACCTCGTCCGCTCCCCCGGTCTCGCCGGCATGGACGGTGATCCCCAGCCCGGCCCGCCGGCACTCGTCGACCACCTCGCGGTAGTCAGCGAACCGGAAGCCGGGGGCCACCGGCCCGGCGATGTCGATCCCCACCACGCCACGAGCCCGCCAGCTGATTGCCTTCGCGGCGAGGATCTCGTTCAGCTCGCGGCTGAAGGCGCGGTCGAGGCAGAAAATGAGCCCGGCCTGGACCTGCGGGTACTCGAGGATGGCGCGGTCCATCCCCCGCACGGCGGCGGCGATGATGTGGTCGAGGTCCTGCTCCCCGCCCCGGTTGCGCTTCATCGGGTTGAAGCGCAGCTCCAGGCGGGTGATGTTGCTGCGCCGATACGCTCCGCCGATGACCTCGTACACGCTGCGCTCGACGGCGATCGGGCTCGACTGGATGAGCTCGGTCCAGTAGAAGAGGTCGAGGTAACCGTCGAAGGTCCGCCGACGACGACGGCCGAGGGTGATGAGCTCGCGGAAGGCCCAATAGTCCTTGGTTGGGAGCCGGATCCCCTGCGCGTGGGCGATCCCCCACATGATGGCCGGGGTGACCGCCGCTCCGAGGTGCACGTGGAGCTCGCTGAGCGGAGTGCGGGGATCGATCCGGGGTCGGGCCAAGCTGCTACCGGCTGCGGGCTTTGGCGGAGTGTAGCAGCGGTCTCCGGCGAGGATGCCGCGCTAGAATCGGTGACCGATGGACCTCAAGGAACTGATCGAGTCGCTCGCGACCGGGTGGGGGGAGCGGCTCACGATCCTCGTCCCGCTCGCCCTCGTCGCCGCGCTCGGCCTGTTCGTGGTGTACCTGCTGATCGGCTACTTGCGCGCGTCCCAGCGCGGGATCGAGGCCGAAGCCGTCGCCGGCGAGGTCCTTCCTCCCGAAGCCGCCGCGTCCGCGACCCTGCCTGCCGGAGCGCCGTACTGCCCGGTGGACGGGCTCGTCCATCCGCCGGGCGCCGCGTACTGCATCCGCTGCGAGGCGGACCTCTCCCGCGACTGCGCGACCTGCGGCACGACCATTCGGGCCGTCGACGCCGTGTGCTTTAGCTGCGGATCGCGCCAGTAGCGAGCTTCGTCGCGGCCCCTCAGTTCGCCATCAGCGACTGGACGTAGGCCCGCATCTGGGCAACGTTCGCGATCTGGACGTACCCACGGCCGGTCCCGGGCTCGATGCCGGTGAACAGCGAGAACCGTGGCGGCTGAAGCACGGCGGTGGTGAGCTGGGCCTGCGAAGACTGGGCGACGATCTCGAGCAGGGTAGGCAGGTCGGTCAGGGGCGCGTTCGTCCGCAAGGTGGTGAGCAGGGCCAGGATGGCGGGGAGATCGAACTCCTCGCCGGCGAGGCGGATCCGACTGGCGAGCGCGACCAGCAGCTGCATCTGTCGCCCAGCGCGGGCGTAGTCGCTGTCGGTATAGCGAGAGCGGGCATAACTCAGGGCGGTGGCCCCGTCGATCCGCTGCCAGCCCGGTGCGATGCTCAGCGCGATCTGACTGTCGTTGATCGCGTACGGGACGTTGATCCAGAGCCCGCCGAGCGCGTCCACCAGGGCGGGGAAGTCCGGCATGTTGATCTCGACCCAGTAGTCGATTGGGACCCCGTAGGTCGCGGAGAGCGCCCGCTGCAGGCCCTCCATCCCATACGAGAAGCGGATCGCGTTGGCCTTCAGACGCCAGGTCGCCCCGTTCCCGAGCGGGATGTCGACTACGTCCCGCGGCAGGGCGACCATCGCCAGCCGGGTCCGGTCGGCGCTGACCGAGGCAACGACCATCGAGTCGGTCAGCGGGCCGAAGCCGTTCGCCACCCGGTCGGGGGTCGAGTCGGATCCGGCGAAGAGGACGGTGATCCGCCGTCCGACGAGCGCGGGGTTCAGCGGCTCAGGAGTCGCGGTCGGACCGGGGGTTGGGGAGAAGTTCGGCGTCGGGCGCGGGGTCGGAACCGGGGTCGGGGTCGGAACCGGGGTCGGGCTCGGCGACGGGCTGGGCGAAAACAGGGCACAGCCACCCAGGGCCAGGGTCAGGCCAAGGATCAGCAGCCGTAGCCGAGTCGAACGGGGCGGACGGGGCGCCATCGACGGCGGATCGTACACGCGATACGCTCCGTCCGTGGAGAGCCGCGAGATTTCGGTTCAGACCGGTGGTCGGCGCGGCGTCCATGATCTGACCGATGCCTGCGTGACC
>DASTEQ010000020.1:0-6570 GCA_035709505.1 Candidatus Limnocylindria bacterium
CAGGAGGATCAGGGCGAGGCGGTAGCCCAGCACCATCATCGCCGCCCCGAGGGCGATAGCGATGATGCCGATCAAGAGCGCCTGAAAGTCCATCGAGTCTCCTCCACGCTGTCCGGCCCCCCGGTTCCGGGTAGCCGCCGGCTATCTTGCGCGTTCCAGCGGCCCGGGGGAACCCCTTCAGTGCACGAGCCCATCGACCCCCGACACGACGAAGGTGGCCCGGCAACGGTCAACTTCCGTAACGGGACACGCTGCCGCCTGCGGGTCGTCGAAGTGTCCGGTCACGATCAGGGGCTCGAGCATGAGATGCCAGCCTTCGGCCACGGGCCGTGGAGGGAACGGCTCCCCGGTCGGCGCGGCGAGGCGCAGCCCGATGGCCTCGAGCGCGGCCTGGGAAGCACCCGTTGCCGGCTGCTCGGCCAGCAGGAGGCGGAGCGGGCAGGTCCGGAGCAGCCAGCCGGCGTCCGTGGCCTCGCCTGACGGAGGGCGGCAGTCGTCGTCGAGATTGGCGTACCAGCCGACGAGCTCGATCTCGTCCGACCCGTAGGTGGCCGCAGGATCGTCGGCGGCGAGGACCTCGGCCACGTCGATCCGCTGGTACTCCGGGCGCGGCCCGCCGAGGCTGCCGACGAGGAGAAAGAGCGCGAGCACCCCGACGAGGATCAGCGGGACTGCGACCCAGGCCGCCCGTTCGGTCACCGCGAAACGCGGCTCATCGGCCGCGCAGGTGCTCCACCAGGCGCAGGTCGTCCGCGATTGCGAGCCGAAGAGCACGGCGGACGCCGGCCTGCGGCCCGGCGCTCAGCCCGTCCATCAGCCGGTCGCGCGCCGCGTACAGCCGATCGAGTCCGCTCAGCCCGGCCGGAAGGGTGCCACCCGTGCCGAGGTCCGCGGCGAGGGCAAGGTCCTGGTCGGCGAGCCACGCCGCGTCATCCGCCGCCCCGGGCTGCGCATCGAGCGCCACGGCGAGGTCTTCCCGGGCGAGTTCGGCCCAGCGGAGCCAGGTCTGCAGCTCAGATGGAGACGGCGGCAGGTCGTCGAGGGAGAAGCTCGCCCGCTCCGTGGCCCCGTCACGCCGGACGGCGGCGGCGCGCTCGACCTCGTACCAATTCCCCACCGGCTCGACGAGTGACTCCCCATGCCCGCGAAGCCACGCCACGAAGGCACCCACGCGGGCCGGGAGCGCAGCCACCGCCGTCCCGGGATCCGCGGCCACCGCCGCGCAGCCGGGCAGCTCTCCGGCGAATGCTGCCGCCGTGCCGTCCGCATCGATGTCGGTCTCGACGAAGACCGCGTGGGGCAGAGTCCCGGCCACGTCGTCTCCTCAGCGCCGGCGAGGCGGGCGGCGTCGCGTGCCGGCGGGGATGATGTTCGGCCGGGCGGCGGTACTGAACACCTCGCGCCTCGGGCGCCCATCGCCGCCCCACCCATCCTGGCCTGCCTCGGCAGCGGCCGCATAGACGTCCGCGGGAATCTCGCCGGGGGCGGCGTTCAGCTCTTCCCGAAGCCTCCGCAGGGCCACCAGCTCGTCGCGCAGGGCGGCCGCCCGTTCGAACTCCAGATTGCGTGCCGCCTCCCGCATCTGGGCCTCGAGTCGGGAGGCCAGCTCGGCGATCTCCTCGCTCCCCCGGCCCTCCAGGTCAAGGGTCTGCCGTTCCTCGGCCACCCGGCGCAGCCCCTCGTGGATGTCGCGAATGGCCTTCGTGATCGTCTCGGGGACGATCCCGTTCTCGAGGTTGTAGGCCTCCTGCTTCGCGCGCCGGCGGTCGGTTTCCTCGATCGCCGCCCGCATGGCGGCCGTCTCCTTGTCGGCGTACATGATCACGCGGCCGCCGATGT
This sequence comes from Candidatus Limnocylindria bacterium, assembly GCA_035709505.1. GTDB lineage: Bacteria > Chloroflexota > Limnocylindria > QHBO01 > QHBO01 > DASTEQ01. Next base: position 1,840 of record DASTEQ010000020.1, read on the forward strand.
TCCGTGCCGCCCGACCGATGACCTGGATCAGCGATCCGCCGCTGCGGAGGAAGCCTTCCTTGTCGGCATCAAGGATGGCGACAAGCGTCACCTCGGGCAGGTCGAGGCCCTCCCGGAGGAGGTTGATCCCGACCAGGACGTCGTACACGCCGAGACGCAGGTCGCGAAGGATCTCGACCCGCTCCAGGGTGTCGACCTCACTGTGCAGCCACTGGACCTTGATCCCAAGCTCGGCGAGATAGTCGGCCAGGTCCTCCGCCATCTTCTTGGTCAGAGTGGTGACCAACACCCGCTCCCCGCGCGACACCGTGTCGCGGATCTCGGCGATGAGGTCGTCCACCTGGTGGGCGGTGGGCCGGACGGTGATGGTTGGGTCCACGACCCCGGTCGGGCGGATGAACTGCTCCACCACCCGCTCGGCCCGCTCCATCTCGTACGGACCGGGCGTCGCGCTCATGGAGATGACCTGGTTGAGATGGTCCTCCCACTCGGCGAAGGTCAGTGGCCGGTTGTCGAGCGCAGACTCCAGGCGGAAGCCGAACTCGACGAGGACCTCCTTCCGCGTCCGGTCGTTCTTGTACATGCCGTGGACCTGGGGGATGGTGATGTGGCTCTCGTCGACGATGAGCAGGTAATCGGTCGGGAAGTAGTCGATCAGGGTCCACGGCCGGCTGCCCTTCTCCCGTCGCGAGAGATGGCGCGAGTAGTTCTCGATTCCCGGGCAGAAGCCGACTTCGCGCAGCATCTCGAGGTCGAACAGGGTCCGCTGCCGGAGCCGCGCCGCCTCGAGCATCTGGCCCTTGCTCTCCAGCTCGCGGACGCGGATCTCCATCTCGGTTTCGATGTCGTCGATCGCGGCAAGGAGCTTGTCGCGCGGCGTGACGTAGTGGGTGGCCGGGTAGAAGTTCACCTCCTGCCGCTCGGCGAGTACCTCCCCGGTCAGGCTGTCGACCTCGACGATCCGCTCCACCTGGTCACCGAAGAAGTCGACCCGCACGACCTCTTCGCCATGCGGCGGCTGGACCTCGAGCACGTCGCCGCGGACCCGAAACCGGGAGCGTTGCAGGGCAGCGTCGTTGCGCTGGTACTGGAGGTCGACGAGGTGGCGGAGGACGCCATCGCGCCGGTAGTGGCCGCCGACCTTGAGATTGATGACGGTCGCCCCGTAGTCGATCGGCGCTCCGAGGCCGTAGATACAGGACACCGACGCCACGATCAGCACGTCCCGGCGCTCGAACAGGGCCCGCGTCGCGTTGTGCCGGAGCCGGTCAATCTCGTCGTTCCGGCTCGAATCCTTCTCGATGTACGTATCCGACCGGGGGAGATAGGCCTCCGGCTGGAAGTAGTCGTAGTAGCTGACGAAGTACTCGACCGCGTTCTCCGGGAAGAACTCGCGGAACTCCTGGTACAGCTGGGCGGCGAGCGTTTTGTTGTGGGCCATCACCAGGGTCGGCCGCTGCGCCGCCTCGATGACCTTCGCCGCGGTGAACGTCTTTCCGGTGCCGGTGGCCCCCAGGAGGACCTGGTGGCGCATGCCGTCGGACAGCCCATCCACCAGCCCGGCGATGGCTGCCGGCTGGTCTCCGGTGGGCTCGAACGGGGCGTGCAGCGTGAAATCGGGCATGTCAGTACCAGCGGACCGCTTCGGGGGGACCGATTCTAGCGGACCCCATCGGTACCGATGCCAAAGCGATCTAACGGGTCATATCCGAACGGCAGGCACCTTCATACGCTCGTGGCTCATATGGGTCTCATCGGGTCCCGGCGCCGGCGTGGGCAGGTGGGCGGTCATGCCGTCCGCCGCATGCTCGCGCGCTCGGGACGCGGCCAGGCGATGGTCGAGTTCGTGGTCGTGCTCACTCCGCTCATCCTGATCGTGGTCGCGATCATCCAGTTCGGGCTCCTCTACGGCGCCCACGTGACGCTGACGAATGCGGCCCGCGAAGGAGCCCGAGCGGGAACGATCTACGTCTACAACCACACGGAGACGACCTTCCGCAACGACGCCCACCGCTGCGCGGCGATCCTCGAAGCGGCCACCGCATCCTTCGGGCTCCTGGACGACGCCAGCCCGCACTTCTCGGCGACGACCAGCGGCGGCATCTGTCCCATCCCGAGCAGCACGACCCTCGTCAACGGCGACATCACGATCTCGTACTGCGCCTCGGCGGTGACCGATGACCCCTGCCCCGACCCGAGCGACAGCCTCACCGACTGCGTGACCGATACCCGGCAGGGCTGCTTCGTACGGGTCGAGATCAGCTACCACAGCGACGTCGTGGTGCCCCTCATCAGTGCTCTTCTGTCGACCGACGGCAATGGCCGATTCCTCCAGCGGGCGACGGCGACGATGGTGGTCAACTGACGATGCGCGCCGACCGCTCGGCTCCGGGCCAGGTGCTCGTGATCGTGGCCCTCACCATGGTCATCCTTTTCGCCTTTGCCGGACTCGCCATCGACGTCGGCCGCCAGGTTGCCGAGCAGCGCCACGCGCAGACCGCTGCCGACGCCGGCGCCCTCGCCGCCTGCCGGGCGCTGATCGCCGGCGACTCCGACGCGTCCGCAGCCGCGCAGGCGAGGGCCATTGCGGAGGTCAACCTCGAGCATTCTCCCGCCGGAACGCAGGGCGTCATCGCGCCCGACGGCTCACGGGTGTACACGGCGGGCCACGCAGGCGACCCCGCGCATCTCGTGAGCGGGATCATCGTGAACGGCTCCACGGTCCGAGTGGCGGTCGAGTCTCACGTCGACGCCTTGCTCGCCCGGCTGGTCGGCGTGCCCAGCCTGCAGGCCGTCGGCCGCGCCCACTGCCAGCTCCAGGGAGGACCCGCCGTCCCAATCGTGGCGCGCCGCTACCTGGGGCCGCCTGGTCCCGGCGGCGGGTTTGAGGACGCGCTGGCCACGTCCGGGACCTCAACCCTCGGCCAGGTGGATGCGGCCAACGTCCTCGGCTACGACGTGCGGACCCCGGCGAACGAGGCCGAGCCTGGCCCGACCATCGAGCTGTACGGCCCGGGAGCCAAGGCCAACAACGACAGCGACTTCCGTGGCTTCATCGCGCTCGACGTCAGGAACTACGCCTCGACCACCTCGCGCGTCTACTACAACGGCGTCACGTCCGGGCTCACGGAGAACACCCTGAAGGGCATGCAGGGTGACTATCTCCTCACTGGCTACCCGGGACCCGCCTTTCCTCCGGTCACGACACCGGCCGACCCGAATGACCAGGTCGCTGCCTTCTCGGGCAATGACACCGCCATGGTCGTCGGCAACTTCTCCGAAGTGTTCGCCGTGGACGACCGCCTCCTGCTCGCGGTCTACAACGGCACGGTGATGGAGATCCCCGACTTCTCCATCACGCCGCCGACCGCGATCGTGCTGCCGGCGACCACCGGCTCACCGACCGACGGCCCGAACTTCACGGTCTCACGGAACGACTCGTTCAACAGCACCGTGGCGCTTTCCCTCCACGGCGATCACGCGGCGCCGATCTCGACCTATGACCTCATCCCGGACGAGCCGCCATCGAACGCGGCGCCGACGACCGGCCACATGAACCAACCCTTGTGGTCGACCGACAACTTCATCCCGGACAAGAACGGGACCAACGTCCTGATGCAGTCGATCTCGACGAATACCGTGCCCGGCGGCATCTATGCCGTGTGGCTCCAGGGCCTCTCTGGGGACCCGTACTACCAGACGCGTAAGAAACCGACCGCCGTGCGCATTGACGGCGCGGTCCGCGACTTCAGTCTGGGCAACTCCGACACTTCCGCCGAGATCGCCACGCTTGGCGGCACGGCCGCCCTCACCCTGTACGTGTCGACCACCAGCGCGTCGGCCACCCGGTGGGGCGCCACCGGCACTCCGGTCAGCCTCACCGTCGACTCCAGTTCCTTCACCGACTGCAGCTACGGGGCCGCTTCGATCAATCCAGGGCAGCTCACGATCTCGCCCGCCTCCGCCATGCCGTCGGCGGGCGGCAACGGCACGGCGACCACGCTGAGCATCAACTCGCTCGGGCTGGCACCCGGCTGCTACTCGTTCGTCGTTCGGGGAACGGGCACGAATGGAGATGGCCAGCCGGTGACCCATCTGCAGCAGATCACCTTCACCGTCGCCACCACGACCAGCAGCGGCAAGTACGTGGACATCATCGGCTTCGCCGTGTTCGAGGTCACCGCGCTCGACGCGAATTCGATCGCCGGGCACGCCGTGAGTCCGATTGCGGCCAGTGCCAATGACCCGTCGCTGCGACGCGCGCAGCGGCCCCGCCTCGTCCCGTGGTAATTCGCACCAAGGAGCCTCGTCGTGTCGTTCGAAGATCCAGATAGGAACCGTCGCCGGTCCAGGATTTACGTCGGTGTCGGGCTGATCATGGCCATCCTCGTCGGTGGCGTGGTACTCGTCGCGCTCCAGGGCAGCGCGATGCTCCGCGAACCGGTGGAAATGCGGTCGGTCGTCGTCGCCGTCCGCGACATCGCCAGCCGCAAGCCGATCGAGGAAGGGGACGTCGCCATCCGCGAAGTGGTGGCCGACCCCACCAACGAGACCGCGTACACGCTGATCGAGGACGTCCTCGGCCGGGTGAGCGGCGTCCCGATTGCCACCGGCCAGCTCGTGACCCGCAACATGCTCGCGGCTTCCTCCACCGGCCAGGCGTACTCCATCCTCGAGGCCGGGGAGGAGTACGACCCGAGCGGGCCCGAGCTGCGCGCTGTCTCGGTCAAC
>DASTEQ010000021.1:0-2658 GCA_035709505.1 Candidatus Limnocylindria bacterium
GCAGCTACTTCACGGAGCGTGGGAACCCCACCAGAGCTGCCTTCGCCACCACGATGCTGGCCCTGGTCATGCGGCATCTCAATCAGATGGATCGGGTCCGGGAGCTGTTCGCCGAGGCGCGCGCGGTTCTCGAGGCGCAGCCCCCGAGCTGGGAGCTGAACCGGGTCTACGCCGCCATGGCGGGGGACGCCATGCTGCGGTCGCAACACGGCGAGTCGTTCGAGTTCGCCCAGAAGGCAATCGACCTCGCGGACGCCCTCGACCGGCCGGACCTGAAGGTCCGTCCCCTCCAGGCACGGGGCTGGGCTCGCTGGGACCAGCGGGACGTCGCCGGCGCAGTCGCCGACCTCGGAGCCGCGGTCGAGCTGGGAGTGGCCACGGGTTTTCCGGGCGAGGCAGCCGTCGCCTACAACAACTTGGGGGGCCTGCGGTGGAATGCCGAGGGGCCGCTAGCCGGCCTGGAAACCTACACCGAAGGCATGGCCTTTTCGACGCGCCGCGGGATGGACGGCACCCGGCTGTGGTCGCTTGCCGAGTCGACGCTCCCCCTCTATGACCTGGGGCGCTGGGACGAGGTGCTCACGACCGCCGACGAAGTCGCCACAGAAGCCAAAGCCAGGTCGTGGTCGCAGCCCGCCGGCTTCTCCGAGCCGATGCGCGTAAAGGTTCTCTTCATGCGCGGCGACCTCGCCGCGGCCAAGACCGTCGCCGCGGCCATTCTGCCCGCGGCGCGCGAGGCGGGCGACCCACAGCTCGTGATTCCAGGCCTGGAGGTGGATTCGCTGCTCGCCGTCGCCGAGGGCCGCGGCGACGACGCGCGACATGCGCTGCTCGAGATCGAGCGGATCACCGCCGAGACGACGCCGCTGATCCTTTCAGCTGTCGCGGAACTGATCCGGGTTGCCTGCCAAGCCGGCGACGTCGCGTTAGCGCGCCGCCTGGCCGATGCAAACCTCGCCATTCCCGGCCGACCCGAGAACATCGTCGTGACGGGGCGAGCGGTCATCGCCGAGACGGAGGGTCGGTTCGAAGAGGCCGCTGCCGGCTATCGGGATGCCGCCGAGCGGTGGATGGAGTACGGCTCGGTTCCGGAGCAGGGCCAGGCACTCATCGGTCAGGGGCGAAGCCTGCTGGCCCTCGGCCGACCTGGCGAGGCCCTGGAGTCTCTGAGGTCCGCCCGCGAGCTGTTTGCCAGCATGAGCGCCTCGCGCCCGCTCACCGAGATCGACGACCTCCTGGCGCAGACCTCCGCTCGAGCCGGCTAGCAAAGAACACCCCCCGGCTCGCACAGTGTCGGAGGGTGTTCGATGTGGGGACTCTGCTGAAACCCCCTCAGGCTCCAGCTGGGCGCCCTGATCTGGCCGGCCAGGGCCGGTCAGGTACTGCGTCGCACCGTACGGACGCAGTGCCCTTCTTCCTATGCGCCCGGGATCGGCTCCTGTTGCAGTCTCGTGACAGAACCGTCAGCCCGTCGAGTGCTCCGGGCCATAGTCCTCTCCCTGTGGCTGACCGGCATTCGGGCTCTGGGCGTTGGCGTCAGGTGCCATGTCGGGGGGCAGGTCGTCTCCCTCGCCAGGGAACTTCAGGTCGGGCTCATCGGTCTCCGGCTGCTCCTTTGGTGCCGGGTCCGGCGGCTGCTCTTCCTTCTCGTCCGGAAGAGTGTCAGGAGGAGGGATCTGCCCGACGATCCCGCCGTAGCTCTTGGCCCCGGTCGTGGGCTGACCATCCGCGGTCGGCCAGCCCGGCCACTCGTTATCGGGGCGGGCCATCACTTTCTTGCTGTCGGTCATTTTCGTGACCTCCGTTCTCGCGCTATCAAAGGTGCGCGCGGGTGCTCAGCCGGCGTTCGGCTTCTGGGCCTCGCCGGTCTGGTGCTGCAGCTTTGGCTGCTTGTCCTTTGGTCGCCACTGGCTGTCGGTAGCCTCCGCGCCGCCTTGGCCCGGATTCATGCCACTCTTGCCGGGGGTCTGGCCGCTCTGGCCCGGCGTTTGGCCACTCTGACCCGGCGCCAGACCGCCCTTCCCTGGTGTCTGGCCACTCTGACCCGGCGTCTGGCCACTCTGCCCTGGGGTGCTCCCCATCGTGCCCGGGCTGCCGCCAGTCGGCTTCAGCTCGTCATGCGGCCACCGGGTGGTCGGCTTGTGCTTCTTGTCCTTCATGGCGTGTCTCCATTTCCGGACGGGTAGGCGAGGTGCATCCTGCACCTCACACGAGTGTGCGGGGTTGCCGGAGCGGGGAGCGTCGACGAGGCGACCGCGCCCCTTGCAACGCCGTGTCAGCGGGAGGCGGGGATGCCTGGAGCTCAGGCCCGTTCCTATCGGTCGCATTGCGCTCCCCCGCCATTGTGCCAACGCCTCGTCAGGCGGGGTACGAAACAGGCGCTGGTTCAGGCGCCCGCCGCTCGGCCCACCACAGGGCGGCTGACCCGGCGAGCAGCGCGAGGGACGAGGTCCACACGTTGGGCAAGGCGAGCATGACGCCGATCGGCAACAGCCACGCCCGGTTCCACCGCGCGGCGACCACGATCACGACCACCGCGATCGGCAGCCGGACGAGGAACGGCAGCGGAATGACCTGGATCCGCGGGTCGGACCCGACATTGGCCGCCAGCAGCGAGATCCACTCGGCCCACAGCTCCGCCGAGAACAGGACCGATAC
>DASTEQ010000022.1:0-21833 GCA_035709505.1 Candidatus Limnocylindria bacterium
ATTGCCCACATCGACGCCGGCAAGACGACCGTGTCGGAGCGGATCCTGTTCTACACCAAAAAGATCTACAAGATCGGCGAGGTCCACGAGGGCGCGGCCACGATGGACTGGATGGAGCAGGAGCAGGAGCGTGGCATCACGATCACCGCCGCGGCCACGACCTGCTTCTGGGCGGATCATCGAATCAATCTTATTGACACGCCCGGCCACGTGGATTTCACCGTCGAGGTCGAGCGAAGCCTGCGCGTGCTCGATGGCGCGGTCGTCGTTTTCGACGGCGTGGCCGGCGTCGAGCCCCAGTCCGAGACGGTCTGGCGGCAGGCGGATCGGTATGGCGTTCCTCGCTTCTGCTTCGTGAACAAGCTCGACCGCACCGGTGCCGACTTCTGGCGCGTCGTGGACATGATCCGGGACCGGCTGGGTGCCGTCGCCGTTCCGGTCCAGATCCCGATCGGCACCGAGGCCGCGTTCCGCGGAGTCATCGACCTGGTCGAGATGAAGGCGATCACCTACGGAGCCGACGTGGACGACCCGGGCCAGACCGGGCCGATCCCGACCGAGCTCGCCGAGGACGCCGCTGCCTGGCACGACAAGATGGTCGAGGCCCTTGCCGACCTGGACGACGACATCGCCCACAAGTTCCTCGAGGGAGAACCGGTCGCGGCCGATGAGCTGAGGCGCGCACTCCGGGCGGGCACGCTTGCGTATCGCATCGTGCCGGTCCTGTGCGGATCGGCCCTGAAGAACAAGGGCATCCAGCCCATGCTCGACGCGGTCATCGAGTACCTGCCCAGCCCGCTCGATGTGCCTCCGGTGACCGGGACCGACCCGCGTACCCACGAGCAGGTCGTCCGACATACCGATCCGACCGAGCCGTTCGCGGCCCTCGCGTTCAAGATTGCCGCCGACCCGTTCGTCGGCAAGCTCGCCTTCTTCCGGGTCTACAGCGGAACGCTGAAGAGCGGCTCGTACGTCTACAACTCGACGAAGGACCACAAGGAGCGGATCGGGCGCCTGGTCCAGCTCCACGCCAACCACCGCGAGGAGGTCGAGTCGGTCAGTGCCGGCGACATCGCCGCTGCGGTTGGACTGAAGAACACCTTCACCGGCGACACCCTGACCGACGAGGCCCATCCCATCGTGCTGGAGGCCATCACCTTCCCCGAGCCGGTCATCGAACTGGCGGTGGAGCCGAAGACCAAGGCCGACCAGGACAAGATGGCGATCGCTCTCCAGCGGCTGGCGGAGGAGGACCCGACCTTCCGGGTCAGCACCGATCAGGAGAGCTCCCAGACCCGGATCGCGGGCATGGGCGAGCTCCACCTGGAGGTGATCGTCGACCGCATGCTCCGCGAGTTCAAGGTCCAGGCAAACGTCGGCCGGCCCCAGGTCTCGTATCGGGAGGCCATTCGTCAGGGAGCCAAGGCGGAAGGCCGGCTCGTGCGCCAGACCGGCGGCAAGGGCCAGTACGGCCACGCGGTGATCACTCTCGAGCCCCTGGAGCGGGGGAGTGGCTACGTCTTCGAGTCGAAGATCGTCGGGGGCGCCATTCCGCGCGAATTCTGGAAGGCGGTCGAGGAGGGCATCCGCGACGCCCTGGCGGGGGGCATCCTGGCTGGCTATCCGCTGATCGATGCTAAGGCCACGCTCATCGACGGGTCGTTCCACGAGGTCGACTCGTCGGAGATGGCCTTCAAGATCGCCGGCTCGATGGCGGCCAAGGCCGCCGTTGCCAAGGCCGACCCGGTCATCCTCGAGCCGGTGATGAAGGTCGAGGTCGTCACTCCCGAAGACTTCATGGGGGACGTCATCGGGAACCTGAACGCCCGCCGCGGATCGGTCGACGGGATCGAAGAGCGGGCGACCTCACGAGTCATCGCGGCGCATGTCCCCCTGGCCGAGATGTTCGGCTACGCCACCGACCTGCGGTCGATGACCCAGGGCCGGGCCACCTACTCGATGGAGTTCTCGCGCTACACCGAAGTCCCGCAGTCCATCGCCAACGAACTGATCGCCAAGTCCAAGAGCTGACATCCACCTAGGAGGAGCGAAGAGCAAGCACCATGGCCAAGCAGAAGTTCGACCGCACCAAGCCGCACATCAACGTCGGCACCATCGGTCACGTCGACCATGGCAAGACGACGCTGACCGCGGCCATCACGAAGTACCTGGCCCTCAAGGGCGGGGCCAGCTTCCGCGCGTTCGACTCGATCGACAACGCGCCGGAGGAGAAGGCGCGGGGCATCACGATCGCGATCGCCCACGTCGAGTACCAGACCGATGCGCGGCACTACGCGCACGTCGACTGCCCCGGCCACGCGGACTACATCAAGAACATGATCACCGGCGCCGCCCAGATGGACGGGGCCATCCTGGTCGTGTCCGCGGCGGACGGCCCGATGCCCCAGACCCGCGAGCACATCCTCCTCGCCCGCCAGGTCGAGGTTCCGTCGATCGTCGTGTTCCTGAACAAGGTGGACGCGGTCGACGACGAGATGCTCGTTGACCTGGTCGAGATGGAGGTCCGTGAGCTCCTCTCCAAGCAGCAGTTCCCCGGCGACGACATCCCCGTCATTCGCGGTTCCGCCCTGAAGGCCCTCGAGTCCACGAGCGAAGACCCGGATGCGGAGGAGTACAAGCCAATCAAGGAGCTGATGGACGCGGTCGACAACTACATCCCGACCCCGACCCGCGAGACGGACAAGCCGTTCCTCATGCCGGTCGAGGACGTGTTCGGGATCAAGGGCCGCGGCACGGTGGCGACCGGGCGCATCGAGCGCGGGATGGTGAAGACCGGCGAGACGATCGAGCAGGTCGGCATCCACGCCAAGGCCAAGCAGCTGGTCGTGACCGGCGTCGAGATGTTCAACAAGACCCTCGACGAGGGCCAGGCCGGCGACAACGTCGGCCTCCTGCTGCGCGGTATCGAGCGCGAGGAGATCGAGCGCGGCCAGGTGCTGGCCAAGCCGGGCTCCATCAAGCCCGGGACCAAGTTCAAGGCCGAGGTCTACGTCCTCTCGAAGGACGAGGGCGGCCGCCACACGCCGTTCTACACCGGCTATCGGCCGCAGTTCTATCTGCGGACGACCGACGTCACCGGGGCGATCCAGCTGCCGGACGGCGTCGAGATGATCATGCCGGGCGACAACGTCAACATCGACGTCGAGCTCATCACCCCCATCGCCATCGAGCAGGGGCAGCGCTTCGCGATTCGCGAGGGCGGCCACACGGTGGGCGCGGGTGTGATCACGGCGCTCAGCGCGTAGGCGGTTCATGGCCAAGCAGCGCATTCGCATCCGGCTTCGGGCCTACGACCACAAGCTGCTCGACCAGTCGGCCGAGCAGATCGTGGAGACGGCCCAGCGGACGGGCGCCGAGATCGTCGGCCCCGTTCCGCTGCCGACGCGGATCGAGAAGTTCACGGTCATCCGCGGCCCGTTCATCCACAAGGACGGACGGGAACAGTTCGAGATTCGAACGCACAAGCGGCTGATCGACATCATCGATCCCTCGTCGAAGACGGTGGATGCGCTGATGCGGCTCTCGCTGGCGGCGGGCGTCGACATCGAGATCAAGATGTGAGGTTGGAGTGACGGTTGGGTTGATCGGGCGCAAGCTCGGCATGACGCGGCTCTTCGCCGAGGACGGCAGTGTCGTCCCGGTGAGCGTCATTGCTGCTGCCCCGAACACGGTGACCATGCTCCGGAACGTCGAGCGCGACGGCTATGCCGCCGTGCAGGTCGGCGCAGGGTCGGCGCGCCGCGTGACCAAGCCCGTCGCCGGCCAGCTGAAGGCGTTGGACAAGGACACTCCTCGGCCATCGGTCATGCACGAGTTCCGGGTCGACTCGACCGAGGGGTTTGAGCCGGGCCAGTCCGTGGACGTGACCCTGTTCGCGGCCGGTGACCTGGTCGACGTGACCGGCACCTCGAAGGGCCGCGGCTTCGCCGGGACGGTCAAGCGCCACAATTTCAGCCGCGGCCCGGTGACCCATGGCTCGACCAATACGCGCCAGCCAGGCTCGATCGGGGCCGGCACCACGCCGGGTCGCGTGTTCAAAGGGACCCGGATGGGCGGGCACATGGGCGATCGCCAGGTGACCGTGCAGAAGCTCGAGGTGGTCAAGGTAGACGCCGAGCGCTCGCTGCTCCTCGTCCGCGGTGCGGTACCGGGTGCGCGAAACGGGCTGCTCATCATCCGAAAGGTGCAAGGCTGATGGCCTCCGCCCCGGTCCTGACGGCCAGCGGCAGCAAGAAGGGCTCGATCGAGCTCGCCGACTCGCTGTTCGCGGCGCCGGTCCGGACCCCGCTCATCCACCAGGCCGCGATGGCCCAGCTGGCCGGTCGGCGGGTAGGCACGGCCGACACGAAGACGCGCGGCGAGGTCCGTGGCGGCGGTCGCAAGCCGTGGCGCCAGAAGGGGACCGGTCGCGCCCGCCAGGGCAGCCGCACCTCGCCCCAGTGGCGTGGCGGGGGCGTGGTCTTCGGACCCCACCCGCGCGACTACACGGTCAAGGTCAACGCCAAGGTCCGACGCGCCGCCCTGCGCGGGACGCTGAGCGCGAAGGCCGCCGATGGCGCCGTCAAGGTGGTCGAAGACTTCGGGATGGAGAAGATCCAGACCAAGGCAATGGCCGAGCGACTGGCCGCATGGGAGGCCGCTGGCCGCGTCCTGCTCGTTCTGGCGACCCGCGACGAGGTGGTGGAGCGCTCCGCCGCCAACCTCCGCGAGGTTCGCATCATCCTGGCCGACAGCTTGAACGTCGTCGACGTGCTGGAGGCGGACACCATCATCTTCACCCGCGACGCGGTGGCCCGCGCCGAGGAGGTGTTCGCATGACGGCGCGGACGATCCACGACGTCCTGCTGCGCCCGGTGGTCAGCGAGAAGTCCGTGGCCCAGATCGAGCGCAACAACTACACCTTCGCCGTGCGCTCGGACGCCAACAAGTTCCAGATCAAGGCCGCCGTCGAGGCCGAGTTCAAGGTGACGGTGCTCGGGGTTCGGGTGCAGACGGTGCATCCGAAGCAGAAGAGCCGCGGTCGCCGGACGAAGGGCATGGTCAGCGGCTGGCGCAAGGCCGTGGTGACCATCGCCGACGGCGACAAGATCGAGCTGTTCGAGGTCGTGTGACGATGCCACTGCGCAGCTATCGGCCCAACACCCCGTCCCAGCGGCAGATGACGCGATCGACCTTCGAGGAGATCACGACTGACAAGCCGCACAAGCCGTTGACCGAGCACATCGGTTCGAAGGCCGGCCGGAACTCCCAGGGCAAGCTCACCGTCCGCCACCAGGGCGGAGGCCACAAGCGCCTGTACCGGGTGATTGACTGGCGGCGGGACAAGCACGGTGTGCCAGCCCGCATCGCGACCATCGAGTACGACCCCAACCGCTCGGCCCGGATCGCCCTGCTCCACTACGCGGACGGCGAGAAGCGCTACATGCTCCTGCCCCACGGCCTGCAGGTCGGCGACCAGGTCGCCTCCGGCCCGGACGTTGAGGCGCGGGTCGGCAACGCGCTGCCGCTGTCGCGGATCCCGCTGGGGACCCAGATTCACAACATCGAGCTCGTCGCGGGCCGCGGCGGTCAGATCGTGCGCAGCGCGGGCAGCGCCGCGCAGCTCCTCGCCAAGGAAGGCGAGATGGCCACCATCCGTCTGCCCTCCGGTGAGGTGCGCCGGGTGCGGGCCGCCTGCGTGGCAACCGTCGGCCAGGTGAGCAACCTCGATCACGAGAACCAGAAGATCGGCAAGGCCGGCCGCAACCGGCACCTCGGCCGCCGGCCGTCGGTGCGCGGCGTGGTGATGAACCCGAACGACCATCCGCACGGTGGCGGCGAGGGCAAGTCACCCATCGGCATGCCACCCAAGACCCCGTGGGGCAAGCCTGCCATGGGCCTGCGCACCCGCCGGCAGCAGGCGAGCGATCGGTTGATCGTCCGTCGCCGCTATGGGCGCGGGTAAGGAGACGATATGAGCCGTTCCGTCAAGAAGGGACCCTTCGTCGACCCGCGACTGCTGGGCCGGGTCGAGGACATGAACAAGCGCAACGAGCGCAAGGTGCTGAAGACCTGGTCGAGGGCCTCGGTGATCTTCCCGGCCATGATCGGCCACACCATCGCCGTTCACGACGGCCGTCGCCATGTCCCGGTCTTCGTGACCGAGAACATGGTCGGCCACCGCCTGGGCGAGTTCGCCCCGACCCGACACTTCCGCGGGCACGGGCGTCACACCGAGCGATCCTCGGCGCTGAAGTAGGACCAGACCGATGCGCGTCTCCGCCACCGCCAAGTTCGTCAGGATCAGCCCTCGCAAGGTGCGCCTCGTGACCGACCTCATCGTCGGCCGCCCGGTGGAGGAAGCGGCTGCCATCCTCCGTTTCCTGCCGAACGCGGCTGCTCGCGACGTGGCCAAGGTCCTGCGCAGTGCGACCGCCAACGCGGAAAACAACTTCAACCTGACCGCCGACGAGCTCCACGTGGAGTCGGCCATCGCAAACGAGGGACCCACCCTGAAACGCATCCGACCACGCGCCCAGGGGCGCGCCTTCCAGATCCTGAAGCGCACGAGCCACATCACGGTCTCGGTCGCAGACCGAGGAGACAGCTGATGGGCCACAAAGTTCACCCGTACGGGTATCGGATCGGCATCAACAAGCCATGGCTCGCAAAGTGGTACGCCGACCGTGACTACGCGACGCTGCTCCAGGAGGACATGAAGATTCGCGGCCTGGTCGCGAAGCAGCTGGCCAACGCCAGCGTCAGTCAGGTCGAGATCGAGCGCGGCATCAACCACGTGACCGTGACGGTGCACACCGCCAAGCCGGGCATCGTCATCGGCAAGGGCGGCGCCAACGTCGAGCTGCTGCGCAACTCGATCGGGAAGCTGACCGACAAGAAGGTCAAGCTCGAAATCAAGGAGGTCCTCCAGCCGGAGCTGGATGCCGTCCTCGTCGCCCAGTCCATCGCGGGGCAGCTCGAGCGGCGGATCGCGTTCCGCAAGGCCGTGAAGCAGGGTGTTCAGCGCAGCATCAAGGCCGGCGCCAAGGGCGTAAAGATCCAGGTTTCCGGCCGGCTCGGCGGCACCGAGATGTCCCGCCGGGAGTGGGACAAGGAAGGGCGCATCCCCCTCGGCACGCTTCGCGCCGACATCAGCTACGGCGTCGTCCACGCGCATACCACCTACGGCCGCATCGGGGTCAAGGTCTGGATCTACCGGGGCGAGACCCTGGCCGACCTGCCCGGATCGGCCCGGACGGAGCCGCGCGAGGCTCGGACCGCCACGCGGGCCCGACCAAAGGCGCGCGGCAAGGCCGCCGCTGCCGCCGAGGACGGCGAGGCGGTGGATGCTGTCGTGGCCGCGGCTGAGCCGGAGGTCGCGGAGGCGGCCGCCGCCGAATCGACCGCCCAAGCGCCGGAGACCACCGAGGCAGTGGTCGCCGAGGAGGCGGCCTCCGAGGCCGCCGCCGAGCCGGCATCGGTCGAACCCGAACCCGAGCCTGAGCCCGAGCCCGAGACCAGTGCTGATGCTGAATCCGAAACGAAGGACGAGGGCTGAGATGCTGCTGCCGAAGCGCGTCAAGCACCGCAAGGTCCAGCGCGGCCGTCGAGCCGGGCTGGCCAAGGGTGGCACGACCGTGTCATTCGGGGACTATGGCCTGGTGGCGGAAGAGGTGTGCTGGTTGACCAGCCGCCAGATCGAGGCCGCCCGACGCGCCATGACCCATCACATCAAGCGTGGCGGACGGGTCTGGATCCGCGTCTTTCCCGACAAGCCGGTCACCAAGAAGCCGGCCGAGGTGCGAATGGGATCCGGCAAGGGGGCGCCGGATCACTGGGTCGCGGTGGTAAAGCCGGGTCGCGTGATGTTCGAGATGTCCGGGGTGCCGGAGCCGATTGCCCGCGAGGCGATGCGGCTGGCCAGCCACAAGCTGCCGATCTCGACGAAGTTCGTCATCAAGGAGGGCGTCGAACATGGACATCAGTGAGGTTCGGGCCCTCAGCGACGCCGACCTTGCCGTCGCGCTGGCCGATGCGAAGCAGGAGCTGTGGAAGATCCGATTCGACCTGGCCACCCGCCAGGAGAAGAACTACAGCCGCCTGCCGGCGACGCGTCAGCGGATCGCCCGCATCTTGACCGTCATGACCGAGCGTGAGCGCGCGGCGGCCGCCGCTGCCCGGGAGTCCGCGTGATGGCCGGCAAGCGACGAACCAAAGTTGGACGCGTCGTGTCCGACAAGATGGACAAGACGGTGGTCGTCAGCGTCGAACGCCTGCAGCGCCACCCGATCTACAAGCGCGTCATCCGTCGCTCTACGAAGTTCAAGGCTCACGACGCCGACAACGCGGCAAAGGTGGGCGATACGGTCCGGATCGAGGAGAGCCGGCCCCTGTCCCGCGACAAGCGGTGGCGGCTGGTCGAGATCCTCGGTCATGGGATCTCCGAGTCGGCGCAGGAACCGATGGCCGACGAGGCGATCCTGCACCCGGAGCCCGAGGGTGAGGCCGAATCTCCGCCCCCCGACCAGGAGACCGCATGATCCGACGCCAGACCCGGCTGCGGGTGGCCGACAACACCGGCGCGCGCGAGCTGATGTGCATCACCGTGGTCGGTCGCTCCACGAGCGAGACGGCCTCGGTTGGTGACGTCATCGTCGCGAGCGTCAAACAGGCCATGCCCAACTCCGGGGTGAAGAAGGGCGAGGTGGTGCGCGCCGTGATCGTGCGCACGACGAAGGGGTACGGTCGGCCGGATGGCAGCCATATCCGCTTCGACGAGAACGCGGCGGTCCTGATCACGCCACAGGGCAACCCCCGCGGGACACGCATCTTCGGACCCGTCGCCCGGGAGCTGCGCGAGCGCAACTACATGAAGATCATCTCGCTCGCCCCGGAGGTGCTGTGATGGCGGTCCGGAAGGGTGACACGGTGCTGGTCCTCGCCGGCAAGGACCGTGGCAAGCGGGGCAAGGTGGAGCGCGTCGAGCGCACCCGCCGCGGCCTGGCGGTCGTCGTCCCCGGGCTGAACATGGCGAAGCGCCACCAGAAGTCGCGCGGAGGCCGCCAGCAGACGGCCGGCATCATCGACCTGCCCCTGCCGATCCAGATCAGCAAGGTCATGGTCGTCTGCCCCAACTGCGACAAGCCGACCCGCACCGGTCATGCCCGGCTCGACGACCAGCACAAGACCCGGGTGCGCGTCTGCCGCCATTGCGGCGAGCAGCTGGAGGTGGGCACGTGACCGACGAGCCGACCAAGGCGCCGCGCAAGCGCCCCGCCGCACAGGCAAAGGCGCGCACGACGTCGAAGGCTGCCACCAAGGGAACGGCCGCACAGAAGGCTGCCGTCGACAGGACGGTGGCGGTGGAGGCTCCGCCCGAGAAGGCGAAGGCTCGCCGGGGAGCTGCGGGCCGACCGGAGCCCATCGGTCTGCGCCTGCGCTACCGCGACGAGGTTGTGCCAGCCCTGCAGCGCGAGTTCGGGTATGCGAACCCGATGCAGGTTCCACGGCTTGACAAGGTCGTGGTCAACATCGGCCTGGGTGAGGCCATCCAGAATGCGAAGGCGATCGACGCGGCTGTGGGCGACCTCGCGACCATCACTGGCCAGAAACCGATCGTGACCCGCGCCACCCGCTCGATCGCCCAGTTCCGGCTGCGGACCGGGATGCCGGTCGGAGCCAAGGTCACCCTGCGCGGGCAGCGGATGTACGACTTCCTGGAGCGAACCATGCGCCTGGCACTGCCCCGCATCCGCGACTTCCGGGGAGTTTCGCCGCGATCGTTTGACGGCCGCGGCAACTTCAGCCTCGGCCTGCGCGAGCAGCTGATGTATCCCGAAATCGACTACGACAAGATCGACCGCCTCCGCGGCTTCGAGATCAGCATCGTCACCACCGCCCGCACCGACGAGGAGGGCCGCCGCCTCCTCGCCCTGCTGGGCATGCCCTTCTCTGCCACCTGAGCCTGAGGACCGATTGCCATGGCCAAGAAATCGATGATCGCCAAAGCCCAGCGGAAGCCGAAGTTCGAGGTGCGCGGGTACAACCGCTGCACGGTCTGCGGCCGCCCGCGCGCCTACATGCGCCGATTTGCGCTGTGCCGTATCTGCTTCCGGGAGCGTGCCCTCGAAGGCATGTTGCCCGGCGTCACGAAGTCGAGCTGGTAGCCATGAACGTCACCGATCCGATCGCGGACATGCTGACCCGGGTCCGGAACGCGAGCCTCGCGCGGCACGGCGAGGTCGTGCTGCCCGGATCTCGGGTCAAGACCGAGATCGCCCGCATCCTGGTCGAGGAGGGCTTCATCGCGTCATTCGAGAACCGGGTCGAGGACGGGCACGATCACCTCGTCCTGACCCTCAAGTACGTCGAGGGCAAGACCCCCGTGGTCACCGGCCTGAAGCGGATCAGCAAGCCCGGCCTGCGCGTCTACGCCCGCAAGACCGAGATTCCCCGCGTCCTGGGTGGCCTGGGCGTGGCCATCCTCTCCACCTCCCACGGGATCATGACCGGGCAGCAAGCCCGGAAGCTGAACCTGGGCGGCGAAGTGATCTGCTACGTCTGGTAGGGACTGATGTCGCGTATCGGGCGCCTGCCCATCCCCATCCCCGACGGCGTCGAGGTCTCCCTCGAGGGCCAGCACGTCCGCGTCACGGGCCCACTCGGGACCCTGGAGCGTGACGTCCATCCCGAGATGACCCTCGTCCACGAGGACGGCGTGCTCCGCGTCGAGCGCCCGTCGGACGCGCCGCGGCATCGTGCCCTCCACGGCCTGACCCGGTCGCTGGTCGCGAACATGGTCACCGGCGTGACCAGTGGGTTCACCAAGGTCCTCGAGATCAGCGGCGTGGGGTACCGCGCCCAGCTGCAGGGCGAGATGCTGGTCCTCGCTCTCGGCTTCTCCCACCCGGTCGAGGTCAAGCCGCCGGAAGGCATCACCTTCAACGTGGAGACCCCGACCCGCCTGGCGGTGACGGGCCCCGACCGCGAGCTCGTGGGCCAGGTGGCCGCCGCGATTCGCGCCCGGCGCAAGCCCGAGCCGTACAAGGGCAAGGGCATTCGCTACGCCGGCGAGCAGATCCGGCGCAAGGCCGGCAAGGCCGGCAAGGTCGGAGGCGCTGCCTGATGATCAAGAAGACGTCCCGCGACGCCCTGCGCCGCAAGCGCCATGCGCGGCTTCGGCTCCGCCTGGCCGGCAGCGCGGATCGACCGCGGCTGAGCGTGTTCCGCAGCTCGCGGTTCATCTACGCCCAGGTCATCGACGACAGCACCGGTCGCACCCTGGCCGCGGCATCGAGCCGCGAGCCGTCGCTGGCCGGGCCTGCCGGGAAGGTGGCCGCCGCCGAGGCGGTGGGCAAGGCGCTGGCCGAGCGCGCTCGCGCGGCCGGCGTGACCCAGGTCGTCCTCGACCGCGGCGGATATCGGTATCACGGGCGGGTTCGCTCGCTCGCCGAGGGCGCCCGCCAGGGCGGCCTCGAACTGTAGAGCGGAGTACCCATGCCACGTATCGATCCCACCAAGCTGACCCTCGAAGAGAAGGTCGTCCAGATCAACCGCGTCGCCAAGGTCGTCAAGGGCGGGCGGCGGTTCAGCTTCAGCGCCATCGTGGTCGTCGGTGACGGCCGGGGAGTGGTCGGTGCCGGACTGGGCAAGGCGGGTGAGGTCCCCGAGGCCATTCGCAAGGGGGTCGAGGACGCCAAGAAGCACCTGATTCGCGTCCCACTCGTCGGGAGCACGATCCCGCACGTCGTTCAGCGCGACTTCGGCGCCTCGCGTGTCCTGCTCCGCCCCGCGTCGGCGGGCACGGGCGTCATCGCCGGCGGCTCCGTGCGCGCCGTGGTCGAGGTGGCCGGGATCCATGACCTGCTGTCCAAGACGATGGGCAGCACGAACCCGGTCAACGTCGTCCGTGCCACGCTCGACTGCCTGGCCAACCTCCACTCCGCCGACGACACGGCCCGCCGCCGCGGCAAGACCGCCGAGGAGCTGCTCGGGAAGCGTGGCGCGGAGGCCGCCCGCCAGCCGCACGTCTATGTCGAGCGGCCCGAGCCGGTGAACTTCCCGGGAGGCCCGCCCCGTGGCCGCTAGGCGCACCTCGTCCAACCCGCGCACCATCAAGGTGACGTGGGTCCGGTCTGAGATCGGCCACAAGGCCGCCGCTCGGGGCACGATCCGGGCCCTCGGCCTGCGCCGCCTGCATCACACGGTCGAGGTGGCCGACACGCCGCAGATCCGCGGCATGCTCCGCCGGGTCGCGTTCCTGGTCGAGGTCACCGAGCCGGGGGCCGAGGACACGTCCGCATGAAGCTGCATGACCTCAAACCCGCTCCCGGCTCACACACGCCGGCCCGCCGCGTCGGCCGTGGCCACGGCTCGGGCAAGGGCAAGACCGCGGGGCGGGGCACGAAGGGACAGAAGTCGCGCGCCGGATCATCGATTCCGGCGTGGTTCGAGGGCGGCCAGACACCGCTCCACGTCCGCACTCCGAAGCTCCACGGCTTCCGGAACCGGGGACGGGTGGCGTACGCCCCGGTGAACCTCGCGCAGCTGACCGAGGCCGAGGCGGGCACCCTGATCACGCCCGATGTCCTGGTCCACGATGGTCTCCTGCGCCGCTCGAAGTCGAAGGCGCTGCCGGTGAAGATCTTGGGCGTGGGCGAAGCCCCGAAGGGCGTCACCATCCACGCCCACGCCTTCTCGCGGTCCGCGCTCGACAAGCTGGCCGCCGCCGGGTCGACCGCCCAGCGGATCAGCTGGCCGGACGGCGACCCGATCGACGAGCAGGCAGAGGCGAAGGCAGCCGCGGAGGCCGAAGCGCGATCGGCCGCTCGCCGGAAGCGCGCAAAGCCCGCGACGAAGCCGGCCGAGGAGGACAACGAGCCTGCGGGCGGGACCGATGAGGCGGGACCCAAGGCCGACGCGGACAACGGGGCGGAGGAGGCTGACGGCGAGGGCGCGACCGAGTGATTCAGTCGGTCGTCACCGCGATCCAGGCGCCGGACATCCGGCGCAAGATCCTCTTCACCGCGTTCATCCTCCTGATCTTCAGGATCCTGACCGCGGTGCCGGTGCCCAACGTCGACCAGGCCCGCCTCGCGGAGCTGTTCGCCACGAACCAGCTGCTGGCTCTGCTCGACATCTTCTCCGGCGGTGGCCTCGCGACCGCCTCGATCATCGGTCTGGGGCTGAACCCCTACATCAATGCCAGCATCATCATGCAGCTCATGCAGGGGGTCATTCCCCGGCTTCAGGAGCTCCAGCGTGAAGGCGAGTACGGTCGCAACCGAATCCAGCAGTACACCCGCTACCTGACCGTCCCCCTGGCCTTCGCCCAGGGATTCGGGTTCTCGGTCCTGCTCCAGAACGCCGGCGTCATTCCGGCCAGTCCGTTCCTCAGCTTCGAGACGTTCTCCTTGCTCATCGCGTGGACGGCGGGGACGATCCTCCTGATGTGGCTCGGCGAGCTCATCAGCGAGCGCGGGCTGGGCAACGGCATCAGCTTCATCATCTTTGCCGGCATCGTCGGCCGGCTCCCCGACCAGGCCGCACCGATCATCACCTCCCCCGACGGCATTCTCCGCATCCTGCCCTTCATCGTCGTCGCCGTCCTGATCATCGCGGCGGTCGTGTTCGTCAACGAGGGCCAGCGGCGGATCCCGGTCCAATACGCGTCCCGCGTCCGCGGTCGTCGCATGTACCAGGGTCAGACCCAGTACCTGCCCATGAAGGTGACCATGGCCGGCGTCATCCCGATCATCTTCGCGGTCAGCATCCTGCTGTTCCCGGCCCAGATCGCGCAGTACTTCACCACCAGCTCGAACGAGGTGGTGGCCGACGTCGCGACCTGGATCAGCACCGTCCTGAGCCCGGCAACCCCGATCGTGTACGGGGCGCTCTATTTCGTGCTGGTCGTCTTCTTCACCTTCTTCTACACCGCATTCCAGTTCAAGCCGGATCAGACCGCCGACTTCCTTCGGAAGAACGGCGGGTTCATCCCCGGCATCCGCCCGGGTAAGCCGACCGAGGACTTCCTCACCAGGGTCGCCAACCGGATCACCCTGGGCGGTGCTCTCTTCCTCGGGGGCGTGGCAGTGACGCCGCTCATCATCTCCGCCTTCATCCCGGGCACGGAGGCCATTCAGCTGGGCGGAACGAGCGTCCTGATCGTGGTCGCGGTGGTCGTGGAGACGATGAAGCAGCTCGAAGCGCAGATGATGATGCGGAACTACGAGGGCTTCATCCGGTGATGCTCGTCCTGCTCGGCCCGGTAGCGGCCGGTAAAGGGACCCAGGCGGCCAGCGCGGCGCGGAACCACGGATTGCTTCATCTTTCCACCGGCGACCTGTTTCGGCGCGCGATGCGGGAGGGCACGCCCCTCGGCGAGGTGGCCCAGGGCTACATGCGTCGCGGCGAGCTGGTACCCGATGAGATCACGGTCCGGATGGTGGGCGAGGCCCTCACCGAATCGGTGGCATCTGCCGGAGTCGTATTCGACGGTTTCCCGCGGACGCTCGAGCAGGCGCAGGCCCTCGACCACCTGCTGGCCGAGCGAGGGAGTGCGATCGACCGCGCGATCCTGATCGACGTGCCGGAGGACGTGCTCGTGGCCCGCGTTGCCGGGCGATGGGTCTGTCCCCAGTGCGGCACGCCGTACCACGCCACGAACGATCCCCCGCGCGAAGCCGGCATCTGCGACCGCGACGGGACCTCGCTCGTTCAGCGCGAGGACGACAGACCGGAGGTCTTCCGCGCGCGGCTTCGCGAGCAGCTGCCACCGATGTACGACGTCGCGGCTTACTACGAGAAGCACGGCCTGCTGTCCAGGGTCGACGGCCGCCAGGCAATCGACGCGGTGGCCAACGCCATCGGCGAGGTCATCGAAGGCGTCGCGACGTCTGCCGGAAGGGGATAGGGCAGACCGATGGGCATTCCGCTCCGCCACCCGAGCGCCACGATCAAACGCCCGGAAGAGATCGCGAGCATGCGCCGGGCGGGCGAGATCCTCGTCGCCCTCCTCGACCGCCTCGAGGCGGCGCTCGGCCCGGGCGTGACCACCGCCGAGCTGGACGCCCTCGCCGTCGACCACGTTCGCGAGGCAGGCGCCGTGTCCTCCTTCAAGGGGTATGGATCGAACCCGCCGTTTCCGGGCACGATCTGCACCTCCCTCAACGACGAGGTCGTGCACGGGATCCCGTCCGCCCGTCGGCGCATCCGCGACGGCGATCTCGTCAGCCTGGACGTGGGCTGCATCTGGGAAGGGTGGCACGCGGACTGCGCGCGCACCTTCCCGGTGGGCACGGTCGCTCCCGAGGCCGCCGCCCTGGTGGAGGCCGCCCGTTTCGCACTGACCGCCGGCATCGATGCCGCGCTGCCGGGGAATCGGCTGGGCGACATCGGCGCGGCCATCGAGGCCGTGGCCAACGCACGCGGCTACGGGATCGTCCGACCGTTCGTCGGGCATGGCATCGGTTCGGCCATGCACGAGGAGCCGCAGGTCCCGAACTACGGTCGCCCGGGGACCGGGATGCGGCTCGAGCCGGGCATGTGCCTCGCCATCGAGCCGATGTTCAACCTGGGCGGTGACGACGTCCGGCTGCTCGACGATGGCTGGACGGTGGTGACCGCGGACGGATCGCTGTCCGCGCATTTCGAGGACACCATCGTCATCGGCCCACATGGGGCCGAGCGACTGACTGCCTGATCGGCATGACCAACGGCTTCGTCGGCGCCATGGCCGCCGGCTACGGCTTCCAGGAGCCGGCCGTGACGCTCGGAGCGGGCATGCACGAGGGGACGGTTCACGGATCCGCCGTCGTCCGGATCCCGCTGGCGATGCTGAACCGCCACGGGCTGGTGGCAGGCTCCACCGGGACGGGCAAGACGAAGACCCTGCAGGTCATGGCCGAGCAGCTGTCGACAGCGGGGGTCCCCGTCTTCATCAGCGACATCAAGGGCGACATCTCCGGACTCGGGGCGCCGGGCATGGTGAACGACAAGGTCACGGCCCGAATCGCCGCGCTGGCGCTGACCGATTTCACCCCACGCGCCTTCCCGGTCGAATTCTTCACCCTCGTTCGCGACCGACCGGGCGTCCGCCTCCGCGCATCGGTCGAGTCCTTCGGGCCGATCCTGTTCGCGAAGGTGCTCGAGCTCAACGAGACCCAGGAGAGCGTCCTCTCACTCGCCTTCAAGTACGCGGAGGACAAGCAGATCCCGCTCATCGGCCTGGGCGACCTGCGTGCGCTGTTGAACCACCTCGACAGCCCGGACGGCAAGGCCGACATGGACGCCTATGGCGGTGTCTCGAGCGCCACGGTTGGGGTCATGATCCGCAAGATCGTCGGCCTCGAGCAGCAGGACGCCGATGCGTTCTTCGGGCATCCGGAGTTCGACGTCATGGACTTCCTCCGGGTCCAGCCCGACGGGTCGGGCGTCATCAGCGTGCTCGAGCTGGCCGACATGCAGGACCGACCTGTCCTTTTCTCGACCTTCCTGCTCTGGCTTCTCGCCCGGCTCTACGAGACGCTCCCAGAGGTGGGCGACCTGGACAAGCCGAAGCTCGTCTTCTTCTTCGACGAGGCCCACCTTCTGTTCAGGGACGCGAACCGGGCATTCCTGCAGCAGATCGAGCTCGTCGCGCGCCTCATCCGCTCGAAAGGCGTCGGCGTGTTCTTCGTGACCCACGCCCCGAAGGACGTCCCGTCCGAGGTCCTCGGCCAGCTCGGCAACCGGGTCCAGCACGCGCTGCGAGCATTCACCCCCGACGACCTCGAGATCGTGGAGGCGACCGCCGAGACATTCCCGGTGACCGAGCTGTACGACGTCGAGGAGGAGCTCACGCAGCTCGGCATCGGGGAGGCGATGGTCACGGGCCTGGGCCCGAAGGGGATTCCGACCCCGACCGTGCGGACCATGCTCCGGCCCCCGATGTCCCTGATGGCGCAACTCGATCCGGCCGTCTTCCAGGGCGTGGTCGACGCGTCGTCGATCGCTCCGCGCTACGCCCACGACGCGACGCCCCGAACGGCGGAGGAGGCGCTCGAACGGCCATCGGTGGACGTCCGCGAGCCGGAGACCATCCCGCGCCCGGGCGGCCGCAAGCACCCGACCCGACCACCGGAGAAGGGCGTGGACTGGGGGGACGTGGCCCAGGAGGGTGCCCGCTTCGCCCGAAGCGGGGCCTTCAACACGATCCTCCGCGCCGTACTTCGAATCTTCGGGCCACGCCGCTGAATTACTCGACGATCACCACGCCCGACAGGTCTTCTTCCGGCTCGGGAAACTGGGGTGCCATCCGCCGAGCCGCGGCGGTCACGACGCGAGCCACGGCCAGGTCGCGATACCACTTGCGATTGGCCGGGATGATGAACCACGGCGCGGTCTCCGGCGAGCAGCGCGCGAGCGCCTCGTTGTACGCAGACTGGTAGGCATCCCACTGGGCGCGCGCCTCGAGATCGCCGAGGCGGAACTTCCAGCGCTTGGCCGGGTTGTCGAGGCGCTTCTGGAACCGGTCGCGCTGCTCGTCGCGGCTGATGTGGAGCAGGAACTTCAGGATGGTCGTTCCCGACGCGGCAAGCAGACGCTCGAAGTCGTTGATCTGGGCGTACCGGGGGCGCCAGACGCTCGCCGGCGCGAGCCGTGCGACGCGGACGACGAGGACGTCCTCGTAGTGACTCCGATTGAAGATCGCGATCCGCCCCCGACCCGGAGCGTGCGGGTGGACGCGCCACAGGAAATCGTGGGCAAGCTCTTCCTCTGTCGGGACACCGAAGCCGGTCACCCGGACGCCCTGCGGATTGAAGGCGGTGAACACGTTCCCGATCACCCCGTCCTTGCCGCCCCCGTCGAGCGCCTGGAGCACGATCAGCATCGACTGCCGCCGCTCGGCCCACAGCCGCTCCTGGAAGTCGAACAGCTCCTCGTGGAGCACGGCGAGCTCGTCGTCAGCGTCCTCCTCGTCGCCGTCAAACCCGGGTGTCGCATCCGCGTCGATGGTCGCGAGGTTGACCGGGCCGCCGGTGGGCACCCGGAGCCGGTCAGCGAAGGACGCGAGATCGGTCATGCCCATTGCCCTTCGAACACGCTCCATGTATACTCGCCAATCCGGTCGCCGCGTGCGGCGGCCTTTCCATGTGTCCCCCCAATTGAGATTGCGAAGACCGCGAACGAGGGTGCGTTAACGCTTGCCGAAAAAGGATGCCATTGAGGTTGAGGGCGAGGTGATCCTCCCCTTGCCGAACGCGATGTTCAAGGTGCGACTCGAGAACGGCCACGAAGTCCTGGCCCACATCTCAGGAAAGCTCCGGAAGAACTTCATCCGCATCCTGCCGGGCGACACGGTTCGCGTCGAGCTCAGTCCCTACGACCTCACCCGCGGTCGAATCACGTACAGGATGCGATGAAGGTTTCCGCCTCGGTCAAGCCCCGCTGCGAGCGCTGCAAGGTTATTCGGCGCTCGGGTGTGGTGCTGGTCATCTGCCGCATCCCCAAGCACCGCCAGCGGCAGGGCTAGGAACGGATCGTGGCGCGCATCGCCGGCGTGGACATTCCCCGTGAGAAGCGGGTGATCGTGTCCCTGACCTACATCCATGGCATCGGCCCGGCCACCGCGGCCAAGGTCGTGACCGCGGCCAACGTGTCGCCTGATGCCCGGGTCCGCGACCTCACCGAGGACGAGGTCACCCGGCTCCGCGACATCATCGACAAGCGCTACCGGGTCGAGGGCGACGTCCGACGGGAAGTGAGCATGAACATCAAGCGCCTGATGGAGATCGGCGCCTACCGCGGCGTTCGCCACCGGCGCAACCTCCCGTCGCGGGGCCAGCGAACGAAGACCAACGCCCGCCAGCGCCGTGGCTCGCGCCGCACCGTCGGCGTCCGGCGCAAGAAGTAACCAGAGCAGAGCGAGATTCATGGCTGAGCGAAAGCGCGCAACGCGCGCCAAGAAGCGAGAGAAGAAGAACGTCCCGTCCGGGCACGCCCACATCCAGGCCACGTTCAACAACACGATCGTCACGATCACCGATCCCGGTGGTGGGGTGATCGCCTGGGGTAGTGCCGGGCTGGTCGGTTTCAAAGGTTCGCGCAAGAGCACCCCGTACGCGGCGGCCCAGACCGCGGAGCTCGCGGCGCGCAAGGCGATGGAGCACGGCGTTCGCCAGGTGGAGGTCTTCGTCAAGGGCCCCGGCGCCGGCCGCGAGCAGGCGATCCGGTCCCTGCAGGCCGCGGGGTTGGAAGTCACCGCGATCACCGACGTCACCCCCATCCCGCATAACGGCTGCCGCCCACCGAAGCGGCGGCGGGTCTGAGCCATGGCCCGTTACACGGATCCGGTCTGCCGCATCTGTCGCCGAGAGGGGCTGAAGCTCTTCCTGAAAGGAAGCCGCTGCTACTCGAAGAAGTGCTCATTCGAACGCCGCAGCACGCCGCCCGGCATGAACCCGACCCGACGCCGAAAGGTGAGCGAGTACGGGCTCCAGATGCGCGAGAAGCAGCGGGTCCGGCGCAGCTACTCAATCATGGAACGCCAATTCCGCAACTACTTCCGAGACGCCGCTCGCCAGAAGGGCATGACCGGCGAGAACCTGCTGCGGATGCTCGAGATGCGCCTCGACAACGTCGTGTATCGCATGGGCTTCGCCTCCTCGCGCGCCCAGGCGCGGCAGCTGGTCAGCCACGGCCACTTCAGCGTCAATGGCCGGCCGACAAAGTCGCCCAGCATGCAGATCTCGGTCGGTGATCGGGTCGACGTCCGCGACACGCGCCGCAGCCGCACATTCTTCCAGGCCGCCCCGGAGTCCATGCGCGCCGCCCAGGTCCCGGACTGGGTGAGCGTGGATCCGACCAGGCTGTCCGGGACCGTCACCGCCGAACCAACCCGTGAGCAGATGCCCATGGAGTTCAACGAGCAGCTCGTCGTCGAGTACTACTCGCGCTAGGAGTTCCCCTTGCTGATGATCGAACCCGAGTCCACCCCGCGCATTGAAGAGGTCGAGGCGCAAGGCGCCGCGGGCCGATTTGAGATCCAACCCCTGGCCGCCGGCTACGGGGTCACCCTGGGCAACGCCCTGCGCCGGGTCCTGCTGTCCTCGCTCGAGGGGGCGGCGGTGACCTCGATCCAGGTCGCCAACGTCTACCACGAGTTCAGCACCATCCCGGCCGTCAAAGAAGACGTGACCCAGATCGTGCTGAACATGAAGAAGATCCGTCTCCGGTCGTTCGCACCGCATCCGGTGACCCTCAAGCTCGCGAAGCACGGCGCCGGGCTGGTCACCGCCGGCGACATCGCCGAGTCGGCCGACGTCGAGATCGTGAACCCCGAGCTCGAGCTGCTGACCCTGGACTCGGATGCCGGCTCGATCGACATGGACATCACCATCGAAACCGGGGTTGGCTACCGTGCGGCGGAGCACACCGAGGAGATGCCGATCGGGGTGATCCCAGTCGACGCGATCTTCTCCCCGGTCCGCCGGGTGAACTTCTCGGTCGAGAACACCCGGGTCGGCCAGATGACGAACTTCGACAAGCTGACCCTCGAGATCGAGACCGATGGGACATCGACCCCGCAGGCGGCCCTCGCCCAGGCGGCCGGCATCCTCGTCCGGGAGTTCTCCCGCTTCGCGGAGATCGGCCGACCGGCGATGGGCACCGGAGAGGACGTCGCCGCCCCGCTGGCCGCCAGCCTGCTCGACGCCCCCATCGAGGAGCTGGACCTCCCGATGCGGGCCTACAACAGCCTGAAGCGGAACAACATCACGAAGATCGGTCAGCTCCTCGCGCTCGGGGACGACGAGCTGCTTCGGATGCGGAACTTCGGCAAGAAGAGCCTTGACGACATGAAGGAGCGCCTCGCCCTGCGCGGGTTCATCCCGCCGGAGGATGGGGCGACGGCCGCCGACGAGGCGGACCTGCCCGCAGCCGCCGAGCTCGACGAAGCGGTCGCCGCCGAGCTGAACCGCGAGGCCTAGGGCACTGACCGATGCCGCACCGCATTGCCGGCCGCAAGCTGAGCCGTCCCACGGCCCACCGCGAGCACATGCTCGCCAACCTGGCCGTCGCCGTCCTCCGCTACGAGCGGTTGAAGACGACCGAGGCCAAGGCCAAGGAAGTGCGCGGCATGGTTGACCGGCTGATCGTCACCGCCAAGCGCGGTGACCTGCCGGCGCGACGGCAGCTGGTCGCCCAGCTGCCGAATGAGCCGCTCATCATCGAGAAGCTGATGGGCGAACTGGCGACCAAGTACGCCGAACGGGGGTCGGGGTTCACGCGGATCACGCGACTCGGACCCCGGGCAGGTGACGCGGCGCCGATGGTGCAGATCGAGCTCGTCTAGGCGGGCTCGATCGGCCGAACAACCGAAGACCCGATGCCTCCTGCGGCGCGAACGTGCGCCCGGGCGGTGATCGAGTACGACGGGACGGCATTCGCCGGCTCGCAGCGCCAGCCGCAACAGCGGACGGTGCAGGGCGAGCTGGAGGATGCGCTTAACAAGCTGACCGGCGAGCGGATCACGGTCCGATTCGCCGGGCGTACCGATGCCGGCGTGCACGCCACAGGCCAGGTGATCGCCTTCTGCCTTCCGAGCCATCCCCGCGGGGAGCGGATCGGATGGGGAGAGCTGCGGCGGCGCCTCAACGGGGCGCTCGCGCCGGACGTGGTGGTCCGCTCCCTGCGGAGCGCGACGCCGGGTTTCAACCCGCGCCGCGCGGCCGTGTCGCGGACCTATCGCTACCGGATCCGGCAGGACGGCGACCGCCGACCGACGGATCGGCATCGGACGCTCGAGATCCCCGACCACCTGGACGTGGCGGCAATGCGCGAAGCCGCGGCCGTGA
>DASTEQ010000023.1:0-4153 GCA_035709505.1 Candidatus Limnocylindria bacterium
GCCCCGCCCCTTTCACCAGAGGGCCAGGCCGAACTCCTCGTCGAGGGTGCGAACCAGCTCCACGCCGGTCATCTCGCGGATCGTGAACTCCCCGACGAACACGGTCGTCCCGCGCAGCAGGTGCCCGCCGACGCAGGCTCCGTGCTCATCGGCGAAGGTGGCGTGGGCGTGGAGAAACGGCTTGCCGTCGCGGAGGCTGACGTTTCCGATGAAGCCCGCGATCTCGTGGTGCGTGTCGGAGCTGAGCTCGAGGTACCGATGCTCGGTCTGGTCGTAGTAGGCATAGGCCGCATGGCTGACGGCGCCGATGACGCTCACCCAGGCGGCCGTCACGTCGCGCTCGGCGCAGATCCGCTCGATCCCATCGACGAGGTCGCTCCCACGCTCGACCCGACCGACGAACGTTCGGCCGGGGTTCGCCTCCCAAACGAGATCGGTCATCGGTCGGGCCCTCCCATCGGTCCTACTCGAAGTGCTTCAGGCTGGCGAGGACCGGCCGGTTGCCGGCCAGCCGTGCCGGGTACAGGCCGGCGGCCGAGGCGACCCCGAGGCCGAGCAGGATTACTGCTCCGACCAGGGGCCAGGGGATGACCAGGCCGGCGGCGAAATCGCGGGGGGCGAGCGTAACCAGCAACCACGTCACCGCGATCCCGGCGGCCACCGCCAGAAGGCCGCCCACGGTACCCATGATCGCGGCCTCGGTCACGACCATGCCCTCCACCTGGCCAACGGTCATGCCGTGGGCTCGCAGGACCGCGATCTCGCGGGTCCGTTCGGTCACGCCCAACGTGAGCGTGTTCACGATCCCCATCGCACCGATGACCACCGCCAGGAGGGCCAGGGCGTCGAACAGGCCGAGGAGCCGGTCCAGCGAGCGGGCGAGCTGCTCGGCCAGGGCCTCCGCGGTGAGCGCCTCACCGGCCAGCTCCGTGGCGGTCTCGGCCACGAGCTCCGCGTACGCGGCGTCCCCGATCTCGGGCTGGGGGACCATGGCCCAGATGGTGGCGACGTCCACGCCGAAGACGGTCCGCGCCTCGGCCAGGCTGATGAGCAGGGCGCCATCCCCGGAGCGTCCGGGCAGCGAATAGGCGACCAGGCCCGCAACCGTGAACTCCGCCGACGCGCCGCCCGGCACGGCGAGTTGGATCCGATCCCCGACGGCGACCTCGCCCCGCCTGGCCACCGCCTCGGGAACGAGGACGGCGCCGCCGGCCCTCAGCGCGTCGTACGCGGCCGTGCGATCGGCGTCCACGATGATGAGCGCACCGCTGTCCTGCCACACGGTGGGGTCGATTCCCGCCACGCTGGCTTCGCCATCCATGCCGGCACCGGTGGCCGTGGCTCCGAATTCCGGCACCGGACTGGCGTCCTTGGTGCCCGGGGTGCTCGAGACCGCCTCACCGATGAGGTCGATCGAAGAGGGAATGGTCAGCCGGATGGCGTGGCCGCCGGGCAGGATGGACTCGACCCAGCGGTCCGCGGTCCCGCGGGCGGATGCCGCGGTGGTGCCGAGGGTCACGACCGCGGCCAGGGCGATGGTCAGTGCCGCCACGCTGAGGCCTGTCCGCGCCCGGTCCCGGCCGAGATTCGCGCTTCCGAGGAGGCCAGTGGCTCCGAACAGACGCTCGAACGGCATCCCGACAATCCGGCCCAGTGGCTCGAGGATGAAGGCCGTGGCCACCGCGCCACCGACGAGCAGCCCGACGGCGAGGATGGTGGCCAGGAGCGGCGGCGTCCCCCGCTCCAGGGGATAGAGCAGGAACCCGGCCGTCACCACCACAAGCTCTGCGAGCACGATCCAGCGCAGGCGGCCCCACAGGCTGCGACCGCGAGGCCGGCCGGGGCGCAGGGCGTCGAGCGGGCTGATCCGCGCGGCCTCGGCCGCGGGTACCCAGGACGCCAGGAGGGTGACACCGACACCAAGCCCGAAGGCCAGGGCCAGGGCGGCGGGGTTGAGACCGATGTCGCTGACAAGGGCCGCGCGCGAGCCGCCGACGGCGGTGACGAGCAGCGCGCCCACCCCGACTCCGATCGGCAGGCCGAGGGCGGCGCCGGCCAGCCCCAGGGCGATGCCCTGCCGGAGCACCAGGCCGCGGATCTGCCTGCCGGTGGCTCCGGCGGCGCGGAGCAGGCCGATCTCGCGGGTGCGCTCCGAAAGGGTCATGGCCAGCGTGTTGGCCATGAGGAACGCGCCGGCGCTCAGCGCCACCAGGCCGAGCAGGAACGCGATGCCCGCGAACCCCGCCTGCGCCCGCTCGAACGCGGCAGCCGCGTCCTCCACGGTCTCGACCACGAAGGGTTCGCGCATGACCCGGTCAAGCCCGGCCTGGACGTCCTCCATGCGGCCCTCGGCGACGGCGAGATCCATGCCGGTCACGGGTGTCGGAATCTCGAAAGCGGCGTCAAGGATCTGGTGGCCGAGAACGATCACGTTGCCGCCTGACTGCGCTCCGACGCCGGTACCGGCCAGCAGACCGATGATGGTCAGCGGCGGCGTCTCCAGGCTGGCCCCGGTCAACAGCAGCTCGTCGCCGATGCCCAGCGCGTGGTCGGTCGCCCAACCGGCGCTGACCAGGGCGCCCTCCGGCCGATCCGCACTGAGCGCCGTCCCGGCGGTGAGGGTCGGCCGGCCGAGCGCGGCCTCGGCCGGCGGATCCACGCCCACCGCGAGGAGGGTGAAGACCTGCTCGTCCGGTCCCGGCTGGGTCGACAGCGTGAGGCGTCGCTCGGCGAGCGGCGCGCTGACCGTGACGCCGGACAGGGACCGAGCAGCGGTCACCGATGCGTCGCTCAGGCCGTCGTCGTCGAAGGCGCGGACCCGCAGGTCAGCGTCGCCGTACAGCTCCTCGGCGGCGCGGCTGACCGCACGATTGGCGGCGTCCGCCGCCAGCAGCGTGCCGGCCACCAGGGCGACGCCGAGCGCCACCCCGCCCACGGTGAGCACGGTCCGGGCCTTCCGAGCGGTCAGGCTCCTCCAGGCGACGGACGACAGGCGCATGCGGACGCGGTGCGGCTCAGAGCCCGAGGGTGGCGAGCCGCGCCAGGAGCGGGGCCGGGTCGTGGTCCGTGCGCCGGCCGAGGCGGATCTCGTCGAGGATCAGGCCATCCCGGACGACGAGGACACGATCCGCGTATGCCGCGGCCCGCGCCTCGTGGGTCACCAGCACGATCGTTTGGCCCAGCTGAACGCAGGAGCGGGACAGGAGCTCGAGGATCTCCCCGCCGGTCGTGTAGTCCAGGTTCCCCGTCGGTTCGTCCGCCAGAAGGAGGGCGGGCTGGGTCGCGAGCGCGCGGGCCAACGCGACGCGCTGCTGCTCGCCGGCGGAGAGCTGATCCGGCGCGTGCTCGGATTTCGCGGTCAGGCCGACCATGTCCAGGAGCTCGTCCACGCGGGCCTGGTGCTCGGCCACTGCGTCGCCGCCGATCAGGAAGGGGAGCGCCACGTTCTCACGGACCGTGAGCAGCGGAATGAGGTTGAAGAACTGAAACACGAAGCCGGTCTTGTCGCGGCGGGTGAGGGTCGCCTGCTCGTCATCGAGGGCGCTGATGTTCACCCCGTCGATCACGACATCGCCGCCGCTCGGCTTGTCGAGCCCGCCGAGCAGGTGGAGGAGCGTCGACTTACCCGATCCGGACGCGCCCATGATCGCCAGGAACTCGCCGCGATCGACCGAAAGGCTCACGCCGCGGAGCGCCTCGACCTGCTCGTCTCCGACCGCATAGCGCTTGACGAGGTCGTGCGCTTCGAGAATGGCCGTCATCGGGCGACAGGATACGGCCGGGCGAGAACCCGGGAGCGGATCAGCCGAAAAGGAACCCGATCAGGGAGCCGAAGAAGGTCTCGAACACGCCGCGCTCGGTTGTCCCGGCGTCCTCGACCCGGAGGCTCGGCGCGGAGGCCGGAGGCGGGGTCACCGTGCGCGTATCGAGTCCCGCCGCGAAGCGCTGCGGAACATCGTCGGTGGCGTGCACGAGCAGGCTGCGGCCGTCGATCGGCTCGGACGAGGTTGGTCGCACGGGCGCCGGGACCACGCGCGGCGGCAAGGGTGGTGGCGCGGCCGCTCGAGGCGTATACGTGCCGCCACCGCCGCCACCCCCGCCACCGCCGCCACCGCCGCCACCTCCGCCCCCCCCGCCGCCCCCGCCGCCCCCG
>DASTEQ010000024.1:0-4409 GCA_035709505.1 Candidatus Limnocylindria bacterium
GGGCTCAAGGCGTCACGGACCTCTGCCGACGTGGTTCTCGCCAGTAGCGGCCAGGCGGTCGCCGTGCACGTCGAGGGCCACGACGCCGACCGGATCGCGGGCATCGCTCGCTTCGTGCAGTCCCGCGACTGGGGCGGTGTCGTCTTCACCGCCGGCCCCGCCGCCGGCGACCCCGGGGGGGCGGTGACGGGCACGTTCTCGCTGGAGCTGATCCACGCCGCCAACGAGGAGCGCGGCCCCGACATCCTCTTCACGTTCCCGTGGACCTCCCGCCCCAACCCCTTCGGGGTGCCCGGGACCGACCTGGCCAACGTCAACGCCGGCGGCACGCCGCTACCGAGCGACCACGGCAGCATGAGCCCGTGGAACGTCCGCAATACCCTGGTGGCCTGGGGCGCGGGGTTCAAGGCACGGATGACCGTGCCGGCGCCTGCTAGCACCGCGGACGTGACACCGACGATCCTCGCCCTGCTCGACGTCGAGGAGCGCGACGGTCTCGATGGCCGGGTGCTGTCCGAGGCGCTCGCCGGTGGACCCGATGCCGAGCATGTTGGGGTCGACACGCGCGTCCACACCACGGAGGCCGCGGCGTACCGGGCGGCCATCCAGGTTTCGGTGGTGGAGGGGCGCCGCTACATCGACAAGAGCTGGCGCTTGCCATGACCAGCGGAGCCGCTTCCTACAATCGACAATCCCGGAGGCGCCGGGCTCCTGACAGTGTCCGCCGGCGCTGTCGATCACCCGACGTCGGAGCGCCCGGCGCGCAGGCAAACGCCGGACTTTGCGAACCGTGCTGGTACGGCTCGTGCTTTGCTTGCGCACCGCCGCACCAACCGCCGCCTCGATGCTGTGGACAACCCTAAGGACCGGCCCCTATCGGCCGGGAGGATGTGCGCATGAAGCTTCGCCTGCCGTCGGGGATGTTCTCCAACGACATCGGGATCGATCTTGGCACCGCCAACACGCTGCTGTTCGTCCGGGGACAGGGGGTCGTGGTCTCCGAGCCCTCGATCGTCGCGCTCGATCGTGTCCGCCACTCGGTCATCGCCGTCGGCCACCCGGCGCGGGCGATGCTGGGCCGGACCCCCGCCAACATCGAGGTCGTGCGGCCGCTCCGGAACGGTGTGATCGCGGACTTCGAGGTGGCCCAGACGATGCTGCGCGAGCTCATCGCGCGCGTCCAGCCGAGCGGCCGCTTCTTCCGCCCCCGCATCGTGATCGGCGTCAGCTCGTGCACCACCCAGGTCGAGCGGCGGGCCGTGCGTGAAGCGGCCGTGCAGGCCGGGGCCCATGCGGTCTACCTCGTGGAGGAGCCGATGGCGGCGGCCATCGGCGCCGGGCTGCCCATCCAGGAGCCGGGCGGGCACCTGGTCGTCGACATCGGTGGTGGAACGACCGAGGTGGCGGTCATCTCGCTGTCGGGCATCGTGTTCTGCCAGTCTGCCCGGACCGCCGGCGACGACATGAACGAGGCCATCACGCAGTACATCCGCAAGCACTACAACCTGCTGGTGGGTGAGCGCCGCGTCGAGGAGTTCAAGCTGTCGCTGGGCGCGCCGCGGGCGGCCGGCGAGGGGCCGCGCACGATGGAGGTCAAGGGCAGCGACATCGTGGCCCGCGTCCCGAAGACGATCACCATCAACGAGGACGAAGTGCGCGAGGCCCTCTACGATTGCGTGGGGACCATCGTGGAGACGGTGCGGGTCTGCCTGGAGCGGATCCCGCCCGAGATCGCGGCCGACATGGTGGACAACGGCATCGTGCTCACCGGTGGCGGCTCACTGCTGGCCGGCCTGGACGACATCATCCGCAAGGAGACGTACCTGCCGGTCACGATCGCCCCCAATCCGCAGTGGTGCGTGGCGCTCGGCATCGGCGTGCTGCTCGACGACCTCCCTCTGCTCGAGCGGGTGGCGATCCCGCAGTAACGACGTGAGGGGCCTCCAGATGGCCCCACGCCGTCGCCCCGGCGCGCCACTCGCGACCTGGCGACTCCTGGGCGACGGCGGCGATGCGGGCGGCCGCAAGACCCGACAGAGGGAGCGCCACATGGACTTCGGGGCAGCGATCTTCTTCACCGACTACTCGATGGGGCCGGGCGAGCTCGGTCGGGCGCTCGAGGAGCGAGGATTCGAGTCGCTCTGGGCGCCGGAGCACTCGCACATCCCGCTGTCGCGCCGATCCCCGTTCCCCCAGGGCGGCGACCTGCCCAAGAAGTACTACGACGTGATGGATCCCTTCGTGGCGCTGGCCACGGCCGCCGCGGTCACGACCCGGCTGAAGGTCGCCACCGGCATCTGCCTGGTGGTGCAGCGCGACCCGATCCAGACGGCGAAGGCGGTCGCCACGCTCGACCAGGTCTCGGGGGGACGGTTCCTGTTCGGTATCGGAGCCGGCTGGAACGCCGAGGAGATGGCCGATCACGGCACGGAGTTCAAGGCGCGCTTCGCGGTGATGCGCGAGCGCGTGGAGGCGATGAAGGCGATCTGGACCCGGTCCAGGCCGGAATACGACGGCGACTTCGTCAAGTTTCCGCCGATGATGACCTGGCCCAAGCCCGTGCAGAAGCCGCACCCGCCGGTGATCGTCGGCGGCGCGTTCCCCCACGGGGCGAGGCGAGCGCTCGCCTACGGCGACGGCTGGGTGCCGCACGCGCGGCGGCCGGCCTACGGCGAGGTGCTCGGCCTGCTGCCGCAGTTCCGCGTGATGGCGGCCGAGGCGGGCCGCCCGCTCGACGCCGTACCCATCACGGTCTTTGGCGTCGCCGAGGATCCAGACCTGATCGAGCGGTACCAGGACGCCGGGGTTGCCCGGCTGATCTTCAACCTGCCGGCCGCCAAGGCCGACGAGGTGCTGCCGATCCTCGACCGCTGTGCGGCGCTGATGCGCAGGGTCACGGGGGCAGCGGTCCCCCGACCAGAATGACCGTGGGCGGCAGGCCGGCGAGCTTCATGTACACGCGCCAGGGCGGCGGCCCCGCCTGGTCGAGGGCGAACCAGGCGAACGTGTTGCCCTCGATCGCGGTGGAGCCGCCGCCGACGGGGATGCCCACGCTCATCCCGGTCCCGACCCCGAACCCGCCGTGCCCGCCGAAGCTGCCACCCCCGACGCCGATCCCGACGCCGACCGGGGGGCCCGACGGCACGAACGGCGGGTTGTCGATCGACAGAGCCCGGACCTCGGTCCCGCTGGCGGTGAGGATCATGACCTCCTCGAGCCGGCGACCGTCGGTATCGATCTCGACCCTCAGGCGATCGACGACGAGCTGGTAGGCCGCGGAGATACGCGCTCCGGCGGGCTGGGGATCGGGCTTGTACGGCAGCGAGGCGCTGGCGCAGCCGGCCAGGGCAAGCAGCGCGACGGGCAGGGTGGTCCAGATCTTCATATGGGATCATCCTACGCTTGATTCCTGGACGTGGACTTGATGACCGTGCGAGGCTAGCTGCCAGGGAGGTGCCCGATATGAACCGACAGTTCGCTGCCATCGCCCTCTGCGGCGGGGTGGCCGTGCTGGCCTCGGCCTGCGCGACCAAGGGATTCGTTCGGGAGCACGTCGGCACGACCGAGACCCGGATCACCCAGCGGGTCGATGCCCAGGAGACGCAGCTGAAGGAGACGTCCGACAAGGCCGCGGCCAACACCCACGCCATCGAAGCCGCCGGTCAGCGCCTGCAGGGTCTCGACGGTCGGGTGACCGAGGTGGGCGCGGTGGCGAACGACGCCAAGAAGGACGCGGCGGCGGTCGCGGCAGCCCAGCGCGATGCCGAGGCCGCGTTCACCCAGCGCTTCGCGAACCGCAACAAGTACGCGATGGTCGAGACGAAGCTGGTGTACTTCGACTTCAACAAGGCGGATCTCCGGGACGAGGGCATGGGTGAGCTGGAGGAGGTTGCCAGGGCGCTCAAGGCCGACCCCAACGCGGTGGTCGAGCTGCAGGGCTTCGCCGATGCCCGCGGCTCCGACCGCTACAACTACCAGCTCACGCGCGACCGCGTGGACGCCGTCGTTCGCTACCTGGTCCAGCGCCACGGCATCGACCTGCGCCGGATCCACGCCGTCGGCATGGGCAAGGCGACGCTGCCCGCTGGCGAGAAGGGTAACAAGGAGACGTTCGCGAAGAGCCGGCGCGTGGAGCTCCGCCTGCTCGCTCCCCAGAGCTGATCGACCGCGGGGGCTCCGCGCAGTCGGGTGGAGCCCCCGGTCGCATCCCCGACGTCCACGGTTCGGCCGCTCCCGCATCGACGATCCGGACTGCGCCGCCGCCCCCTCGGTTCGCGCCCACCCACGTCGATGTCGTGCATCGTGGCGGAGGTCGCGACGCTCTTCATTTCGCCGCCGGGTAATGCTATACGTGGCGGCGGAGCCCTCAAGGAGGCGTCATGAGACTCACAGGAAAGGTCGCCCTCGTC
>DASTEQ010000025.1:0-2152 GCA_035709505.1 Candidatus Limnocylindria bacterium
GGCGTGGGCATCGGGAACGAGGCGCCCCGGGCGAGCCGTCGCGTGGCCGCCTCCACGATCGCGGGGTGGGCGTGGCCGTGGATCAGCGCGGTGTAGTTGTTCAGACAGTCCAGGCGGCGGTCGCCCTCGACGTCGGTGACCCAGCAGCCCTCGCCGGAGGCGGCGTACGGGGGATAGGGCGCCATGTAAACCGTCGTGCGCGAGTTGCCGCCTGGTAGCACGCCCTGGGCGCGCGCAAAGAGCATGGCCGATCTCGACCCGGGCTCGGCCCAGCGGGCCGTGCGTGCCGGCGCGCGAGGCGATCTGACGTGGGAAGCCATCGCTCTCTCTCCTCCCGCCCCGATCGGGGCACCGCCGCGCAAGGGTAGCACGCGGTCCGGGGCCGGCGGGGCCCCGGTGATACGATAGCTGCCCGAGGGGGCGCTCGATGTCCAGAAAGCTCGTCGTCGCGGCCGGTCAGCTCGGTCCCGCCTCGGACGACAAGGCGGCCAACGTCGAGGCCATCCAGCGGGCGGTCGATGGGGCGGCGGGCTCGGGCGCCGCGATCATCTGCCTGCCCGAGCTGAGCCTCACCAAGTACTTCGGCCACTGGAACACGCGCGACCACGCGCGCATGTTCGACGAGGTCCCCGGGCCGGCGACGCGGCCGATCCAGGAGACGGCCGCCCGCCACCGGATCGCGGTCATCCTGCCGCTGGCCGAACGCGAC
This sequence comes from Candidatus Limnocylindria bacterium, assembly GCA_035709505.1. Lineage (GTDB taxonomy): Bacteria > Chloroflexota > Limnocylindria > QHBO01 > QHBO01 > DASTEQ01. The sequence goes on from DASTEQ010000025.1 coordinate 710, forward strand.
GGGATCACGCTCTACAACACCGCGGTGGTCATCGATGCCCGCGGCGAGATCGTGGGCCGCTACCGCAAGATGCACCTGCCCGGATCGTTCCCTCACCGGGATCGGGGCGCCTTCACCTACGAGCGCCTGTACTTCACCCCCGGCAACCTCGGCTTCCCGGTCTTCGACGTGGCGGGGGCCCGGATCGGCATCCAGATCTGCCACGATCGCAACTTCCCGGAGGGCTACCGGATTCTCGCCCTGCGGGGCGCCGAGCTGGTGTTCACGCCGACCAACATGCCGGTCGTGGGGAAGGTCTGGCAGAGCGACATCTGGGAGACGACCCTGCGGCTGCGCGCGTACGAGAACGGGTTCTTCCACGTCGGCGTCGGCAAGGCGGGCGTCGAGGACGGCCTGCCCTACGTCGGCGACTCGGTCGTGATCACCCCGCTCGGCGGCGAGGTCGTGGCCCGGGCCAAGACCGACGGCGACGAGGTGGTGCTGGCCGAGATCGATCTGGAGGACGTGACCGAGGCGCGCACGCGGATGCCGTTCCCGCGCGACCGCCGGCCCGAGCACTACCGCGACCTGACCACGCCGTGAGCCACGCCGGGGCGAAGGTGCGGTCGCAACACGTGATCGGTCCTTGACACTTGCTGCGGCGCGCCAATAGAATCCGCCGCGACCCACCCGCTCGGTCGAAGAGGAGCTTGCCATGAATTTCCTGCCGGTCCTTTTGCTCGCAATGGTCCTCGGGCTGTTCGTCTCCCAGGCCGCCGCCCAGCCCAAGGAGGTCGTCATCGGCGTGATCTATCCGCTGTCGGGGCCGGCCGCCCTGACCGGGCTCGAGAACAAGGTGGTGAACGAGATCGCCCGCGACGTCGCCAACGGTGACGTCGATATCCCGCTGCCGTTCTATCAGGGGCTGAAGGGCATGCCCGGCCTCAAGGGCGCGAAGGTCCGGCTGATCTTCGCGGATCACCAGGGCAAGCCCGAGGTCGGTCAGGCCGAGGCCGAGCGGCTCGTGACGCAGGAGAAGGTCCACGCGCTCTACGGCTCGTGGCACTCCTCGGTCACCGCCACCGTGAGCCAGGTGGCCGAGCGCTACGGCATCCCGCACGTCAACGGCCAGTCGTCCTCCCCGGGGCTGACCAAGCGCGGCTTCAAGTGGTTCTTCCGCACCTCGCCCCACGACGAGCACTTCACCCAGGCCATGTTCGATTTCTTCCGCGACTTCCAGAAGAAGCGCGGGATCTCGCTCAGGAGCGTCGCGATCACGAACGAGGACACGCTGTTCGGCTCCGACAGCGCCAAGGTCCAGCGCGAGCTGGCCAAGAAATACGGCTACGAGATCGCGCTCGACATGCAGTACCGCGCCCGGGCGACGTCGCTGCAGGCCGAGGTCCAGCGGCTGAAGGCCGCCAACGCCGACATCTGGCTGCCGACCTCCTACCACACCGACGC
>DASTEQ010000026.1:0-5736 GCA_035709505.1 Candidatus Limnocylindria bacterium
GTCTGCGCCAGTCCTCGAGGCGTTCCCGCCGCTCGGTGTCGGACAACGAGCAGGCAACGCCGAGAGCGCGATCAGTACGCGTATCGGTCATGTGAGGCGAGCCTGATTCAACGGGGATCCCTCCCGGGCGACCGCACGGAAGCGTACCGCAGAGGTCGGCGACCGGGAAGGCCGTGTCGATCCCGGTGCGGGACGGCACCGATGCGGTTGCCATCACGACACGATGGGTCCACGCTGTGACCCCCGGCGGATACTGCGGATGGCTCCCACCCCGCGACGGGCGCAGGCTGACGAATCCGGGTCGCCGGCAAGGGAGGACTGCCATGAAGCGCGTCACATTCCTCATCGTCTTCGCCCTGCTTGGGCTGCTGGCGGCCGCGCCAGCGGTTCAGGCCGCACCCCCTACGACCGGGTTTACCGGCCACTGGGAGGCCATTGACCCCGCGGATGGGAGCAACCTCGACGTGTTCATCTTCGGTGGGAAGAACGTTCAGATGCTCTACACCGATGACGAAGCGACCTTTGCCTGTGAAGGTCTCGACGACCAGTCATGGTCATCGTTCCTCACCGGGAAGGTCGACGGAGACACCCTGGTCAGCACCATGCATTGGGCGAAGTGCGGCCTGATGCCGAGCGGTTCAGGCTTCGTGATCACATGGACACTCGAAGGCGACGTCCTCACCAACGACTTCAACGAGGTGTACACCCGGGTTCCCTAGCAGGAGCCAACCCAAGTCGCCCCTCCCGCCGCAATGCGGGCAGTGGCGTTCCTTGGCTTGAATCTGGAGGCGACGACGGGATTCGAACCCGTGTACGCGGTTTTGCAGACCGCTCCCTGGCCACTCGGGCACGTCGCCACCGACGCATCTGGCTGCCCCGCGAGGATTCGAACCTCGGTTCACGGATCCAAAGTCCGCTGTCCTGCCAGCTAGACGACGGGGCATCCCGATCGCGGCGGAGGCTAGCAGAGCCCGCGGGGCAAAGAAATGGAGCGGAAGACGGGACTCGAACCCGCGACCCTCACCTTGGCAAGGTGATGCTCTACCAACTGAGCCACTTCCGCCCGGTTGACCCCCGGTTGGTGCCGAGGGTCAGATTCGAACTGACGACACCCGCCTCTTCAGGGCGGTGCTCTACCAACTGAGCTACCTCGGCCCGTGTCGGGCGCCGCTGGTCAGGATACCGATCGCCTTCGGCGTGGGTCAACTCGCCGAAGGTACGCCGCCTCCTCCGGGAGCGCCGGCGACCCCCGCCGCGCTGGCCCCGGCCAGCGACTCGAGGACCGCGATCCGCTCCGCCAGGGGCGGGTGGGTGTCCCACATCGAGCTCGAGCGCTTCTCGAAATGCTTGATCGGGTTGACGATGTACAGGTGCTGGGTGGCCTTGTTGGCGACTTCCAGCACTTCCGGGTCGTCGGAGATCTTGCGCAGGGCACCGGCCAAGCCGAGCGGGTTCCGGGTCAGCTCGACCGCACTGACATCGGCCAGTCCTTCGCGACGACGGCTGGCGGCGAGCATGACCAGGCGACCGACGATCGGGCTGATCACCGACAGGAGGAGCGCCACGATCGCCACGATCGCCATCGCCCCTCCCCCTCCTTCGCCGCTCCCCCGCCGGCGACCGCCGACCCCGCCCCAGAACGAGATCCGCAGGAACCAGTCCGCCAGGAGGGCGATGGTCCCGACCATGACACCGACCAGGAGCATGAATCGAATGTCGAGGTTGCGGACGTGGCTCATCTCGTGCGCGACCACGCCCTGGAGCTCCTCGCGGTCGAGCTTCTCGAGCAGCCCGGTCGTGACCGCGATGGACGCGTGCTTCGGGTCGCGCCCGGTGGCGAATGCATTTGGCGCGGTGTCGGGAATGACATGGACACGGGGCATGGGCTGGCCGCTCGCCAGTCGCATCTCCTCGACCACGTTCATCAGCTGACGGAGGTTGTCTGGCGGGTTGGCCCGGTCGATCTCGTGCGCGTCGCTGGCCGCGAGCACGAGCCGATCGCCGCCGAAGTACGAGGTGCTGGCCAGGATCCCGGCCAGGACGAGCGCGAACGGGATCCCGTACCACTCGAATCCGAGCGCGTAGCCGGCCGTGCCAGCCAGCGCGACCAGGAGCAGGGTGACGATCAGCATCAGCAGCCAGCTCGCCCGCCGGTTGGCGGCGATCTGGCCGTAGAACGTCGGCGCGGGGTCGGTCATCGCGGGCGACGGCCGGCCGCGGGCATCAGACCTGGAGATTCACCTCGGGCACGGCGGTGTCCGCTTCCTCGATCTGGAAGTAGTCGCGCTCCTTGAAGCCGAGCGCACCCGCGAAGAGGACGTTCGGGAACGTCTGGATCGCGGTGTTCATCTCCCGCACCGTGGCGTTGTAGTGCTGCCGGGCGAACCCGATCTGGTTCTCGGTCGTGGTCAGCTCTTCCTGGAGCTGCATCACGTTCTGGTTCGCCTTCAGGTCGGGGTAGTTCTCGACCAGGGCGAACAGCTGGCGCAGGGCGCCGGTCAGGAAGTTCTCCGCTCCCCCGGCGGCGCCGGCGTTGGCCGGACCTCCGGCGGACGCCTGAACGGCGGCATTGCGGGCTTCGATGACCCGGGTCAGCGTCTCCTGCTCGAACTCCATGTAGCCGCGGACGGCGTTCACCAGGTTCGGGATCAGGTCGTGGCGGCGCTTGAGCTGCACGCTGATCTGGTTCCACGCCTCATCGACCTGGTTTCGGAGGCGGACTAACCCGTTGTAGATCAGGATGCCGCCGATCACGATGACGGCGACGACGATCAAAAGGATCCAGGGCAGGAACTCCATCGGGGCGACGTCTCCTCAGGGCACGATGTGTGGGGGGCCATGGTACTTGGCCGCGCAACGCGGGGCGTGGTGGGCGGTGAGGGGCTCGAACCCCCGACCTTCTCGGTGTAAACGAGACGCTCTGACCGGCTGAGCTAACCGCCCGCCCCGGAGCCTACGCGAAACGCCGCTCGCGGGCGAGCGGCGTCATCGGTCTGCGGAAGGTGGTGCCCAGGCCGGGACTTGAACCCGGATGAGTTTCCTCATACGCCCCTCAAACGTACGCGTATACCAATTCCGCCACCTGGGCCAGGCTGGTACCGAGGGAGGGACTTGAACCCACACGACCGTAATGGTCACTAGGTCCTGAACCTAGCGCGTCTGCCTATTCCGCCACCTCGGCCCGGACTTCGATTCTACACGGGGTCCCCCGCCGCGAGAAAACGGGACCTTTGGTCAGATGGTCTGGAGGTAGAGCCCGAGCACGGAGAAGATGACCCACAGGGCGGCCAGCACGATCGTGAGCCGGAACAGCGTCCGCTCGATGCCGCGCCGGCTCCGGTAGGCGGTGATCTCCCCACCGAACGCGCCACCGACCCCCGCGCCCCGCTGCTGGAGCAGGATGGCGACGGTGAGGGCCACGGCAAGAATCGACTGGACGAGAGCGAGGGCGGTCATGCGGCGGGCAGTATAGGACACGCTCAGCCGGAGGCGACGCTGGCCAGCAGGCTGCGGCCGGTCATCTGCGGACCGATGTCGATGCCGAGCAGCTCGCACAGGGTCGGCGCGACGTCGGCCAGCGTTCCGTCCCGAAGGCCCGCCCCGCGCCACGGCTCGCCAACGAGCACGATGGGCACGTCTGCGGTGGTGTGGGCGGTGTGCGGCTGGCCATCGATGTCCCGCATCCGCTCGACGTTGCCGTGGTCCGCCGTGATGACCAGTGCCCCGCCAGCCGCCAGCACCGCGGCTTCCACCCGCGCCAGGCAGGCGTCGACGAACTCGAGCGCGGCTACCGCTGCGTCCCAGACGCCGGTGTGGCCGACCATGTCCGGGTTGGCGTAGTTCACGACGATGAACGCGTGGCCGCCGCCCTCGACCGCCGCGACCAGGTGGTCCGTGATCGGCTCCGCGCTCATCTCCGGAGCAAAGTCGTAGGTCGGCACGTCGCGCCGGGACGGGACGAGGATCCGATCCTCCCCGGGGAACGGGTCCTCGACCCCGCCGTTGAAGAAGTACGTGACATGGGCGTACTTCTCGGTCTCGGCCAGGTGCAGCTGGCGCAGGCCGAGCCGCGCCAGGTGGGCGGCCAAGCCATCGGCGACCACTGGGCCGAACGCAACTTCCACCGGCAGCTCGGCCCGATCCTGGTACTGGGTCAGCGTCGTGACCGATACCTCCGCCGGTACGTCCCCGCGGTCGAACTCGCTGAACGCCGGCAAGGCGAGCGCCTGGGTCAGCTGCCGGGCCCGGTCGGCCCGGAAGTTCAGGTGGACGATCGCGTCACCCGGGCGGACCCGCGTCCCGGGCAGGACGATGGTGGGCTCGATGAACTCGTCGCCGATCCCGTTGGCATGGGCCGCGGCGATCGCCGCGACGGCGTCCGCCGCGGTCGGACCCGTCCCGTGGACGATCGCTTCGTACGCCAGGCGGGTCCGCTCCCAGCGGCCGTCGCGGTCCATTGCCCAATAGCGGCCCAACACGGTGGCCGGCGTCGCCTTGCCGTCGAGACGCCGGAGGAGTGCCGGCACGAGCTCGGCGGCGGAACGGGGCGGCGTGTCGCGCCCGTCGGTGAAGGCATGGAGCAGGACGCGGTCCGCCGGCAGCCCCTGCGCCTGCGCCAGCTCGGCCATGGCCACGATGTGCTCATCCACGGCATGGATGCCGCCTGGCCCGACGAGCCCGAGCAGGTGCAGCGTGCCCCCGTGGTCGCGGGCGTGGCGGACGGCCTGAAACAGGGCCGGGTTGGCCGCGAAGGACCCGTCGGCAATCGCCCGGTTGATCCGGGGCAGGTCCTGGAGTACGGGAAAGCCGGCCCCCAGGTTCAGGTGACCGACCTCGCTGTTCCCCATCTGCCCGGCCGGCAGGCCGACCGCTTCACCGGCGGCCGCCAGTCGCGCGTGTGGCCACCCCGCCCAGAGCCGCCGCCAGGTCCGCATGTCGGCGGCAGCGACCGCGTCGACCGACGGATCGGCACCGAGCCCGAAGCCATCGAGGACGCAGAGGACGACGGGTCGGACGCCGCCCGCCATCAGGTCGCGCCAGTCACGCGGCCGCGGCGCGGACGATGCCGGCGAACGCTCGCGCGTCGAGCGACGCGCCGCCGACCAGCGCCCCGTCGACGTCCTGCTCGGAAAAGTAGTCGGCGGCGAGCTCCGGGGCAACGCTGCCGCCGTACAGGATGCGAGTCTCCGCTGCGCCGGCCGGGTCTCGCTCGGCGAGGACGGAGCGGATGAGGGCCGCCCCGGCCTGGGCGTCAGCGCCCGTCGCCGCATCACCGGTGCCAATCGCCCACACCGGCTCGTAGGCCACGACCAGCCGGCTGCCGGCGAGGACGGTGAGCCGCGAGATCGCCGCGCGCACCTGCCGCTCGAGGACAAGGGCCGTGTCGTGCGCGCGCCGTTCGTCGCCCGTCTCGCCCACGGCAGCGATCGGGACGAGGCCGTGAGCCACTGCGCTCGCGACCTTGGCCGCCACGTCCTCATCGGTCTCACCGAACAGCTGGCGGCGCTCGGAGTGGCCCACGATCACGTACTTCGCCACCCCGGTGAGCATGGCGGGAGAGATCTCCCCGGTGAACGCGCCGCTGTCGTCGGGATGCATGGTCTGGGCACCAACCCCCACGCCCGTGCCGTCGAGGCTGGCGGCCACGTCGCGGATCCAGATCGCCGGGGGGCACACGACGACCTCCACCCGCTCGTCCGCGGTGATGGCCGCGGTGTGCTCGGCCACGGCCACGGC
>DASTEQ010000027.1:0-6453 GCA_035709505.1 Candidatus Limnocylindria bacterium
CTCGGCTGGGTCTGACGTGATCTCCAGCGCATCGGCGAGGTGCCGCTGCGCCACGGTCCATGCGTGCAACGCGATCGCGCGGTCGGCAGCGGCCCGTAGGGCAATCCGCGCCTGTGCCGCGAGTGCATCGGCCTCGGGGCCCGGGGGCGTGGCGCGAAGCGCCTCGAGGTAGTGGTTGGCCAGGATCCCGGACAGCTCCTCGTCGCCCAGGGCCTCGAAATGCCGTGCGGCGGCCAGGTGCTTCCCGCGGCGGTCCGCCTTGGCCAGCGTCTCGTAGGCGACCTCGCGGACCACGGCCTGGACGAAGCGGTACTGGCCGCGCTCGGGAGAGCGGGGATCATCGTCACGAATCAGAAGCTCGCGGCGGGCAAGGCGGTCCAGGCCGGCGACGACCGCGTCCTCGGCACGACCGGTCATCCCGACGATGCCCGCCAGGGTGAAGCTCTGTCCGAGCACGGCCCCGTCGGCCAGGAGCGATCGGTCCTCGGGATCGTTGGCGTCGATCCGGGCCGCCACCAGGGCATGCAGGGTCTCGGGGACTGCCAGTCGATCGATCGGTCCTTCCAGGGTGTATCCGCCCTCGGCCTGTACCAACAGGCCGCGGTCGATGAGCATCCGCACCGTTTCGACGGCGTACAGGGGCACGCCCTCGGCGCGGGCGACGATCGCGGCGACCGCGTCACCAGGCAGCCCAGGCACGAGGCCGTGGAGGAGCTCACCCATCGCGTCGTCCGCCAGCGGCTCGAGGGCGATGGTGGTCGCGTTGCGCACGCCGCTCCCCCACCCGGGATGCCGCTCGAGAAGGTCAGGCCGCGTCACGGCCAGCACGTAGATCGGATGCGTCCGCGACCACGTCAGCAGGTGCTCGATGAACTCGAGCAGCCCGGCATCGGCCCAGTGCAGGTCCTTGAAGACCATGATCACCGGGTCGCGATCGGCAATCCGCTCGAAGAAGGTGCGCCACGCGGCGAACAGCTCCTCTCGTTGGCCGGCGGGCATCTCCTCGAGGCCAAGCAGACCCGTAAGCCGTGGCTCGACCCAGCGGCGTTCCTCGGCATCGGTGAGCCATTCGTCGAGCGTCGATGCCAGCTTTCGTCGGGACTCGTCCGGTGGCTCTCCTTCCGCGATGCCTGCGCGCTCGCGGACCATCTCAGCCAGCGCCCAGAAGCTGATGCCCTCCCCGTACGACGGCGAGCGGCCGGCGTGCCAGTACGCGGTCTGGGTCACGCCGTCGATGTACTTCTCGAACTCCCAGCCGAGGCGGCTCTTGCCGATGCCGGCCTGGCCGATGACCGTGACGAGCCGCGGTTTGCGCTCGCGGACCGTGGCGTGGAACAGCTCCTTCAGCAGCCGGAGTTCCTCGTCCCGGCCGACGAACGGGGCCTCGAGCGCGTCCCGACGACCGGCGCCGCCCCGCATCCCGATCACGCTCACGGCCCGCCAGGCCGGGATCGGAGCGGTCTTGCCCTTCAGCAACTGCTCTCCGGCCTCCTCGTACGAGATGGCCTCCGCGGTCGCGCGGCGAGTCGACTCCCCGACGAGGACGCTCCCCGGCGGGGCCACGCCCTGCAGGCGCGATGCTGAGTTGACCAGGTCACCCGCGACCATTCCCTGCCCCTGGGCACCGATAGTGGCTGCCGCCCCACCGGTCAGGACTGCGGCCCGGACCTGCAGCGACTGGCCGGCGTCGGTCAGGCCGCCAACTGCGGAGACGAGTTCGAGGGCGGCACGCACGGCGCGTTCGGCATCGTCCTCGTGGGCCACCGGTACGCCCCACACCGCCATGACCGCGTCACCGATGAACTTCTCGACCGTGCCGCCGTACCTGGTCAGGACGTCCGATGCCGTATCGAAGTAGCGGGTCAGGAGGTTCCGCGTCTCTTCCGGATCGCGGTCCTCGGCCAGGGTGGTCGAACCGACCAGGTCCGCGAACAGAACCGATACCAGGCGGCGTTCGGCGACGGCCGGGCTGGCGGGGCCTCCGGCCTCGGCGGGCGTGGCCGGCGGCGTGAATACCGCGTTGTCGACCAGGTTCGTTCCGCACTCGAGGCAGAATTTCGCGCCGGGAACGTTGGCCGTGCCACAGTTCGGGCAGGCGGCCGCAAGCTTCGAGCCGCACTCCACGCAGAACTTCGCGCCGGGAACGTTGGCCGTGCCACAGGTCGGGCAGTTCATCGGGCCTCGGCCTCGACCTCGCTGGCGGCGGGCGACGCCGTGCCCGGCCCCGTCGCGCCAGTCGTCGCGGGCGCCGGGGTGCCGCGGAATGCGGCCCGATACCGCTCGACGATGCTCGGAGCGCCGCGCTCCGCGAACCACGACTCCGCCTCCTTGCCGGCCGCCCTCGCATCGGTAAAGCGACTACCCAGGTACGCGTCGAACGCGAGTGCCGCGAGTGCCGCGTCAAGGAGGTAGCCCATGGCTTGGTACCCCTCGATCGCCTCTTCGTACTCCCCGCGAGCCTCCTCCCAGCGCCCCTCGATCGAGGCCCCAACGGCCGCGCCGTGGTGGTCGACGGCCCGCTGCAGTCGCCCGCGCGTCGGTGCCGCGACTCGGGCTCGGGCATGGGCAACGGCTGGCGCATCACCCAGCACCGCCGCCGCCGCCTGTTGCCACTCCTGGAAGAGGATGTCCTGACCGCCCCCCGACAGCCCTTCGATGGCCGCCAGGGCGGCCGCCGGGTCGCCCAGCAGGATGTAGGCGATCGCGTTCTGGACAGCCCTGGCGCTGGCCTGCGGGGCGGACTCGATGAACTCGCCCAGGCGGTCCGCCTCGGCCAGGCGGCTGCGGGCCGCGTCCTCGTCGCCCCTCGCGGCCTCGAGAACGGCGAACTGGCCGTTCGTCAGGGCCCGACGACCCTCGGCCAATGGGAGCTCGTCGGATTCCTGGATGTCCTGGAGGGCCCCGTCCCATTGGCCCATCAGGAATCGGAGCTCCGACCGCGCGTGGAGGGCCAGTGCCAGGTGCCCAGCCATCCCATAGCGGCGCGCGGTCTCCACCTGCTCATCGATGATCGGGGCTTGGGCCCCGAGGGGCATATCGTCGCCCGCACTTGCCAGCAGGTTGTTGCGAGCGCGGAGCGCGTGATCGATATGGCCCGCCTCGTCCGCGAGGGCGATCGCCCCGCGAAGGAGAGCAACCGCCTCATCCGACCGGCCGAGCGCGGGCAGGACAGAACCCCGGGTCGTCAGGGCGCTGGCCACGACATCGGTCTCGCGCTTTGGTCCAGCAGCCCGCAGCGCGCGCTCGGCATACATCTCCGAATCGGCGAACCGGTCCAGCAGCATATAGGCGCGGGCCGCCTCGGCGAACACGGCGCCCGCACCGGGCTCGTCCTCGGAGAGGTCAGCCAGTACCGGTTCGACGACCGCGAGTGCCTGACCCGACCGCGACACGTGGCTGTGGTACTGAGCGGCGAGCGCCCGGGCCCGGTTGGCACTGGCGCGATCGCCGAGCAGGTCGGCAACCGAGGCAGCCTCCATAGCGCGATCAGGGGTCGCCGGGTCGATCAGCCGCATGCTGGCGCGGGCCAGCCCCAACAGCAGCGAGACGCGCTCGGCGTCGTCCGAGGTGATCTCGAGGGCAGCGGAGAGGTGATGAACACCTACGCTCCAGGCATGGAGGGCGGTCGCTCGATCGGCTGCGGCGCGAAGCGCGATCCGGGCCTGGGCAGCCAGCGCGTCGGCTTCCGGGCCAGGTGGCGTCGCTCGGAGGGCCTCGAGGTAATGGGTCGCCAGGACACCCGCGAGCTCCTCTTCGCCGATGCCCTCGAAGAAGCGCGCCGCGGCCAGGTGCTTGGCCCGGCGATCGGCCTTGGCGAGCGTGTCGTACGCAACCTCCCGCACGACGGCCTGGACGAAGCGGTACTGGCCACGCTCAGGCGATCGAGGGTCGTCGTCGCGAATGAGCAGCTCGCGCCGGACGAGGCGGTCGAGGGCGGGCTGCAGCGTTACTTCGGAACGCCCGGTGGTGCCAGCCAGGGACGCGACCGTGAAGCTCTGGCCCAGCACCGCGCCATCGGCCAGCAACGACCGATCCTCTGGCTCATTGGCGTCGATGCGGGCGGCGACCAGGGATTGGAGGGTCTCCGGAACGTCGAGGCGGTCGATCGGTTCGCTCAACGAGTACGTGTCGCCCTCGGCCACGAGCTGGCCCCGATCCAAGAGCATTCGCACCGTCTCGACGGCGTACAGCGGCACGCCCTCGGCCCGCGCCACGATGGCGGCGACCGCCTCCTCCGGCAGACCCGGCACCAGCCCGGCCAGGAGCACGGTCATGGCCTCATCCGAGAGCGGCTCAAGGGCGATGGTGGTTGCGTTCCGAACGCCGGTCCCCCACCCGGGATGCCGCTCGAGGAGATCCGGCCGGGTCATGGCCAGGACGTAGATCGGGTGGCTCTTCGACCAGGCCAGGACGTGCTCGATGAACTCGAGCAGCCCGGCATCGGCCCAGTGGAGGTCCTTGAAGACGAGGACGACCGGGTCGCGGTCCGCGATTCGCTCGAAGAAGGTCCGCCAGGCGGCGAACTGCTCCTCGCGCTGGCCGCCCGGCATCTCGTCGAGGCCGAGCAGTCCCGCGAGCCGGGGCTCGACCCAACGCCGCTCCTCGGCATCGGGCAGCCATTCCGAAAGGCACGCGGCGAGCTTGTCCCGGGCCATGGCCTGGTCATCCGTCTCGGCGATGCCGGCCCGTTCACGGACCATCTCGGCCAATGCCCAGAAGCTGATCCCCTCGCCGTACGACGGGGAGCGTCCCGAGTGCCAGTACGCGGTCTGGGTGACGCCGTCGATGTACTTCTCGAACTCCCAGCCGAGCCGGCTCTTGCCGATTCCGGCCTGACCGATCACGGTCACCAGGCGCGGCTTCGACTCGCGGACGGTGGCGTGGAAGAGTTCCTTCACGAGCCGCAGCTCCTCGTCGCGACCGACGAACGGTGGTTCGAGCGCCGCTCGTCGACGCGCTCCGCCCCGCATTCCGAGGACCGATACGGCCCGCCAGGCCGCCACGGGAGCGGTCTTGCCCTTCAGGAGCTGGTCGGCGGCCTCCTCGTAGGCGATAGCCTCGGCGGTGGCACGCTTCGTTGCCTCGCCGACCAGGACGGTGCCGGCTGGGGCCACGCCCTGGAGACGGCTGGCGGTGTTCACCAGGTCACCCGCGACCAGGCCCTGGCCGGTAGCCCCCACGGTGGCGGCTGCTTCGCCGGTGAGAACCGCAGCGCGCATCTGAATGGGTTGATCGTGGTCGCGAATGACGCTCACCGCGTCAAGCAGCTCGAGCGCAGCACGAACCGCCCGCTCGGCATCGTCCTCGTGGGCGATCGGCACGCCCCACACCGCCATGACGGCGTCGCCGATGAACTTCTCGACGGTTCCGCCGTAGCGGGCGATGACTTCTGAGGCCGTGGCGAAGTAGCGGTTCAGGAGCTCGCGAGTCTCCTCGGGGTCACGGTCCTCGGCAAGCGTGGTCGACCCGACCAGGTCGGCGAAGAGCACCGTGACAAGGCGTCGTTCGGCGACGACCGCGGTGGCGGTTTCTGCCGTGACCGGGTCCGAGGCCGTTGATCCGGCTGCTTCCCGGTCGACCAGCGCGGTACCGCACTCCCCGCAGAACTTCATGCCGGGGGCATTGGGCGTTCCGCATGACGGACACGAGGCAGCGAGCGACGTGCCGCACTCACCGCAGAACTTGCGGCCGGACTCGTTCGTGGTTCCACATGACGGGCAATTCATGGGCCGGCCAACTGTAGCGGGCCTATCGCCCGTCGAACAGACTGGACTCGGTCAGGTCGGCGGGGGGCGGAGCGCCGTCGCGCTCGACCAGGACGAACCGTTCGGTGCCGAACGCGAGCCGGGCGAGGTCGTCCGGCAGTTCGACGGCCCAGCCAAAGTCCTGACGTTGCGTCCGGTGGCAGGCCATGGCCGCCCGCTTGGCCTCGAGGAACGTGGAAACGTCCACGGCCGTCGTGACTGCCGGCTCCACCGTGCCGGGCCGCTCCTCCGCCTCGTCGCCGGCGTCGAGCACCTCGTCATAGCCCCAGGGAAGCGCGATGCCGCGTTCCCGCATCTTCACCATCAGCCCCAGCCAGCCCTTCGAGCCGAAGGCGGTCTGGTACCGCTTGGCCACGCGATGCGGCTCGCCGGCCGCTGGATATCGATCCGGGTCGGCGGCGGCAGCGAGGGCAGCGACCGCAACGCGGTGCGCCTGGATGTGGTCGGGGTGGCCATACCCGCCGGTCTCGTCGTAGTGGATCGCCACCTGCGGCCGCGCTTCCCGGATGACGCGGACGACCGGCTCCAGAGCGCGCTCGAGGTCCACCTGCCAGAAGGCGTCCGGCCGCTCGTTGGCAGGCGTGCCCATCATCCCGCTGTCGCGGTGGCCGAGCTGGTGGAGGCGCAGCAGGTCGTCCGCCGGGGCCGCAGCACCGAGGGCCGCGAGGGAGCAGCGCAGCTCGGTGTC
>DASTEQ010000028.1:0-4401 GCA_035709505.1 Candidatus Limnocylindria bacterium
ACGCCCTCATCGCGACGGAGCGGATCCACAAGACCGTCGCCGCCCTGCTCGGCGGAGTGGCCATCATCCTGCTCGGGATCGTCAGCCAGGAACACGCGTTCGAGTCGATCGACTGGAACGTCATCTTCCTGTTGACCGGGATGATGGTCCTGGCCGCCATCATCCGACGGACCGGGGTCTTCGGCTGGCTGGCGGTCCGAGCCGCGCGCCTGGCGGGGGGCGACGGCTACCGGATCCTGGTCGTGACCAGCCTCATCACGGCCGTCGCCTCGGCCTTCCTGGACAACGTCACCACCGTGGTTCTCGTCGGGCCGATCACCCTGTTCCTCGCCGCGCGCCTGGGCCTCAGCCCCCTCCCGTTCATCATCAGCTCGATCCTGGCCAGCAACATCGGTGGTGCGGCCACGCTGATCGGCGACCCCCCGAACATCCTGATCGGGAGCGCGGCCAGCCTCGATTTCGTGGCCTTCCTCGTCCACATGGCGCCGCTTTCCATCGTCTGCCTGGCGCTGTACCTGGTGGCCGCGCGATGGCTGTTCGGCGGGCAGTTGGAGATCGCGCCCGAGCTGCGCGACCAGCTGCTGGCCATGGACGAGCGGCAGATGATCAGCGACCCCGCGCTGCTCCGCGTCTCGCTCATCGTGCTGACCGCCACCCTCGTCGGCTTCCTGTTCCACGGGCTGCTCGGGTACGAGCCGGGGACGGTCGCCCTGGCCGGCGCCACGCTGCTGCTGCTCCTGTCGCGGATCGAGCCGCACGAGGTCCTGCGCGAGGTTGAGTGGACGACCCTGTTCTTCTTTATCGGCCTGTTCATCATGGTCGGGGGGATCATCGAAGTTGGAGTTATCGACCTCATCGCCGAGGGGATCGACGACATCACCGGAGGGGCCCTGGCCCCGACCTCGTTCCTCATCCTCTGGCTCTCGGCCGGTCTGTCGGCGATCATCGACAACATTCCGTATACCGCGACCATGATCCCGGTCGTCGACCAGCTGGTCGGCGCCCAGGGCCACAGCGCGGACGTCCTGTGGTGGTCACTCGCGATCGGCGCCGACTTCGGCGGCAACGCCACGATCATCGCCGCGTCGGCAAACGTCACGCTCGCCAGCCTCTCGGAGCGGGAAGGTCATCCCATTCGGTTCGGGACGTTCGCGAAATACGGCGTCCCGGTCACGCTCGGGTCCATGCTGATCGCCACGGTCTACATCTGGGTGCGCTACCTGCTCTAGGGGCGTGACACGATCACTCTCGGAAAGCCGGAGGCCCCTCGCGTCGCGAGGGGCCTCCATCGGTGTCAGCCTGGCGGGTGGTCCCGCCAGCGGCTACCCACCGCCAGCGGTTACTCGCCGCCCGGGGTGATCTCCACCGTCGGAGCCTCCCAGTCGTCGCCGGTCGTGTCGCCGTCGATCCCGGCCAGCGCTTCCTCGCGCAGGTCGGAGTTGAACGCCGAATCATCCGGCTCCGCGGTGAGGATCCCGGCCGCGGTGGCGGTTTCGAGGGTCTGGGCCAGGACGTCCGCGTCCAGGGCACCGATCCCGTCGGGGGCCGGCCAGACCAGCTTGTTGATCTCGTTCATCATCCAGGCCAGGTGGCCGCGGCCCCAGATGCTGCCCCGGTCAACCGAGTACTGGACGCAGTCATCGGGATTGTCGCGGCAGTACATCCAGCCCCGGAACGAGGCCTGCAGGAAGCGCATGGCGACTTCGCTGTTGTTGCCCTCATCGAGCCATGACTGGCGGGCCCACAGCCCGTCCTGCAGCATGGCGGTCCCGAGCTCGTTGTAGTCGAAGACGAAGAACTGGTCCTCCTGGAACAGCTCGCCGGTGTTCGGGTCGGTCGTCTCCAGGAGCTGCGCCCACTCGTTGTAGATCATCGCCTCGGCGACGTCGACGCAGTCCTGGTCGCTCGCCGCGCACCCATCCTGGGCCGCGATGAGCTCGTTCATGTCGAAGTCCTGCTCGACGCGGGTGAAGTCCACCCCGTCCTCGAGATCGGCCAGGATCGAGGCCGAGGCCAGGACCTCCAGCTCGTTGCCGAACGGCCACGCGCCAATGCGCTTGCCCTCCCAGTCCGACACCTCGGTGATGCCGGCGTCGGCCCAGGCCACCGACAGGGTGGCGGAGCGCTGGAAGACCTGCGCCAGGTGGACGAGGTCTGACCCGGCCTCGCGCGCCTCGAGCACCTTTGGCATCCAGGCGATGGTGAACTCCGGCCCATTGGGAGCCGAGCCCTCCTGCTGGGGGACGATGGTTCCGCCGCCGGGCAGGATCTCCACGGTCAAGGCGACATCGTCGTAATAGCCCTGCTCGACGGCGGCGTAATAGCCGGCGAACTGGGCCTGGTCCGTCCATTGCAGCTGCAGTCGCACGCTGGCGGGCTCGTAGGTGACCTGGCTCTCCGCTGCGCTCGGCTCAGCGCTCTCACCGCTCTCGGCGGGACTCTCGCTCGCGCTGGACTGGCAGGCAGCCAGGAGCAGGGCGCCGGCCACGGCCAGCACGCCAAAGAATCGTGTTGCCCTCATCTCCACTCCTCGATCCGGCGGCCCTGGGCAGGGCCCCCTCTGTGAAGGCAGATTCTACGGGTCTGGCTGGGCGGCGGCGCCCGCCGATCCGTCAGTCGGTGGGCGAAGTCCCCGCTCAGGCCGGTTGGTCTCCGCGCAGCGACGCATGCCACGGGATGAGGAGCCGCTCGAGGAGCACGACCCCGAGGTACAGGACGATCCCCATCAGCGACACCATCAAGATGGCCGCCCAGGTGACATCGAAGCGCAGGCCGCTGGCCGCCGCCACCACCACACGTCCGAGGGTGGCGGTGAGCCCGCCAAAGTACTCGCCGACGACGGCGCCAATCAGGCTGAGGGTGGTGGCCACCTTCAGGCCGGTGAGGAAGAACGGCAGCGCGTTCGGGACCCGCACTTCGCGGGTGATGGTGCTCGGTGCGGCGGCATAGGAACGCATGAGCTCCAAGGCCGAGGGCTCGACCTGGGTCAGGCCGCGGAGGGTGTTGATCATGATCGGGAAGTAGACGAGGGTCGCGGCGATCGCCATCTTCGACAACGGACTCAGGATCCCGAACCAGTTATTCGCGATCGGGGCGAACGCGATGATCGGGATCGCGTTGATCGCAATTCCCAGCGGCAGCACGGTGTCCCGGGAGGCGGGGAAGCGGGACACGACGAAGGCAGTGGCCACGCCCAGCACAGTCCCGATGACCAGCCCGCCCATGGCCTCGAAGAAGGTCACCTGGGCTGCGGGCAGGATGGCGTAGCCAGTCGTCCAGTTGTCGGTGAGGGCCGTCCAGATGGCGGACGGGGCGGGCAGGATGAATCCCTCGACGCCGCTGACCTGGACCAGGACTTCCCAGGCCACCAACACCCCGACGAGAATGACCGCGGCGGGACCGTAGCGGCGCGCGGCCTGCATGGCTAGCCGACCAGGCCCTCAGCCGCCGTCCGCTCGACGGAAGCCACATCGGCCTCGTCGCCCTCCCCCGCGCGCAGCGCCTCGCGGACATCGGTGATGTGCGAGAAGTAGGCGGGACTCTCCCGCGTGTCGAGCCCCCGCGGCCGGGGGAGATCCACCTCGACGACCCGGGTGATCCGGCCCGGTCGGGCGCTCATGACCGCGACCCGGCTGGACAGGAAGACGGCCTCCGGGATCGAGTGGGTGACGAAGACGACGGTGATCCCGGTGCGAGCCCAGATGCTCAGGACCTCGGAGTTCATCCGTTCCCGGGTCATCTCATCCAATGCGCCGAACGGCTCGTCCATGAGCAGGAGGGACGGCGAGAAGGCGAGTGCCCGGGCGATGGCCACCCGCTGCTGCATGCCGCCCGACAGCTGGTAGGGGCGGTGCCGGGCGAAATCGGTCAGGCGCACCAGCTCGAGCATCTCCCGCGTCCGCTCGGCCTGCGCGGCTTTGTCGTAGCCGAACAGCTCGAGTGGGAGCCGAACGTTGTCTTCGATCGTGCGCCAGTCGAACAGGACCGGGGCCTGGAACACCATCCCGTACTCGCGGTCGAGACGCGCCTGGCCGGCGGACTTGCCGTTGACCTCGACCTTCCCGGCGGTTGGCTGCGTGAGGTCGCCAATCAGCCGCAGCAGGGTCGACTTGCCGCATCCAGACGGCCCGATCAGTGAGACGAACTCGCCGCGCCTGATGTCCAGGGTGATATCAGTCAAGGCCACCGTTTCGCCGCTGTCCGGCTGACCGCGCTTGGCGGCCACCTTGAACGACTTGCCAATGCCGGACAGGCGAACGACCGGTGCCTGGGCGTCCCCAACCGTCATATCGCGTCTTCCTGTGCCCCGCCGCGCACCACGCCGAGCTCGACCAGGCGAACCAATCCGAAGCACATGACCCCAACGGCCGAGGAGACGAGAATCGCGGCCCACAGCTTCTC
>DASTEQ010000029.1:0-3457 GCA_035709505.1 Candidatus Limnocylindria bacterium
GTTGCCGCTGACTGGCGCCGATTGGCCGATTTCTACACCGGAGTCTTTGGCTGCGAGATCGTCCCGCCCGAACGCGACTACGCCGGCCCGGAGCTGGAACGCGGGACGGGCGTCCCGCAGGCGGCCCTGCGCGGAGCACACATCCGGCTGCCCGGGCTCGGGCCCGACGGACCGACGCTCGAGATCTACCAGTACCGCCGATCCGAGGATCGCCTCCCACCGGCCGCCAATCGGCTCGGTCTCGCCCACGTGGCATTCGCGGTGCCAGACGTGGGGCCGGCGCGGGCCGCAGTCGTGGCGGCCGGTGGCGGCGCGGTCGGCGAGATCGTGACCCTGACCACCGCAGACGGTCGGCAGGTGACCTGGTGCTACCTGACCGACCCGGAGGGCAACATCATCGAGCTCCAGTCCTGGAGCCGGTAGTTTCGGTCTCGCCGCCTGGGAGTACGCCGGTCCCGGCGGAGTACTGCACCAGACCCCACTTCGGCTGATTTCGCGTTTTCGCCGTGGTGCCGTTTCGCACCGGGGCGTACCCCGGTGACGATCACGCCATAGCCGATTCGCGTTGCACTGGCGATCCTTTCGACAGTCATGAGCGCAGGCCACGGATCCAGCCCCAATCCCGGCCATCTCGGTCGCCGACCGGTGGCTCCCGCCCGGGCCTGCGCCCTTCGAACTCGAGAACGGACCCCACGCCACATGGTTCCGGACCCGACCGCGGCCTGACCCCCCGCGGCCGGGTCATCTCTCCGGTGTCAGCCGGGGGTTCTCCTCCCCCCGGCCGGTACCGCGCCGACGACCTCGACCTCGCTTCCATCCAGGAAGTCGACCAGGTCGTCGGGCGCCCCGCGAATGGCGACGGCGTCATTCGAGGACGTCCGTAGAATCGGCCAACCGTGACCGATCCCGCCGCCTCCGATGTCGTCGTTTCCGACCGGCTGTTCCTGCCTCTCCTCACGGCCAGCCGGCTGGAGCGGATGCTGAACGGGGACATGGCCTCGGTCGAGGCCGAGGTCGGCGCCCGGCTCCCCGCTTGGTGGATCGAGGAGCGGGACTGGCTGCTTCGCACCCGGCTTCGGCAGATCCAGGGCGACCCGGCGAGCGAGCCATGGCTCCTGCGCCCGATCGCGGTCCGGACGGCCCAGCCGGAGGCGATCGGTCTCATCAACTTCCACGGCCCGCCCGATGATCGCGGCTTCGCGGAGGTCGGCTATGAGCTCCGTCCGGAGTTCCGAGGACAGGGGTATGCCATCGAGGCGGTCCGCGCTCTGTTCGACTGGGCAGCGGCCGATCGCGACGTCCGTCGCTTTCGGGCGGGCATCGCGCCGGGCAACGAGCGGTCGATCAACCTCGTGACCAAGCTCGGGATGCGCCGGGTGGGGGCCCAGTGGGACGAGGACGACGGCCTCGAGTTGCTCTACACCGTCGAGCAGTGGGGGCGGGTCTAGAGCCAGTCGCTCCCCGAGCCGCGCGCGTCCTCCGCGTGGACCAGGACCCCGGCGTCGAGTTCGGACTCGAAGAGGGCGAGCTCCTCGTCCGGGATGCCGTAACCGTGCTCCTCGGCCGGGAAGGCTCCACTCCGCACCTCGGCAGCGTAGGTTGTCAACGCCGTCCGGATGTCCTCGGCGATGTGGGCATAGCGCTTCACGAACCGGGGCGCGCGCCCTTCGGTCAGGCCCAGCAAGTCGTGCCAGACCAGCACCTGGCCGTCACAGCCCGGTCCGGCACCGATGCCGATGGTCGGGATGCGCAGTGCCTGGCTGATGCGGGCGGCGACCGGGGCAGGAACCGCCTCGAGGACGATCGCGAAGCAGCCTGCGTCCTGCAGCGCCAGAGCATCGGCCAGCAGGCCACGCGCGGCGGCCGCTGTCCGACCCTGCGCCTTGTAGCCGCCCAGCATGGTGGCCGATTGCGGCGTCAGGCCGATATGCCCCATGACCGGGATCCCGGCCCCGACGATGGCCCGCACCCGGGACAACGACGGGCCGCCACCCTCGAGCTTGACCGCGTCCGCGTCGGACTCCTTGACGAACCGCACGGCGTTGGACACCGCTTCGCCGTCGGAGACCTGGAAGGAGCCAAACGGCATGTCCGCCACCAGCAGGGCTCGGTGCGCCCCCCGCCGAGCGGCCCGGGTCAGGACGATCATCTCGTCCACGGTGGCGGGCACGGTCGAGTCGTGGCCGAGGACCACCATCGCCGCCGAGTCACCGACCAGGATGAGCTCGATTCCGGCCTCATCCGCGAGGCGGGCGCCGGGAGCGTCGTAGGCGGTGACCATCACGATCCGCTCGCCCTTCGGCTTCATGGCCGCCAGCTCGGGCAGCGTGAAGCGCGATCGGTCGGTCGGCTTCTCAGTCGTCATCGGTCAGTCCACCTCCATCGGCATCTTCGTCGGTCAGCAGAACGTTGTCTATCAGACGGGTCTGACCGACGCGGATCGCCGCGGCCAGGGTCGGCCCGTCGAACGCGGTCACGGCGACGTAGTCAACCGCGAGCCGCGGATCGGACTCGAGAACCGCTCGGGCGGCCTCCACCGGGTCGCCCCCGGACCGATGAGCGGCCCGTCCCGCGTCGAGTGCCCGCGGGAGGGCAAGTGCCTGTTCCCGCTCGGCAGCGGACAGGTAGGCGTTGCGCGAGGACAGGGCGAGCCCGTCGGCGTCGCGGATGGTGGGCATCACCCGGAGCGTGATCCGTGGCTCGAGGTCGAGGTCGCGCAGGAGCGCGCGAATGACGGCGACCTGTTGGGCATCCTTGCGCCCGAAGTACGCGCGGCGTGGCTCGACGAGGTGGAAGAGCTTGAGGCAGACGGTGGCCACGCCCCGGAAGTGTCCCGGGCGCGCAGCCCCCTCGAGCGTCTCGCCCAGTGTCCCCGGATCCACCCACGTGTCGAAGCCCGCCGGGTAGATCTCCGTCGCCGGCGGGATGAACAGGACATCGACCCCTGCCGCCTCCGCCACGCCCGCATCGCGCGCCTCGTCTCGCGGGTACGCGCTGAAGTCCTCCGCGGGGCCAAACTGGGCCGGGTTCACGAACAGCGAAACCACCACCGTGCGGTTCTCGTCGCGCGCCGCGGCGAACAGCGATCGGTGCCCATCGTGGAAGGCGCCCATGGTCGGCACCAGCCCGACGTCGTGACCAGCCTTGACGGCCAGCGCGGTCCGGAGCTCAGCCACGCCGCGTACGACGTCCATCAGGGCCGGTCCTCCGCCGCCACCGCCCGCGTCGCCTCGGCCAGCGCCCGGTACACCGGTTCGACGTCGGGCGCCCGATCGCCGATCGCGGCCAGGTGAGCGTTGACCGTGGTCCAGTCACCACGGGCGATCGGCCCGGTCAGCTGGAAGCCGTTCTCGATCACCCGGCGCATCAGCGGCACGAGGGCCTCGGGTGGCGCTCCGCTCTCGACCAGCAGCCGGGCCGCGACCCGGTACAGGGTCACCAGGAAGTTGGAGGCCAT
>DASTEQ010000030.1:0-6497 GCA_035709505.1 Candidatus Limnocylindria bacterium
GAAGACATCGAAGGCGGGCGTCCAACCATAGCGGGCTATATGGGTGCTCGGCGCATCGCTAACGGCCTCGGCTAGGACCAGCACGTCGTCCCTCGCCTCCCCCGAAAGCTGATCGGCCAGCGCATTGAGAGCTTCGACGGCCTCCCGTCTGAATGCCATCTCCTCGGTATAGTCCATTTGCAGCGAGGCGTTAGACGCAGCAGCGAGGAGTTCCATCGGGCTATCCGGGTCCATGGAGTAGAACGCGCAGACCCCGGCGACCGATTCGGCGGGGATCCGCAACTGCGGCTGCCACTGCCCCCAGGCTGTCCCCAGTTTGCTACCAAATATGGTGCCGGAGGTGAGATTTGAACTCACACGAGGTTGCCCTCATCGGTGTTTGAGACCGACGCGTCTGCCGATTCCGCCACTCCGGCCGAGTGGGGTGTGATTATAGGAAGCCGATGTCGGACCCCGACCCGAGCCGCCCGGCCACGCGGACCGGCCCGTTAGCCGACGAGCCCGCGGTCGTGGCCGCCGCCGTGTCCGGCGACCGCTCGGCGTTCGCCCGGCTGATGGAGCACTACCAGGGGGCCTGTTATGGCCTTGCCTGGCGCCTGCTGGGAGATCGTGACCTCGCAGCGGACGCGACGCAGGATGCCTTCATCCACGCCTACGACCACCTCGGGTCCTATCGGGGCGGGGCGTTCCGCTCGTGGCTGATGCGGATCACCGCCAACGCCGCATACGACATCCTTCGCCGGTCCCAGCGCCGGCCGACGACGACGCTGCCGGATCCGGAGGCGGGCGAGGCCGACATCCCCGACCCGTTCGGGGTGAACCCGGTCACCGAATCGGCGCGCTCAGAGCTCTATCGCGCGCTGGATGCCGCGCTCCGACTCCTGCCGGAAGACCAGCGCACGGCCGTCGTCCTGTGTGACGTGTACGGCATGGATTACCACGAGGTGTCCGTGGTCATTCATTCGCCGATCGGCACCGTCAAGTCGCGGATCCATCGCGGACGTCTCCGTCTGCGCGAGCTGCTCGCCGACGAGCGGGAACTCTTCGAAGGGTGAGGGCGTCTGACCGATGACCATGATGCACGCTGCCCATCCCGATCCGGAGCGCCTGGCGGCCCTGGCCGGCAACGACGCCGATGCCCAGGCCGACCGTGTCCTGACGGACCACGTCGCGAGCTGCGCGTCGTGCGGGCGCCAGGTGCAGGAGATGGGTGCCTTGCGCATCGCCCTCGCGCAGCTGCCCGACCTCACCCCGTCGCGGCCGCTGCAGCACGTCCCGCCGGTCGCAGCTCCTGCGCTGTCCGGCTGGCGCCCCGCCTTCCGCCGGGCGTTCGCTCCGGTGGCGGTGGCCGGCATGGTGCTCCTGCTCGTCGGGGGCGTTGGTGTCACCGGGGCCCTCGGACCCGCCGACGCGCAGCGATTGTTCAACTTCATGCCCGCGGCAGCGCCGGCTCAGCAGGATGAATATCCGGAGGTCACGACCGACGACGGCGCTGCTCCACCCACGCTGCTGGAATCACCGGCTGACGGCGGGACCGACAGCAGCGGGGGCGTCGGGGCCCTGGGCCCCACACCTGCCGGGCCAGAGGTCGCCGGCGAGGATGACCAGGGAAGCGGAGAGGAGCCGACGACCCGCGGCGAGGACCTGGACGCGGAGAGCACTGGCGGGGCTGGCTGGCTCGCGCTGGCCGTGGCTGGACTTGGCCTTCTGGTCCTGGCCTTCTTCCTCCGCGCCGCCGCGCCCCCGCGCCGAGGCGCGTGATCCCTAAGCCCCGATCAGCTTTCCCGCCACGATGGCGGCGGTGAGAATCGCGAGGCTGACGGCCCCGACCACGACCGCGGCCCACCCGGTTTCGAGGAACGTCTTCGGCGGCGCTTCGACCCGCGGCGGTCGCGGTTCGACTCGCAGCCGGCCCCGGCGCGCGCTTCGCGGGTCGCCCGACGCGGTGCGCCACGGGGTCGACACCTGGGCACGGACCGATGAGCCGGTCTCGATCGGCTGGCGGCCGCCTCGCCAGTGGCTCATCGCCGCGGCCGTGCCGCTCCATGGGTGCTCGAGATCCCACGCGGCTCGCCGCTGCGGCGACGAAAGTACCTCCCACGCCTCGTTGACCTCACGCATCCGCGCCGCGGCCTCGGGGCCGCCGTCGTGGAGGTCGGGGTGGTACGACTTCGCGAGCCGACGATGGGCCGCCGCGACCTGCTTCGTCGAGGCCTCGCGGGGGACGCCGAGCACGGCGTAGGGGTCGCGCACGGTCCCGCTGGGCATCCACGGATTCTAGCGGCCGCCTGCCGACCGCTCAGCGGCCGCTCACCGGTCGCCGGGGTCTAGACTCCAGTCATGCCGGATCGTCGTCCGATCCTGATGCTCATCGACGGTCCGAGCCTCGTCTACCGCGGCTACTTCGCCCTTCCGCCACTGACGACCTCGGACGGAACGCTGGTCAACGCTGCCTTCGGCTTCCTCCAGATCGTCCTGCGCGGCATGGCCGACCTGAAGCCCGACTACGCGATCGTCACCTTCGACCTCGGCCGGCCGAACTTCCGGTTCGTCGCCTACCCCGACTACAAGGCCGGCCGGCCGTCGATGCCCGACGACCTGCGCAGCCAGTTCCCGATCGTGCGCGAGGTGGTGACCGGAATGGGCATGCCGATCGTCGAGGTCGAGGGCTACGAGGCGGACGACGTGATCGGCACGCTCGTCCAGCATGCGACGGCGGCCGGCGTCGACACGGTCATGGTCTCCGGAGACCTCGACGGGCTGCAGCTGGTGAACGACCACGTGCGGCTGCTGACCACCCGGATGGGAGTGGCCTCCACGGTTGTGTACGACCCGGCCCGGGTCATGGAGCGGTACGGTCTTCGGCCGGACCAGATGCTCGACTACAAGGCGCTCAAGGGCGATACCTCGGACAACCTGCCGGGGGTCCCAGGCGTCGGCGAAAAGACCGCAATCGCCCTGCTCCAGGAGTTCGGCACCCTCGACGCCATCTACGAGCGGCTGGACGAGGTGAAGGGCAAGCTCCGCGAGCGCCTGGCGGAGCACCGGGACGACGCATTCACCTCGCGTGAGGTCGGTCGGATCGTCACCGACCTCCCGCTGACCCTCGACCTGGACGCCGCGCGCACGGGTCGCTACGACCGGCGGGCGCTCGCCCAACGGTTCCGCGAGCTCGAGTTCCGCTCACTCATCGACCGCCTGCCGCCCACGATTGGCGGTCCGTCGACGCCGGACGACGATGACGGTGGCGGCAGTGGCCTCCAGCTGACGCTCGACCTGCTCGGCGGGGCGCGGCCACCGACCCAGGTGGCGGAGAGCGGCGCGACCCCCGTCGTTCACGAGCGGCGCCGGAGCGCGGCCGGCCTCCCGGACCCGAAGTCGGATCCGAAGGGTGCCATCGAGCACGTCGATCCGCGCGTCGTGGTCGACGACGCCGACCGCCTCGAGCTCGATGCCTGGCTCGCGGCGCACGGCGACGATGTCGGTATCGGCTGGGCGGCGGGGAGTGGCCGGCTCGTCGAGCGCCCGCTCCTCGGCGTGGCTTTGGCCGGCATTGATGGCACGAGCTGGTACCTGCGCGCCGGCGGGGACGATCCGCTGCCGCGCTGGTTCTTCCGCGACGATCGGCCGCTCATCGGTCACGACCTGAAGCCACTCCACACCAAGCTGCTCCAACGCGGGCTCGCGGTGGCTGGGGAGAACCGCGACTCGCTGGTGGCGAGCTACCTCCTGAATCCCGCCCTGCGGGCCCAGTCGATCGACGACCTTGCGGCGCACCGCTTCGAGGCGACGCTCCCGGATCGGGCGGTCACGCCCGAATCGGGGACGGAGGAGCCCGTTGTCGCCCGGCGGGCCGCGGCCGAGGCCCTTGCCGCACTGCTGGCCACGCCGGCGCTGCTCACGGAGCTCGACGAGATCGGCCTCGGCGGCCTGTTCCGGGAGATCGAGATGCCGCTCCTGCCGGTCCTGGCCCGGATGGAAGTCGCGGGCGTGCTCATCGACCGCGACGCACTGCGGGCGATGTCCGAGCAGTTCGCCGAGCAGCTCGCCGGACTGGAGGCGCGGATCTTCGAATCGGTGGGCCACGAATTCAACATCGGTTCACCCCGGCAGCTCGAGCTGGTGCTGTTCGACGAGCTTGGCCTGCCGTCGACCAAGCGGACGAAGACTGCTCGCTCGACCGACGCATCGGTGCTCGAGGAGCTGAAGGCGCAGCACCCCGTGGTCGAGATGATCCTGGAGCATCGCCAGCTCGCGAAGCTGAAGTCGACCTACGCGGACGCGCTGCCGGGCCTGGTGGACGTGGACGGACGCCTGCATACGACCTACTCACAGGCGGTGGCGGCGACCGGGCGGCTGTCGAGCACGGATCCGAACCTCCAGAACATCCCGATCCGGACCGCTCTCGGGCGACGGATCCGGAGCGTCTTCGTCGCCCCGCCCGGGAAGCTGCTGCTCGCGGCGGACTACTCCCAGGTCGAGCTGCGGATCCTTGCCCACGTCTCGGGCGATGCCGGCCTGAAGGCGGCGTTCGCGGCCGGCGAGGACATCCACCGATCGACGGCGGCCCGCGTGCTGGGGATCGCGCCGGAGGCGGTGACCGCCGAGCAGCGGTCGATGGCCAAGATGGTGAACTTCGGCGTGGCCTACGGAATGAGTGACTTTGGACTCGCCGAGCGGCTGCACATCGACCGCGAGACCGCCCGCCAGTTCATCAACGACTATTTCGCCGCGTACGAGGGCATCCGCCGCTACACCGTGGAGATCCGGATCCTCGCCCGCGACCAGGGGTACGTCACGACGCTGCTCGGGCGCCGACGCTATCTGCCGGAGCTGACGGCCCGCAACAGCGCGCTCCGCGCGGCCGGGGAGCGGATGGCGATCAACATGCCGATCCAGGGCACGGCGGCCGACGGCATCAAGCTGGCGATGGTCCGCCTCGACGCGGCGATGCGCGAGCGGGGCCTGACGTCGCGGATGCTGCTCCAGGTCCACGACGAGCTCGTGTTCGAGACCGATGCCGACGAGCGGGACGAGCTCGCCGCACTGGCCGCGACCACCATGGAGGCCGCGCTGCCGCTTGACGTTCCGCTCACCGTCGACCTCAAGGTCGGGACCGACTGGGACCGGATGGATCGCCTCCTGCCGGCCGATGGCGGCGGGTATCGGGTGGTCAAGGTCGATCCGACCGAGGTCGTCGAGGAGGAACCGGTCCTCGTCCTGGCCGATGCCTGAGGCGGTCCATGCCTGACGAATCCCATGCCTGAGCTGCCCGAGGTCGAAACCGTCGCGCGACGGCTGCAGGCGCGGCTCCCCGGCGCCGAGATTCGCGCCGCGGAGGTCCTGTGGCCGCGGACGATCGCCTACCCGCAGCCGCCGGAGCGGTTCGCCTTGGAGGTGAGTGGCGGGGTCGTCGACCGGGTCGGGCGGCGAGCGAAGTCCGTGGTCGTGTACCTCGACGACGGACGGGTGCTGACCGTCGCCCTGCGGATGACGGGCGCGCTGATCGTGACCGCGCCGGGAGCCGCGCCGGACCCGCACGCCCGGGTCGTGTTCGACCTGGCCGACGGCCGCCAGCTCCGGTTTCGTGACGCCCGGAAGTTCGGGCGCATCGGGCTTTACCCGGGGCGGGGTCGGCGGCGCGTGGCGGACGTGTTCGCGCGCCATGGACCGGAGCCCCTCGCCCCGTCGTTCTCCGCGGCGCGCCTGGGGCAGCGGCTCCGCCGCCGGAGCGCCCGGCTGAAGACGCTGCTCCTCGACCAGTCGTTCGTGGCGGGCGTCGGGAACATCTACGCCGACGAAGCGCTGTGGCGCGCTCGGCTCCACCCGCTCCGCCGGGCCGACACCCTGACCGCCACTGAGATCCGCCGCCTGCACCGCGGGATCCGGGCCGCGCTGCGCGAGGGCCTGGCCGGCGGAGGCGCGTCGTACCGTGACTATGTCGACCCCGACGGCGAGCCGGGACTGGCCGCCGAGCGGATGCGGGTCTATCGGCGGACCGGCGAGCCCTGCTTCCGGTGTGGGCGGCCAATCGAGCGAATCGTGGTCAACGCCCGGGCCACCCACTTCTGCCCCCGATGCCAGCCGGCACCGATCGGCCCGCCGCCATGAAGGTGATCGGCCTGACCGGGCGCATCGGGTGCGGAAAGTCCGCGGTGGCGTCGATGCTCCATGCCCGCGGAGTGGCGATTCTCGATGCGGACGAGATCGCCCGCGACGTCCGGGAGACGGATCCGACCGCGCGCGCCGCCATCCTCGCCCGGTTCGGCACGACGGACCCCGCGGCGCTGGCCCGCGCTGTGTTCCGCGACCGCGCAGCGCTCGCGGACCTCGAGGCGATCGTCCATCCCGCCGTCCGTGATCGGATCCGCGACCGGCTACAGGCGCTCGCGGTGGCGGGGACCGAGGTCGCGGCGATTGAGGCGATCAAGCTTCTCGAGTCGCCTATGCGCGAGCGGTGCGACGAGGTTTGGGTCGTCACCTGCCGACCGGAGGAC
>DASTEQ010000031.1:0-5734 GCA_035709505.1 Candidatus Limnocylindria bacterium
GCCGCCCTGCGGGAAGCGAGCTACCGCGTCAGCGACGTCACTCGAACCGAACGGCGCCAGACCGCGCCTCCACCCTTCACCACCAGCACGCTCCAGCAGGAGGCGTCCCGCAAGCTGGGCTTCAACGCGCGCCGCACGATGTCGGCCGCGCAGGCCCTGTACGAGGGCATCTCCCTCCCGGAGGGACAGGTCGGCCTGATCACCTACATGCGCACCGACTCGGTCTCGATGGCCGCCGGCGCGGTGGCCGAGGCGAGGGAGGTGATCGCGTCGCGCTATGGTGCCCCGTCGGTTCCCGATCAGCCGAACCAACATCGGACCCGGTCGCGGGGCGCGCAGGAGGCCCACGAGGCGATCAGGCCGTCGAGCTTCACCCGCACGCCTGAATCGGTCGAAGGCGCCCTCAAAACGGACCACGCCCGGCTGTACGACCTCATCTGGCGGCGGGCGATGGCCAGCCAGATGGCTCCCGCCCTGTTCGACCAGGTGGGCGTGGACGTCGAGGCTGGCCGGTACGTCCTCCATGCCGGGGCGCGGAAGCGGATCTTCGACGGCTACCAGGCGGTGTACATCGAGGGCCGTGACGAGGAGGAGGATCCCGCGGCGCTGAAGCTCCCGGAGCTGGCGGTCGGGGAGACGCTCGAGCTCGTCGAGGTCGTCTCGGATCAGCACTTCACCGAGCCCCCGCCGCGATTCAGCGAGGCCACGCTGATCAAGGCGCTCGAGGAGCATGGGATCGGCCGTCCCTCGACGTACGCCCCGACCATGGAGGTCATCCGCGCTCGGGGCTACGTTGAGCTTCGTGACCGCCGCCTGCACCCGACCGAGGAGGCCTTCCTCCTGACCGACATGCTGACCGGGCATTTCGCTGACGTTGTCGACCCCGAGTTCACGGCCCGGATGGAGACCCAGCTCGACGAGGTGGCCGGCGGTCGCCGCGAATGGGTTCCCATGGTCCGTGACTTCTGGGTGCCCTTCGAGGAGCTCGTCCGGCGCGGCAAGGAGGAGATTCCGAAGAACGTCGAGGAGACCGACATCATCTGTCCGGTCTCCGGCCACCCGATGCTGAAACGCCTCGGCAAGAATGGCTGGTTCCTCGGCTGCAGTGGGTACCCCGAGTGCAAGCACACGATGCCGCTCCCCGGGGAGTCGGACCCTGCCCTCGACCTTCCGGGCGCCGGCGAGACCTGCCCCGAATGCGGGGAGGGGACGCTCACCGGCAAGCGGAGCCGGTTCGGGCCGTTCCTCGGCTGCAGCCGCTATCCGGAATGCAAGTACATCCACCGGCCCGAGCCCGACCCCGCCACCGCCGACGGCGCCGCCGCCGAGCTGGAGGGCGTGGGCGAAGCCTGTCCCGAATGCGGCCAGGGCACCCTGGCGGCGAAACGTGGGCGCTTCGGCCCATTTGTCGGGTGCAACCGGTATCCGGACTGCAAGTTCATCCGAAAGCGCGCCGGCGCGCCCCGCTCGGGCGCGTCGCGTCGGCGGCCGGCACGGCGCGGCACCAGGCGACGGGCCTCGCCGCGTGCCTGATCCGGCGACCGCCCCGAACGGGTTCGCGTCCGCCGTCGACCGATTCATCGCCCACCTCGAAACCCGGCACGCGTCGCCGGGGACGGTCGTCGAGTACCGACGCCATCTCGCCGAGCTCGGAACGTTCCTTGCCGCGCGCGGGGCGGACTGGCAGGCGCCGGATCGAGCGGACCTCCGCGCCTGGCTGGCGGTCCTCGCCGCCCGCGAGCTGTCGGCCTCCGCGGTGGGTGGCCGGCTCAGCGCAGCGCGCAGCTTCTACCGCCATGCGGTCCGCCAGGGGTGGATCACCGCAGATCCGATGGTCGGCGTCCGCTCCCCGCGCAGGCCGCGCCGGCTGCCCCGGGTCCTGAGCGTGGACGAGGCGGAGCGCCTGGTCGAGTCCCCGGCCCGCCGGCCGGCGGAGCGGCCACTCGCGGATGCCCTTCACCGACGCGACGCGGCGATCCTCGAGCTGCTGTACGCGACCGGGATGCGGATCAGCGAGCTCGCCGGCCTGTCCCTCCCGGACGTCGACCTCGGCCGACGGCGGCTCCGGGTGCTGGGGAAGGGTCGGAAGGAGCGGGACCTGATCTTCGGCCGGCCGGCGGCCACCGCGCTGGGCGCCTACCTCAGCGCCGGACGGCCGTTCCTGGCCACGCGTGGCTCGACCCATCCGGGGACCGCCGCCGTGTTCCTGAACGCCGCCGGCGGCCGGCTGACCGCCCGCGGCGCGCGCCTCGTGGTTGCCCGGTGGGTCGACGCCACCGATCTCGGCGGTCGGGCCTCGCCCCATACCATCCGTCACTCGTTCGCGACCCACCTGCTGGAGGGCGGCGCGGACCTGCGGACCGTCCAGGAGCTGCTCGGCCACGCCTCCGCTCAAACGACGCAGATTTACACCCACCTGTCGGACGCCGCCCTGCGTTCGGCGTATCGGTCTGCCCACCCGCGATCGACCGCCCGCGCGCTGCGGACCCGGAAATGACCGTGCCGCGCCCGGACCTGGCCGCGACGGCCGGCGTCGTGGTCCGCGCCAGCCTGGTGATGACCGGGGCGGCCGTGGTCAGCCGGATCCTGGGCTGGATCCGCCTGCTGGTCATCGGGGCCGAGTTCGGGGCAACCTCCGAGCTCGACGCCTACCTGGCCGCCTTCCGCATCCCGGACGCCATCTTCCAGCTCATCGTGGCCGGCGCCCTGTCCGCGGCGCTGATCCCGGTCTACGCGGGATACCGGGCTCGCGGCGAGGAAACGGAGGGCTGGGCCCTCGCCAGCAGCGTCATCAACCTCGTGGTCCTGGCACTCGCCGGGTTGAGCGCGCTGATGGCCATCGCCGCCCCTTGGCTGGTGCCGATCATTGCCCCCGGATTCGACCCGGAGACGACGGCCCTCACCGTCAGGCTCACCCAGCTCATGCTCCTCAGCCCGGTCTTCATTGGCCTCGGCGCGGTGGTCAGCGGCCTGCTCCAGGCACACGGCACCTTCGGGCCGACCGCCATGGCGCCACTCGTCTACAACCTGGCGATCATCGCGGCGGCGGTCTTCGTCGCGCCGACGCTCGGCGTCGAGGCCCTGGCCGCCGGTGTCGTCGCCGGCGCCATCGGTCACCTCATCGTTCAGCTGCCGGCCCTTCGACGCCTCGAGCCGTCCTGGCGGCCGCGGATCGACCTGCGCCATCGCGGCGTCCGACGGGTGTCGGTGCTCATGGGCCCCCGCTTCCTCGGGCTCGCTGCGGGCCAGGTGAACCTCATCGTCAGCACCGCGCTGGCGTCCGGCCTGGCTGCGGGCAGCATCACGGCCTTCACCTATGCGTTCCAGCTGAGCCAGCTCCCGGTCGGGATCATCGGGGTGTCGATCGCGGTGGCCCTGTTTCCCACCCTGTCGCGAGACGCCGCCCTGGGCCGGGCGTCCGAGATCCGCCGCCAGGTGAACGCGTCCATCCGGGTGCTGTTCTTCATTTCTGCGCCGCTGGCCGCCTTGATGATCATCCTCCGCGAGCCACTCGCATCGGTCTTCTTCGAGTACGGCCTGTTCGCTGCCGAGGACGCCGAGCGCACCGCCTCGGCCCTCGCCTGGTTCGCCATCGGCGTCCCGGCCCACGTGGTGGTCCACGTCCTCGCCCGTGCCTTCTATGCCATGCAGGACACGTGGACCCCGGTGGTCTGGGCGGTGGTGGCGGTGGTCGCGAACATCGTGCTGATGTTCATCCTGGTGGACCCGTACGGCGTCGAGGGGCTCGCCCTCGCCCTGTCGATCAGCGCCACCCTGGAGGTCATCGGTCTGCTCTTCGCCCTTCGTGGCCGGCTCGGGACCCTGGACGGTCGCTTCCTGCTCGCGTCGATGGTCCGCTCCAGCCTCGCGACGGTCGCAGCGGGAGTCGCGATGTTCGGCACGCTGCTCGCCGTGAGCGCAGTTGCCCCGGGCCTGACCGACGGCGCTGCCGGCCGGCTCGTCACCCTGCTCGCGCCAGCGGCAGCCGGCGCGGTCGTCTACCTGCTTGCGGCGATCGTGCTCCGGGCGCCCGAGCTGGAGACCGTCCGGCGCCTGCTCCGTGGCGCCCGCCGATGACCTTTCGTCCCGCGACCGATGATGACCAGGCCAGGTGGCAGGCGCTGCTGGGTCGAGTCCCGTCCGGGGACTTCCTCCACGACTGGGCCTGGGCCGACGTCGCGGCTTTCGACGGGCAGCCGCAGCGTCGGTTCGTGGTCGAGGAAGGCGGGGAGCTGGTGGCGCTGGCCGCAGCCCAGGTCCGCCCGATCGGCCTGGGTCGGACCTTCTGGTACGTCCCGCACGGCCCGGTGACCGACTACGCCGCTCTTTCAGCGGGCGAGCGGGTCCGCACCATCGTCACCGGCCTGGCCGGGGAGGCGAGGGCGGATCGGGCGGTGGCACTCCGGCTCGAGCCGCGGATCGAAACCGGCGGTCCGGAGCCCGCCCTGCTGGACGCGGTCGCGCACCGGGTAGCGGAGCGACTCCAGGTCGGCCAGACCCGAATCGTGGATCTCGACGGCGAGGACGAGCTGCTGGCCGGCTTCGACGCCGACACCCGGTACGGCGTGCGACGCGCGACTCGTGAAGGCGTGGACACCCGTGTGGTGACCGATGCCGACGACCGCGAGGCCATTGAGCGGCTGCACGGCCTGGTGCGCGAGACACAGCGGCGCGCCGGCTTTCGCCTGCCACCGCTGGAGCGGTACTGGACCGCGTGGCAGGCGCTCGCCTCCGCGGGCCGGGCCTGCCTGATCGAGGCCCGGCGTGAGGACGAGCTGCTGGCCACTGGACAGCTGGTGGTCGAGGGGGAGCAGTCGTTCTACCTCTTCGCCGGCTCGCGCCGTGAACAGCCGGGCGAGACCAAGCGGTACGCCTCGTACGCGGTCCAATGGGCCATGATGGTCGAGGCCCGTGCCCGTGGCGCTCGCCGTCATGATCTGTGGGGCATAGCGCCGGCGAATGCGGGGCCCGATCACCCGTGGCACGGGGTCGGGCTGTTCAAGAGGGGCTTCGGAGGCCGCGAGGTGACCTGGGCGGGGAGCTGGGAGATCGTCATCGACCCCCTCGCCTACCGCCTCCGTTCAGCCGCCGCCCGTCTGCGGCGCAAGACCCGAAGTGACGTGCCGTGACCGAGCGATCGATGGGGCTTGGTGCGCTCGCCGACGCGATCGTGCCCGAGCGCGTCATCGGCATCCCCACCGGTGAGGTGACCGCCCTCACGACGCACAGTGACGAGGTCACGGATGGCGCGGCATTCTTCGCCATCCCGGGCCAGGTGCACGACGGCTGGGCGTTCGTCCCGGACGCGGTCGAGCGCGGCGCCCTGGCGGTGATCGCCGAGCGGGAGACGCCAGACATCTCGGTACCTCAGCTCATCGTGGCCAATGCCCGCCATGCGGTGGCCGACGCGGCCGACGCGTGGTTCGGCCGGCCCTCCGAGCAGCTGCGGGCCTACGGCGTCACCGGAACCGATGGCAAGTCGACGACCGCGTTCCTGGCCCTTGCCATCCTGCTCGCGGCCGGTCGCCGCCCGGGGCTGGTGGGGACGGTCGACACGCGGGTCGGGGACGTGCAGTCCGCCTCGACCAGCCGGACGACGACTCCCGAGGCGCTCGAGCTGCAGGCCCTCCTGACCGATATGGTGGAGGCCGGGAACGACTGCGTGGTGATCGAGGCCACCTCGCATGGCCTGGCGCAGTCCCGGGTGCGGAACTGCCGCTTCAAGGTCGGGGTC
>DASTEQ010000032.1:0-23715 GCA_035709505.1 Candidatus Limnocylindria bacterium
GTGGCCGGGACCATCCTCGAGGGAGCGGTGGCGTTCATCCGACGCCAGTACACGACCATCCTCGTGCTGGCCGTGCTGGGTGCCCTGATCATCGGCGTCGTCATCGGCCTGGTCGAGACCGCGGAAGTGGCCGACACCGACGTCTTCGGCATCCAGCTGGGAGTCATGACCGCCGTGGCGTTCTTCGTCGGCGCGCTGTGCTCCATGGCCTCCGGCGTGATCGGGATGTACATCTCCGTCAAATCGAACCTGCGCACGGCAGCTGCCGCGCGCCACAGCCTGGTGGAGGCGGTCCAGGTCGCGATGCGGGGCGGTGCCGTGTCCGGGTTCCTCGTCGTCGCCCTGTCCCTGCTCGGGGTGTGGGGCATCTTCGTCGCCTACGGCGGATTCACGAACCCGGCGGTCGCCCCCTTCCTGATCGTGGGCTTCGGGTTCGGGGCCAGCTTCGTGGCCCTCTTCGCGCAGCTCGGCGGCGGCATCTACACCAAGGCCGCCGACGTCGGGTCGGATCTGGTCGGCAAGGTCGAGGCCGGCATTCCGGAGGACGACCCCCGGAACGCGGGTGTCATCGCGGACCTCGTCGGCGACAACGTGGGCGACTGCGCCGGCCGTGGCGCGGACCTCTTCGAGTCCACTGCCGCCGAGAACATCGGCGCCATGATCCTGGGGGTCGGCGTCTACGCGATTGCCCTCGCGGCCGGCTGGCCGAACCCCGAGGCGTGGATCTTCTTCCCCCTCGTGGTCCGTGCCTTCGGCCTGCTGGCCACCATCGTGGCCATCTTCTTCGTCCGCGGCCGCGAGACGGACGACCCGATGAGCATGCTCAACAAGGGCTACTGGGTCACCACCATCCTCTCGGTCGGCGCCCTGGCCTTCGTTACCTACGTGATGATGGATACCGGCGGCGAGCCCGGCGCGTACGGGATCCCGGTCTGGGTCTGGTTCTTCTTCGCCGGCGTCGTCGGGCTGGCAACCAGCGTCGCGTTCGTCTACATCACCCAGTACTACACCTCGGGCGCCTGGCGTCCGGTGCGCGAGATCGCCGAGGCCAGCAAGACCGGCCCGGCGACCAACATCATCAGCGGCACCGCCGTGGGCTTCGAGACGACGGCGGTCACCGCCATCACCATCGGTATCGCGCTCTTCGCCAGCCACTGGCTCGGTTCCCAGACCGGACTCGTCAACGAGGCCGGCCACGACGTGGGCGGCATCTTCGGCACCGCGGTGGCGACCATGGGCATGCTGATGACCACCGCCTACATCCTGGCCATGGACACCTTCGGCCCGATCACCGACAACGCCGGTGGGATCGCCGAGTTCGCGAAGGCCGAGGGCGGTGCCCGCGAGATCACCGACCGGCTGGACGCGGTTGGCAACACGACCAAGGCCCTGACCAAGGGGTATGCGATCGCGAGCGCCAGCCTGGCCGCGTTCCTGCTGTTCAGCGCGTACATCGACAAGGTGAACCTCATCTTCACCCGGCAGGGCCGCCCGCCGATGGAATCGGTCGACCTGGCCAACGTCAGCGTGTTCATCGCCGCCCTGATCGGCGCGATGCTGGTGTACTTCTTCAGCTCGCTGGCGATCCGGGCCGTGGGAACTACCGCCCAGTCGATCATCGTCGAGGTCCGGCGCCAGTTCCGAGAGATGCCGGGGATCATGGACTACACCCAGCGCCCCGACTACGCGCG
The DNA here is from genome assembly GCA_035709505.1 of Candidatus Limnocylindria bacterium. Classification (GTDB taxonomy): domain Bacteria; phylum Chloroflexota; class Limnocylindria; order QHBO01; family QHBO01; genus DASTEQ01. Next base: position 1,692 of record DASTEQ010000032.1, read on the forward strand.
CGTGGTGGACATCACCACCGCTGCCGCCCTGCGCCAGATGATCCTGCCCGGAATGGTGGCCGTGGCCACGCCGATCCTGGTCGGGCTCCTGCTCGGCCACCAGGCGATCGCCGGCTTCCTGATGGTCGGCACCATCTCTGGCGTCCTGCTGGCCACCGTCCTGAACAACGGCGGTGGGGCCTGGGACAACGCCAAGAAGTACATCGAGTCCGGCCACCTGCTCGATGACGACGGAAACGTGATCGGGAAGAAGACACCCGCCCATGCCGCGGCGGTCGTCGGCGACACGGTCGGCGACCCGTTCAAAGACACGGCAGGACCGTCACTCCATGTCCTGGTCAAGCTGCTGGCCACCATCACTCTCGTCCTCGCGCCGCTGTTCATCCGGTAGTCGCGGAGCGGCCCGGTGGACCTGATCTTCCAGGCCATCATCATCGGTCTGATCCAGGGGCTAACCGAGTTCATCCCGGTCAGCTCGTCCGCGCACCTGGAGCTCACCCCCTGGATCCTCGGCTGGGAGCAGGACGGGCTGATCGGCAGCCTCTCGTTCAACGTCTTCCTGCACCTCGGGACGCTGCTCGCCCTGCTGTACCACGTCGGGCGGGACTGGCTGCGGATGCTGGGCGCCATGTGGCGGTCAGTCGTGGAGCGCCGGATTGGCGAGGACCGGGACCGGCGGCTGGGCTGGCTCCTCGTCCTGGCCTCGATCCCGGCGGCGCTGATCGGCTTCGCCCTCGAGGATGCGATCGAGGCGGCGTTCCACGGCGACGATGACCTGTCCCGGCTGGCGATCTGCTGCTTTCTCGTCATCGGCGCGGCGGTCCTCTTCGTTGCGGACCGGTACGGGAAGCGGCAGCGGGACCTCGACCACGTTGGGGCCGGGCGGGCGCTGACCATCGGCCTGTCGCAGGCCGCGGCCCTGCTGCCGGGCATCAGTCGCTCGGGGGCGACGATGTCGACCGGACTGGCGTTCGGGCTGACCCGCGAGACGGCGGCTCGCTTCAGCTTCCTGCTCGCCACGCCGATCACCCTGGGGGCCGGAATCTACGGCTCGCGCCATCTCCTCACCGCCAGCCACACCTCGACCGAGTGGGTGGCCATCGCCGCCGGTTTCGCGGCGGCGGCCATCTCCGGGGCGCTCGCCATCGGCTTCCTGCTCAGCTGGCTCCGCACGCGCTCGATGGCGGTCTTCTCCCTCGAGCGCATCCTGCTCGCCGCGCTGGTGGTCGTCCTCCTCGCCGTCGGCCACTGACCGCTCCGCCGAGCCTCGGTCTGTTTTTGACACTGACCCACCCCGAGCCTACAATCCGCCGACGCCAGCACCAGAGCCAGCATCCCGGGCCGCGGGAGCTGGGGCTTTTTTGTTATCGGGGACGCAACGAGAGTCCATGAACAACAAGCCCGTGTACCTGACCCCCGAAGGCGTGGAGCGCCTGAACGCCGAGCTGCGGCACCTCATCACCGAGGAGCGGCCGCGGGTCGCGCAGCGCATTCACGACGCCAAGCTGGACGGTGACATCACCGAGAACGCCGAGTACGAGGACGCCAAGCAGGAACAGTCGTTCCTGGAAGGGCGGATCGCGACCATCGAGGCGCAGCTGAAGAACGCGGAGGTCATCGAGCATCCGAATGGGGGGGACAAGGTCCGGATCGGTTCGACGGTCGTCATCGCCGGACCGGACGGCAAGGAGACGTTCACGATCGTGGGCTCGGCCGAGGCCGCACCCCGCGAGGGTCGGATCAGCAACGAGTCCCCGGTCGGATCGGCGCTGATGGGCCACAAGAAGGGGGAGGAGGTCACCGTCAATGCCCCGGCCGGTCCGGTGACCTACACGCTGGTCAGCATCAGATAGCGCACGCCGCCGTGTTCTGGGCCGACGAGATCGCGGCCAGAGCGGCTGAGCTGGCCGAGGCGTCGGGGTCCGGTCCGACCCACGTCATCAACGACTCGAAGACCCCGTCGGGAACGGTCCACGTCGGGAGCCTGCGCGGCCCAGTCATCCATGACGAGATCCACCGCGCGCTCCGCCGTGCCGGCCACCAGGCAACCTTCCGCTACGGCGTCGACGACCTCGACCCGATGGACTCCCAGGCCCTCCTGACCCCCGACGCGGTGGACCGATACATGGGCGTGCCGCTGGCCCACGTCCCGGCGCCGCCCGGATCGGACGCCCCGAGCTACGCCCGCCACTTCGTCGGCGAGCTGTTCCTCGGCACGTTCGAGCTGCTCGGCATCCACCCGGAGATCTACTGGATGAGCGAGGTCTATGCCGCCGGCGACATGGACCGATTCATCCGCGCCGCGCTGGACGGCGGCGAGACGATCCGGACCATCTATCGCGAGGTGAGCCACGTCGACAAGGAGGCGGGCTGGCTGCCGCTGTCGGTGATCTGCTCCACCTGCGGTCGAGTCGGCACGACGATCGCCACCGACTGGGACGGGGAGACGGTCGCGTTCGAGTGCCGACCGGACCTCGTGACCTGGGCCACCGGCTGCGGGACATCCGGTCGGACGTCGCCGTTCGGCGGAGCCGCCAAGCTGCCATTCAACGTCGACTGGGCGGCGAAATGGTCCCTCTTCGGGATCACGATCGAAGGGTGCGGCAAGGACCTGGCGACCGCCGGCGGATCACGTGACCGCTCTGATGCCATTGCGCGACAGGTCTTTGGCCGCGAGCCACCCCTGAATATCCCGCACGAGTTCATCAACGTTGGCGGCCGCAAGATGAGCACCTCTCGCGGTCGGGGTGTGCCCGCGCACGAGATCGCGCGCGTCATCCCGCCCGACGAGCTGCGGCTGCTGTTCGTCCGTCACCGCCCCAACGTGGCGTTCGACTTCGACCCGGACCAGACCGATGCCATCCCACGCCAGGTCGATGAGTTCGATCGCCTGGCGGCGGCGACGGCCGGTCGCCCCCTCCGCGGCGAGCTCCCGGCCGATGCCGAGCGGATCTTCGCCGCCTCCCTGGTCGACCCTGGCGCCGACGTTGCTGAGGAGGCCGCCGCCTTCCGGCCCGCGTTCGCCCACCTCGCCCTGCTTGCTCAGCTGCCGGACGTCGACCTGCCTGACCGCGCCGCAGCCGAAAAGGGCGAGGAGCTGACCGAACGGGAGCTTGCGATCCTGGACACCCGGACCCGTGCGGTCCGTGCCTGGCTCGACGCCTACGCGCCGCCCGAGGCACGGATCGAGGTCCACCGTGACTCGGTCCCCGATGTCGCGCGGGACCTGAGTTCGGAGCAGCGGGCATTCCTCGCCGCGTTGGCCGGCGTCCTGGACGGGCTGGCGGCAACCGAATGGGCAGGGGAGGCACTCCAAGCGGGCGTGTTCAGCACGGCGAAGGAGCGCGGCATCGGGGCGGGGGCGGGCTTCGCCGCCCTGTACGCTGCGTTCCTTGGGCGGTCATCCGGACCGAGAGCCGGCTGGCTGCTCGCGTCGCTGGACCGCTCGTTCGTGATCGAACGGCTCCGTGCGGCAGGAGAAGCGTGACGAGACGACGGGCGTGATCTCGATCCAGGCCATCCGCGACGACCCCGATCGCATCAGGCAGGCCATCGCCCGCAAGGGCGAGGGCCCGGCGGTCATCGATCGCCTGCTGGAGGCGGACAGCCGTCGGCGAGCCCTCCTCGCGGACGCGGACGCAGCCAAGCACGAGCGCAACGAGGGCTCGAAGGCCGTCGGGGAGCTGTTGCGCGCCGGGAACGCTGAGGAAGCCGAGGCACGGAAGTTGTCCCTCGCGGCGCTCGGCGATCGGATTGACACGCTCGACGCGCAGCTTGCCGACGTGGAAGCCGCCATCAAGGCCGACCTGCTGCTCGTCCCGAACCCGCCCCGCGACGAGGTCCCCGATGGCGCCGGCCCGGAGGACAACCCCATAGTCCGCTCCTGGGGCGCGCCGCTCCCCGCCGGTGAGCGTTCGCCCCACTGGGAGATCGGCGCGCGGCTCGGCCTGTTCGACCTCGAGCGCGGGGCGAAGATCAGTGGCTCCGGCTTCGTCCTGTACACCGGTGCCGGCGCGCGCCTGCAGCGCGCGCTCATCGGTCTGTTCCTGGACATGGCGACCCAGCGCGGCTACACCGAGGTCTGGCCGCCGGTCCTCGTCAATGCCGACTCGGCCCGGGGTACCGGGCAGCTGCCGGATAAGGAAGGGCAGATGTACGTCGTCGAGAACGACGGCCTGTACCTTGCCCCCACGGCGGAGATCCCGGTGACGAACATCCACCGCGACGAGATCCTGCCAGCGGGCGCCTTACCGATCCGTTACTCCGCCTATACCCCGTGCTTCCGGCGTGAAGCCGGCGCTGCCGGCAAGGACACCCGCGGCCTGCTCCGCGTCCACCAGTTCGACAAGGTCGAGCTCGTGAAGTTCGTCAGCCCTGAGACGTCGGATGCGGAGCTCGAGACCCTGACCGCAGACGCAGAGGCCGTCCTCCAGGCCCTCGAGCTCCCGTACCGAACGGTCGAGCGCTGCACCGGGGACGTCGGCTTCTCCCAGGCCCGCGGCTACGACATTGAGGGTTGGGCACCGGGAGTCGGGCGCTGGCTGGAGATCAGCTCGTGCTCGAACTACACCGATTTCCAGGCCCGGCGGATGAACGTCAGATACCGATCCGCTCCGGACGCCAAGCCCGAGCTGGTCCACACCCTGAACGGCTCGGGTGTCGCCCTGGCCCGGACCGTGGCTGCCCTGCTCGAGACCCATCTCGAGCCAGACGGAAGGATTCGCATCCCGGAGGCTCTCCGCCCCCATTTCGGAGCGGACGCCATCTCGTGACCGCCGGCGCCGCAGCCCCATCGCTCAACCGGCTCGCCGTCTCGGCCACTAATCACTGCCTGACCGGTTGCGCCGCGGGGGAGATCGTCGGCCTGGTGCTCGCCACCTGGTGGGGGTGGGATACGGTTGGCTCCATCGGCCTTGCGGTCGTTCTCGCCTTTGTCTTTGCCTACGCCCTGACCATGCGCTCGCTGCTCCGCGCGGAGGTTCCGCTCCGCCGCGCGCTCCGCATCGCACTGGCGGCCGACACGCTGTCGATCATCGTCATGGAAACGGTGGACAACGGAGTGATCCTCCTCATCCCCGGCGCGATGGAGGCTGGGCTCGCCGATCCGCTGTTCTGGGGCTCGCTCGCCCTCGGGCTGGGGATCGCGTGGCTCATCGCGTTCCCGGTCAACCGCTGGCTCCTCTCGCGCGGCCAGGGCCACGCCCTGGTCAGCGCGCACCACCACGGCCATCACTAGCCCGCGACCGACTCGCCCCTGATAATCGGTATCGGAGGGGTGGCAGAGCGGACGAATGCGGCGGTCTTGAAAACCGTTGAAGCGCAAGCTTCCGTGGGTTCGAATCCCACCCCCTCCGCCAGGTACCTCGCGGCGCTAGGGCTGGCGGGCGAACCAGACGTTGCCTGGACCAATGTAGCTGTTGCCTTCGCCCCACAGTGCGACGGTCCGGCCCGCGGAGTCGATGTCGAGCTCGAAGTAGTCGCCGTAGGGCTGGAGATAACCGTCCCCCGGCGTTGCGAACTTGTACGGATAACCAGCGACGAAGGCTGAAAGCTGCCACTCGTCCGACCATGTTGCCCCTGCGTCGGTCGAGCTGCGGTAGTAGGTGTTCCACCGTGCCGCTGGATCTTCGCCACCGTCGTCCAGGCCGTTCCGATCGTCCTGCCACGCTACGCGAACGTCGCCATCACCAGTGGCGACCAGCGCCGGGAAGAGGTTGTTCGCGCCGCTCTCGGCCTCCGAGACATCGACCGCGACACTCCAGGTGCCTGCGCCATCGGTTGAGACCGCGAAGTACATCCGGTGTGGGTCGTTCCTGACCTCGTTCGCATTCCACAGCACGTAGACCCGATCCTTATCGTCGACGCCAATCGCCATCTGCGAACCCCAATACGCCCATCCGCCGCACGCGCACAGCGGTGACGCCTCTGACTGGTCGACGACGGATGTCACCCACGTTGCGCCGGCATCGGTCGTCGTGGTCACGAACAGGTTGACCGTCCCCTTCGCCTGCCCCGGTCGATTCGCACCGTTCCACGCGAAGTAGGCGTTCCCGCTGGAGTCGATGGCCGCGCCGGACGGCAGGGAGACGCCGAGCTTGCTGTTCGTATTGTGGACCGGCTGGACGACCTGCCAGGTTTCCCCGCCATCGTGGGAGAACGAGGCGAAGATCTTCTGCTGGCTGTGATAGACGAGGTAGACGTGGTCGTCTCGGGCGGCGAGCGCAATCTTGTCGAGGCCCCGCTCGATCTCTTCCACCAGGACCGGCTCGAAGGTCTCACCGAAGTCGTCGGAACGGGCGACGAACATGCTCGACTTGTCGCCCTCCATATAGGCGGCGTAGACCGCCTGCGTTACCGGATCGACGACGATCTGCGGATCGTCCTGCCGCTCCTCGGACGGGGCGAGGGCATGTGGTTCACCCCAGGTGGCGCCATTGTCATTCGAGATCTGAATGACCATGTGCGGACTCGGGCATTCGGGGCAGGAGGGGTCGACCTCGCCGGTATCGCTGCCCTCGAACCCTACATAGTGAGTCCACAAGGCATAGATGTTCCCGGACGAGTCAGCGGCGATGGAGGGTTCCCAATCGTCGCCTGCCTCGAAGCCGATGCGGATTGGATCGGTGAACGGGTCCGGTGGAACCGCCCACGCCGCCGAGGCGCCGAGCAGCACGGCGGCCGAGATGGCAATCGCCGTCGGAGCGATCCGTCTGCGCAGGGGCAAGGTGTCCTCCTCCCCCGCAGCCTACGACGGGCGTCGATCGGACGGCAACCGTCCTCCCCCGTTAAGGGTGCCGCTGCGCACCGCTGTTTTACCCGGGCATCGCGGGGACTTCGTGGTGGAGGCGGCACCGGGCCTCGTATTTCTCATCGCCCATGCCGCCGACCATGATCAGTGGGGAGTCGACCGGCGCCGGCTGACCATCGATCAGGCGTTGGGTCCGGGTAGCGGGCTCGCCGCAGACCATGCAGATGGCAGTTAGCTTGGTGACCTGGTCCGCCAACGCCATGAGCGCCGGCATCGGTCCGAACGGCTCTCCCCGGTAGTCCTGGTCCAGCCCGGTGACGAGCACCTGCTTGCCCGTGTCCGCCAGGCGCTCGACGACTGCCGGCAGTTCGGCATCCCAGAACTGACCTTCCTCGATCGCGACGATATCAGCCATCCCCACCACGCCCTCGATGTCGGCCGCGCTATCCACCGTCACGGCGCGATGCTGGGCACCCGAACGCGAGACGACCGACTCCTCGGCGGTCCGGGTGTCGACCCGTGGCTTGACGAGGATCACCTGGCGCCCGGCGATCGCGAAGCGGCGGAGCAGGCGGAGCATCTCGTCGGTCTTGCCGCAGAACATGCAGCCACAGATCACGTGGACCCAGCCCGAGGTATAGAACATCACGGTCCGCCGGCCCGCGGCTCAGTCGCCGACGACGGCGAGCCCCTCCTCGGGGAGCCCGAGATGCGCGGCCAGCGCCGTGCGCATGACGTCGGTCGGTGCCTCCTCCCCGGTCCACAGGGTGAACGCCGCGGCCTGCGCCACGAGGAACGAGCCCTGGCCATTCGCCACGGTCCCACCTCGGGCCGCGGCCTCCCGCATGAGCGGCGTCTCGGCCCGGTTGAGGACGAGGTCGAGGACGAACAGGTCATCGGCCAGCAGCTCGGCCGGGATCGGGCTCTCGTCGCTCTCGGCACCGATCCCCGAAGCGTTGACCACCAGCCGGGCCTTCGCCAGCTCGGCCTCGATGATCGTCTCGTGCCACGGCAGAGCCCGCAGGTCGGTCTGGCGCGCAGCGCGGTCAAAATGCGCGACCACCGCCTCGGCCCGATGCAGGTGGCGGTTGAACACCGCGATCCGCCCCACCCCGGCCTCCAGCAGGACCGAGATCACCGCCCGTGCCCCACCACCAGCTCCCAGCACCAGTGCCTGGGCCGGCCACCGAGATGCGCTCTCGGGAAGGACCGATTCGAGGCCGGCGCGCACGCCGGCCACATCGGTGTTGTACCCGTACAGGCGGCCGTCGCGGTTGACGACGGCGTTGACCGCGCCGCTGGCCCGTGCTTCGTCGGCCAACAGACCGATGAGCGAGGCGGCCTTCTCCTTGTGCGGCGAGCCGATCATGGCCCCGACCACGTCTGGGTTGACCAGCTCGCCGAGCGCCTCGCTCAGCTGGTGGGCGCGACGCTCCCAGCGCTCGATCTCGACTGCCCGACCGGCAGCCTCCAGCGCGGCCCGCTGGACCGCTTCTGCCGGTCCAGGGTGCACGGGTGAGCCGATGATGAGTAGGCGCGTCACAGGTCGGTTTCTCGTTCGGAGGCACTTTCCGGCGGCCGTCTGCGGGGCGTGTCAGGCCAGCCGGGGAGGGCCGGTTCCAGAGGGGCAGATGCTATCATCGGCGCCGCTTCCGGAGAGGTCGCATAGTGGCCTAGTGCGGCGGTTTGCTAAACCGTTGAAGGGGATTTCCTCTTCCGAGGGTTCGAATCCCTCCCTCTCCGCCAGAGCGCCCCGGTGCCCGTAGCTCAGCGGATAGAGCGTCAGGTTGCGGACCTGAAGGTCGGAGGTTCGAGTCCTCTCGGGCACGCCAAACCCGTTGCCAGGAGTCACACTGGCGCCGTGGCGCGAGATGCGTAGCAGTCCGCTCGAAACGGCGGCGATCGTGCTGATCGTTGCGCTGAAGTTCCTGCTCCCGCTGCTCATCATTCGCTTCCCGTTTGCGGCTGGCTGGGCCAATTTCGCCCTCGACGGCATCGACGGCGACCTTCTGATTCCGCTCGGCCTGCCGAACGAGATCTACCAGCCGATCGACAAGATCACCGATTGGGTGACCTACGTGGCGATGGTCGTCGTCGCGTATCGGTCTCAGTGGCCAATCAGGCGGCTGATCCTCGGGCTGTTCGTCTTCCGCTCGATCGGCCAGATCGCGTTCCTGGTGACCGAGGAGGAGCTGTTCCTCGCCCTGTTCCCGAACTTCCTCGAGCCACTGTTCCTGGTGGCCGCGTCGCTGCTCGCGTGGCAACGGGTGGTGCGCCACCAGCCCGACTGGCAGGACCGAGGCTTCGCCGTCCTGTTCCGCCATCGGTGGCTGATCGGGACGCTCATCGTCGTCTACAAGCTCCAGGACGAGTACTTCACCCACGTCGCGAACGTCGACCGCAGCGAGTTTCTCCAGCAGCTCCTCGAACAGCTCACCGGAGGCTAGATCCAGCACCACCCGTCGGGCGGCGGACCGGTGTTGATCGTGTCGTCCGGGAGCACCAGGGTCGGCGCTCCGGGTCGCTCGCAGTCGGTGAACCACATCCGCAGGCGCCAGTCATCCGGCGCCAGGGGCGACGCGGTGGCTATCGGCCAGAAGAAGACGAACGCGGCCAGCGCCGCCACCAGACCCACGACCAGGACGCCGCGTGCCCAGCCCCGCCACCTGACCAGGGCCACACCTACGGCGGCGTACAGGAATGGGAGTGCGGGGAGCACGTACCACAAGAAGATCTGGCTCCGGGCGAACCCGAGCACCAGCCAAGGCAGGTACGCCGACAGGGCGCCGACGAGGATGACCGATGTGCCCAGGCTCCGGTTGCCCCGCAGCCAACTGACCCCCAGCCAGCCGAAGACCGCGAGCGACGGCCACCACGCCAGCGGGCTCCCGATCGAGAGGATGTGCTGGTATGTCGAGCTCTCCTCGAACCAGAACGCGACCGGGCGCTTCAGCAGGAACCAGGACCACGAGGGCGACTCGTACGGGTGCTGGCCCTCGAGCCCGACATGGAAGCGGGCCATCGCCAGCTGGTGGTGGGCGACGTCGTAGAACCAGCTCCCCTCGCGCCAGGGCACCGCGATGAGTGATCCATCCGCGACCCCGACGTAGGTGGCGACGTAGACGAGGACTGGGACCACGCCGAGCAGCACCAGGGTTCGCAGCCCCTCCGCGCGGAAGGCCGCCCCGAACGCCGACCGCCAGCCCCGGGGAACGCCCGAGACGTCGATCCGCCGACCCGCCACTTCCCACGCCACGACGAGAAGGACGACCCCAATCGCGGAGTACACGCCGCTCCACTTCACGCCCACCGCGCACCCGATGAGCACACCGGCCATCAGTCGCCACGGTCGTCCGAACAGCCAGTGACCGATGCCGCCGCGGCCCGGCCGCTGCGCCTGCCGCAGGTCGAGGACGACCGCGATGAACGCCGCGATGACGAACAGCGCCAGGAACACGTCGAGCATCGCGACCCGCGACTGGACGAGGTGCAGGACGTCGAGTGCCAGCAGGCTCGACGCGACGGTCGCGCCGAGTGCCGCCATGCGCGTGGAGTCACCCTGGATGACGAGCCGTGCGAGGACATACGTAAGCGCCACGCTCAGCGACCCGGCGATGGCTGAGGCCACTCGCCAGCCGAACGGGTCGTATCCGGCTACGGCGATACCCGCACCGACGAGCCACTGGCCGAGCGGGGGATGAGCGTTGCTCAGCGGCTCGCTCACGCCGCACACGTCCGGCCCAGCCACCAGTAGACAGGCGTTCTGGGCGTAGAAGATCTCGTCGAACACGAGGTCAGCCGGCGATCCCAGACCGACGAAGCGAAGCCCTGCCGCCACACCTGTCACCACTACCAGGAGCACGGTGTCGAGGCGCGTCCAGGCCGGCATCGGTCCATGAGGATACGGCAGGGCGCTCCGGACCCTCTGCTAGACTCGGCGTCCGGTGAACTACGAGCTGTTCATGGCCGAGGCCATCAGCGAGGCCCGCCGAGGTGCCGAGGAAGGGGGGACCGCGATCGGTGCCGTGGCCGTCCTCGACGACGCGATGATCGGCCGCGACCACGACCGTCGCCTCCAGAACAGCGACCCCACCGCCCACGCCGTGCTCCTCACCGTCCAGGCCGCTGCGCGCAAGCTCGAGGGCCATCGGCTGTCCGAGGTCACGATCTTCGCCACCTGCGAGCCGTGCGCGATGTGTGTCGGCGCCCTCCTCGAGGCCAAGGTCGAGGTCCTCGTGTACGCCACCCCGGACCCCGAGCGCGGCTGCGCCGGGTCGGTCCTGGACCTCGCGCGCAACCCAAAGCTCGGCCACCAGATCTCGGTCATCTCCGGCGTGCGCGAGGCAGAAGCGCGCCGTCTGAACGACGAGGCCGCCCTTCCAGCCTGAGCCGGACCCTCTGCTAGACTCGGCCGCCGGAGAGGTGTCCGAGTGGTTGAAGGTGCCGCTCTCGAAAAGCGGTGTGCGAATAGCACCGTGGGTTCGAATCCCACCCTCTCCGCCACCTGAACCCGTCTCCCGCGCCTCGTGGAGAGGTCGCCTAGAGGCCTATGGCGCCGCATTGGAAATGCGGTTCGGGGCAACCCGTCGGGGGTTCGAATCCCCCCCTCTCCGCCACCTTCGGGTACCATCCGCCCCGGCCGTGCTCAGGCGGGGAGTTAGCGGTGCCCTGTAACCCGCAATCCGCTCTAGCGGGGCTGACATCCCGGCTGAGGTCATCGACCTCCGCTTCCCGTGACGGCGCCCGACGTTGAGAGTCGGGTCCCACGCAGCGACGGCCCGTGAACCCCGTCAGGTCCGGAAGGAAGCAGCGGTAAGCGGTCCTCCGTCGAGTGCCGTGGGACGACCTGGCTGGAGCCGGGCTCCGTGACGATGGCGGGTGGCCCGATGCCCGATGCCGGGCGCACGGCCGAACCGCCCTTCCTCAGTCGCGGTAGGGTTAGACCGACGTTACCGATGAGCCTGCCTTGACCGATCCCACCACCCCCGACCTGACCGCCGCGGCCGATCCGCGGCGGGCCGTGTACCGCCGCTGGCGGGCGCAACGCTTCGCGGAGGTCGTGGGGCAGGACCCGATCGTCGACACCCTTCGCCGGGCGGTCGCCTCCGATCGAATTGTCCACGCGTACCTCTTCGTCGGTCCGCGCGGGACGGGCAAGACCTCGACCGCGCGGATCCTGGCCAAGGCGATCAACTGCCTGAACCGCGGCGAGGACGGGGAACCGTGCGACACGTGCGCGGCGTGCGTGGCCATCCGCGACGGCCGCGCGCTCGACGTCATCGAGATCGACGCCGCGTCTCACGGCCTGGTCGAGGATGCCCGAGACCTCGTGATGCGGGCCTTGACCGCCCCCGCGGACCTCCGCCGCCGTGTCTACATCATCGACGAGGTCCACATGCTCAGCCCGCACGCGTTCAATGCGTTGCTCAAGCTGATCGAGGAGCCGCCGGACCACGTCGTGTTCATCCTGGCCACGACCGATACCCACCGCGTCCCGCCCACGATCATCAGCCGCACCCAGCGGCACGACTTCCGCCGCCTGCCGACCGATGTCATCGCGGCCAAGCTGACTCGCATCACCAGCGCAGAGGGCGTCGCCGCCGATCCGGCGGCGCTCGAGCTGATCGCCCGCCTGGCCGATGGCGGGATGCGCGACGCGGAGTCGATGCTCGACCAGGTCATGGCCTATGCCGGCGACCGGTTGGACGAGTCGTCCGTGCGCGATGCGGTGGGACTCGCCGACGAGGAGGCCATCGGTGGCCTGCTCGACACCCTCGTGGCTGGGAACGCACCCGATGCTCTCCAGCTGATCTCGGACTTGTCCGATGCGGGACGGGACATCGGACAGGTCGCACAGCAGCTCGAAACTGAGGGGCGCCGCCGGCTCCTGTCGGTGGCGGCAGATCCCGCCACTGCCCGCCGGATGGCCGCCGTCCTTCGGGCGACCTCGGAGGCCGGCACCGCCGGCGCCCGGGAGGGCCGGTCCCGACTGATGCTCGAGCTGATCGCCATCGACATCGGTTCCGCGGCTCCGGCGACCGCCTCACAGCCGCGGCCCGCAAGCGAGGCGCCCGCCACCCCGCGATCCGCCGATCCGCCGGTACCAATCGCCGCAGCGCCGCGGGCCGCATCGGTCGTTAGCCCGCCGGTCGCGCCACCAGTCGCGCGTCCCGCGGAGATCGCGCCCGCAACGGAGACTTCAGCTGCCGAAGTCTCAGCTGCGGAGCCTCCACTCGCCCCTGCCGTCCCGAACGGGGAGCGGCCAACCCTCGAGACGATCCGCGGTCGTTGGGGGGAGGTCGTCGAACGAGCGAGTCCCGTGGTCAAGCCGCTGATCAAGGAGTGCCGCCCGTACCACCTCGATGGCGCACGGCTGACCCTCGCCTTCCCCGAGGGCCGCGAGTTCCTTCGCGGTCGGGTCGTCGAGCGCTCCCGCGCGATCGAGGACCTTCTCGGTCAGATGTTCGGCAGCTCGTGGGCGGTCGAGTGCGTCGCCGCCTCGGTGGACCTCGAGCCGCTCACCGTCGAGCAGGCCCTGGCCCCCGAGGAGAGCTCCGACGCGAACGCCCTGCTCCAGCGAACGCTGGAGATCACCGGCGGCCACCTGGTGGACGCGCCGGAGGTGCGCTAGGCGGTGAACATCGGTCAGCTGACCAAGATGGCGCAGGAGATGCAGGCCAACATGGCCCGCGTCCAGGCCGAGCTGGCAGTCGCCACCGTGGAGGCCACCGTCGGCGGGGGAGCGGTCCGGGTGGTGATGACCGGCACCCAGGAGCTGCGGGAGATCACCATCGACCCGGCCACGGTCGACCCGGATGACGTCGAGATCCTCCAGGACCTCATCTTCGCGGCCGTGACCGATGCGTTGGCCCAGAGCAAGCAGCTCGCCGCCGACAAGATGGCGTCGGTCACCGGCGGCATGGGCCTGCCCGGCATGGGCATGCCCGGCCTTCGCTGACAGCCGACCTCGACATCGGTCCATGGCTGGCCTGATTGCGCCCGTCGCCCGTCTGATCGAGGCGTTCAACCGCCTTCCCGGTGTCGGGCCGAAGACCGCCCAGCGGCTCACGTACCACGTCCTGCGCAGCCCGACCGACGAGGCGCGGGCGCTGGCCGAGGCGCTGATCGCAGTCAAGGAGCAGGTGGCCTACTGCTCGACCTGCTGGAACATCACCGACGTCGGAATCGATCCATGCGTCATCTGCGCCGACCCGCAACGGGATGCAACGCGGATCTGCGTCGTGGAGGAGCCGCTCGACGTGCTGGCCATCGAGCGGACCCGCGAGTTCCGAGGCCGCTACCACGTCCTGCATGGCGCGATCAGCCCCATGGACGGCATCGGTCCGGAGCGGATCCGGGCCCGTGAGCTGGTCGCGCGTGCCCAGAAGGGCGGGCTCGAGGAGGTCATCCTTGCGACCAACCCCACCCTCGAAGGAGAGGCGACCGCCATGTACCTCGCGGACATGCTCGGCACCTCAGTCCCCGCCGTGACCCGCATCGCGCGCGGGGTGCCGGTCGGCGGTGATCTCGAGTACGCCGACGACGTCACCCTCATCCGCTCCCTCCAGGGCCGGCGACAGATCGACCGTTCGTGACTTCGGTGTGCCGGCAGTGACAGCCGCCCGTCGCACCGTCGCCCCACTGGTGCTGGCCGTCGACATCGGGTCGTCGTCGGTTCGGGCGGCCGTCCATGATCGCCTTGGCCGGATGGTCACCGGCACCGCCGTGCAGGTTCCATATGCCTGGGACGTGGGCCCCCATCAGTCGGTTCGGCTCTCACGCGAGGCGCTCCTCGAAGTGGTCGGCCAAGCGCTCGACCAGATCGCTGAGGTCGCGAAGCCCCTCGCCCCCGAGGTGGTCGCCGGCGGAATTTCCTGCTTCCTGCACAGCATCGCCGGGCTGGACGCAGTTGGCCAACCGGTGACGCCGGTCCTCTCGTGGGCCGATTCGACGAGCACCGCTGAAGCGTCCGCCCTCCGGGACCAGCTCGATCCTGCGTGGGCCCACCGGGTCTCGGGGGTTCCGATCCACGCCAGCTACTGGCCAGCGCGGGTGCTTCGGCTCCGGCAGGAGCAGCCGCGGATCCGGCGATGGGCCGGGTTTCCCGACCTGCTGGCCGAGGCCCTGACCGGACGCGTGGCCGTGAGCCGGTCGATGGCGTCCGGGACGGGTCTCCTCGACCGGGCGCAGGGAATCTGGTCGTCCACGCTCCTCGATCGCCTTGCGGTCGACCCGAAAGATCTTCCCCCGATCGTTGCCGATGACGAGCCAATTGGCCCACTTTCGGCGGCCGCGGCTCGGCGATGGCCGCAGCTGGCGCACCTGTCCTGGTTCGCGCCGTGGGGTGACGGGGGCTGCGCCAACGTCGGCCTGGGCGCGACCGCCCCCGGCAGAGCGGCCCTCACCGTCGGCACCTCCGGCGCCCTCCGCGCTTTCCTGGCGGATTCCGCACCTTCGATCCCGGCGGGCCTGTTCGCCTATCGGCTCGGCCCGGGCACGGTGGCCGGCGGTCAGCTCAGCGAAGGCGGCGCAGTCCTCGACTGGGCGACCCGCCTCTTGGGCCGCTCACGTCGGTCGCTGGAACGAGCTGCCGCCGGAATCGCACCAGACGCCCATGGGCTGACGGTGCTGCCTTATCCCTTTGGTGAGCGCAGCCTCGGCTATCACGACGACGCGCGAGCAACCCTGGCGGGGCTCCACGCGGGTACCGATCCGGCCGCCGTTTATCGGGCGTTCGTCGAGTCGATCGCCTTCGGCTTCGCCGCGGTCGACGACCGGTTGGCCAACGTCCTGGGCGAGGCTCCTGCCGTCATCGCATCAGGCGGCGCGCTGGCTCGCTCGCCGCTCCTCGCCCAGGTGCTGGCTGACTCTCTCGGCCGCGACATCGCCGCCGCCCCGAAATTCGAGGCGTCGCGGCACGGTGCCGCCCTGCTGGCGCTGCGTGGATCCGGGGTCGTCGACGCCGCAGCCCCAGCTCCATCACCGCGCGCCCGGATGGTCCGGGCCGACCCCGAGCGCACGACCCGTTATCGTGCCGCCCGAGCGCGTCAGCGTGCCCTGTACGAAGCGGTCCTCGGCTAGGCTCGTCTGCCATTCGGCCGCCAAATCCGTGTTGGCGATCCCCAGCCAATCCGCTACAGTGCCAAGTACGTCGATCCCGCCCTCTGCGCGGTTGATCGCACATGAGGAGGAGAGGTCCTGTGTCGATTCGAAGGACGACCGCTGCCCTGGCGGTTCTGACCATGATCCTGGCTGCCTGCGGGCCTTCGGGCGGCGGGGACGGCAGCGGGGCAGCCGGCGACTGCCACGTCGGCATGGCCTGGGCGACGTTCCAGGAGGAGCGCTACGGGCTCCGTGACCTGCCCGGCCTCGAGGCAGCCCTGGAAGCGGGCGGCGCCACATTGACCGACAACGACGCCGCAAACTCGGCGGAGACCCAGGCGTCGAACGTCGAGGCTCTGCTCGATGCCGGCATCGACGTCCTCATCCTGAACTCCGCGGAGCCCGAGTCGAGCCTGCAGTCTGTCGAGGCGGCGGTCGACGCCGGAATCCCGATCATTGCCTACGACCGCGAGCTCGAGAGCGCCGACGCGCTGTTCATGACCCACGACAACGTCGGCGTCGGCCGGATGATCGCCGAAGCGGTGACCGAGGCCCAGCCGACCGGCAACTACGCGATCATCAAGGGCCAGGAAGGCCAGACCAACCCCTTGTTCCTGCGCCAGGGTTTTGAGGAGGTCATCGCTCCGCTGATCGAGGCCGGTGACATCACCATCCCCGAGGGGGCCGAGGTGTACACCGACGAGTGGCTTCCTGACAACGCCCAGGACAACATGGAGACGATCCTGACCGCCAACGACAACGACATCCAGGCCGTTCTCGCCCAGAACGACGGGATGGCGGGCGGTGTGATCGCGGCGCTTGCGGCTCAGGGCCTCGATGGCGAGGTCGCCGTCGGCGGCCAGGATGGCGACAAGGCCGCCATCAACCGCGTCGCGCTCGGCACGCAGGTCGTCAGCGTCCTGAAGGATGCGACCGAGCTCGGCACGGCTGCCGGCGAGGCAGCCCTTCAGCTCTGCGAGAACCCGGACATCTCCGCTGTGGAGGGTGCCGTCGAGAGCACGACGGTCGGTGGTATTGAGGGGTACGCCGTGCTCCTCGACCCGCTGCCCATCACGCGGGACAACCTCCAGGCTGCCCTCGACCTCGAGTGGCTCACCGTGGAGGAGCTCTGCGCGGACGTTCCGTCCGGAACGGTCGACGAGTGCCCGTAACGGACCGATAGTCGGGTAACCCGAGCGCCCCGCCCTCAGGGGCGGGGCGCTCCTCATTTCCAGTCGCCGTCTTGCCGATGGAGACGCCGTGACGACGCAGGCCGAACCGATCGAAGCGCCCCTCGCGGGCGAGCCGCGGGGCGAGCCCGTGCGAACCTCGCTCCTGTCCACCCTGGGCGTGGATGTCCGGCTGGTGGGCATGGTGGTTGCGCTGGCTGTCCTGTGGATCGCCTTCAACTTCCTGTCCGACGGCCGGTTCTTGACCCCGCGCAACCTCTGGAACCTCTCCGTCCAGTCGGCAGCCGTCGCCGTCATGACGACGGGCATGGTCCTGATCATCGTCTCTCGGAACATCGACCTGTCGATCGGGTCGATCCTCGGGTTCACGGCCATGATCGTGGGGCTGCTCCAGGCGGAGTGGATCCCTGACCTGCTCGGCCTGCCTCTGAACGCGCCGGGGACCTGGATCGTCGTCGTCATCCTGGGCATCCTCGTCGGCGCTGTGATCGGCGGCCTCCAGGGGTTCGTGATCGCGTTCATCGGCGTTCCATCCTTCGTCGTAACCCTCGGTGGCCTGCTTATCTGGCGCGGCGCCGCTTTCGCCCTGGCGAGTGGCCGGACGATCGCCCCACTCGATCCGACGTACCAGCTCCTCGGCGGTGGGCCGCAGGGCTCGCTCGGTGCGACGCTGAGCTGGGTCGTCGCCGGCATCGCGATCGTCGCCTTTGCCATCGGCCTGGTCCTGAACCGACGCCGTCGGCGCCGGTACGGCTTTCCGGTGCGCCCCGTCTGGGCCGACGTGACGATCGGCATCATCGGGAGCCTCCTCGTCGCGGTTGCCGTATGGATCGCGAATGCCTACCCGTGGCCTCCAAACCTCGCGGAGGAGTACGCCATCGAGAACGGGATCCCGATTCCGCCGGGCGGGCTCATCATCCCGACCGGCATCGCGTACCCGGTCCTCATTGCGATCGGGATTGCCGTCCTCATGACGTTCATCGCGAAGCGGCGCCGGTTCGGCCGCTACGTGTACTCCATCGGCGGCAACCCCGAGGCGGCGATCCTGGCCGGCATCAACACGCGACGGACGATCATGAAGACGTTCATCCTGATGGGAGCGCTGTCCTCCATTGCCGCGGTCATCATCACGGCGCGGCTCAACGCCTCGACGTTGGCCCTGGGAACCGGGGCCGAGCTCCAGGTCATCGCGGCGGCCGTCATCGGCGGGACCTCGCTGGCCGGAGGGATCGGAACGATTGCGGGCGGCGTGCTGGGGGCGGTGATCATGCAGTCGCTGTCGACGGGCATGACCCTGATCGGGGTCGACAACGCCCAGCAGGACATGGTCGCGGGGGTCGTCCTGATCGTCGCGGTCGGCTTCGACTCGTGGCTCCGACGACGCCGGGTGTAGCGAGGAACATGCGATGACCGCCACGGAACCAGTGAAGCCTGCGACCAGCGGATCGCGTCCGCCGCTCGTCGAGATGCGGAACATCCGCGTCTCCTTCGGCGGCGTGCACGCGGTGGATGACGTCAGTGTCGACCTCCATGCGGGGGAAGTCGTCGGGCTCGTCGGCGGGAACGGCGCCGGGAAGTCAACCCTGATCCGTGCGCTGTCCGGCGCGCATCCGCCCGACGAGGGCGAGATCTACATCGACGGCGAGAAGGTCTCGATCTCCAGCCCCCAGGACGCGCGGAACCTCGGAATCGAGACGATCTACCAGACGTTGGCCCTCGCCGACAACGTCGATGCCGCGGCCAACCTGTTCCTCGGCCGGGAGCTGACGACGCGGCTCGGCTCGCTCGACGACGCCGCCATGGAGTCAGCGACCCGCGAGGTGATGGGCCGGCTCAACCCGAAGTTCAAGAATTTCAAGGTTCCAGTTGCCTCCCTGTCGGGCGGCCAGCGGCAGTCGGTGGCCATCGCCCGCGCGGTCCACTTCAATGCCCGGATCCTGATCATGGATGAGCCAACGGCGGCCCTCGGGCCGGCTGAGACCGAGCAGGTCCGCGACCTCGTCAGCCAGCTGAAGGCACAGGGGATCGGGATCTTCCTCATCAGCCACGACATCCACGACGTCTTCGATCTCGCCGACCGGATCAGCGTCATGCACACCGGTGACCTGGTCGGCACCGTGGACAAGGACAAGGTCACCAAGGACGAGGTCTTGGCCATGATCATCATCGGGAAGCCACCCGAGCAGGTCTCCGAAAAGGAGATGGCCCAGATCATCCACTGACCGGCGCAGCGATGGTGGCCCGCGCCGGCGATCGCCCCGAGGTCGTGGTCGCGCCCGGTGCGCGGCTCGGTGAGGGCCCGGTGTGGGACGCTCGGATCGGCCGCGTGGTGTGGGTCGACATCCTCGCCAGGCGGATGTACCTCACCGATCCCGGATCCGGAGCCACCGACGAGATCGAGACACCGCTTCACATCGGGGCGGTTGTCCCCCGGGCGTCCGGTGGCTACGTGGCGGCGCTCCAGGACGGCTTCTGGGCCATCGGGATGGGGGCGCCCACGCCGCTCTTCCGCGTCCAAGACGCTCGGCCCGCGATGCGTTTCAACGACGGGAAGTGCGACCCGGCCGGGCGGTTTTGGGCGGGGACCATGGCCTACGACGAGGCTCCCGGCGCGGGTGCCCTGTACCGCCTCGACGCGGATGGTCGCGCGACCCGCGTCCTTCAGGGCGTGACGATCTCGAACGGGATGGCGTGGAGCGCGGACGCGCGCACGATGTACTTCATTGACTCGGCGACTCATCGGATCGATGCCTTCGCATTCGACGCCTCCACCGGGGCGCTCGGCGATCGCCGACCGCTGGTCCACGTCCCGCCCGAGAAAGGGTGGCCCGACGGCATGACCATCGACGACGAGGGAGGCCTCTGGATCGCACTGTGGCGCGGCTCGGCCGTCCATCGGTACATCGACGGCCGCCTCGACCAGGCCATCAACCTCCCGGTCAGCCTGCCGACGAGCTGCGCCTTCGGCGGCGCCGACCTCGACGAGCTGTTCATCACCTCGGCGACCGAGGGCCTGTCGAAACACGAGCGGGCGGCGGAGCCCCTCGCGGGTGCGCTCTTCCGCGTTCGACCTGGCGTGCGCGGCGTGCCACCAGCGTCCTACGTCGAGGTCTGACGACCGACGTGGAGCGGCTGGATCTCGCGGACCTGGCACGCGAGGCGGGCGTCGGCACCGACCGGATCGAGCGTCTGGTCAAGGTGGGCATCCTGCACCCCGCTGCGGATGGGACGTTTACCGCAGCCGACGTCCAGCGTGTCCGAGTCGTGGGAGCGTACGAAGCCGGGGGCATCGGGCTCGAGCTCCTCGAGCAGGCGATCCTTGAACGCCGGATGAGCTTTGCGAACGTCGGGCGCATCTACCCCGAGCCCAGCCCGCGCGCGGGCGTGACGGTCGCCCAGCTCGAAGAGGCGCTGGAGATTCCGGGGATCGTCCGCCAGCTGTACCTCGCCCTCGGCCTGGCCCAACCCGACGAGGCCCACGAGCTGTCGGTCGCGGACGAGCGTATCGTGCGCGGCTTCGTGACGGCATGGCGCAGCAGCCGCGGCTGGCCGGGCTCGATGTACCGCGCTGCCCGTCTGGCAGGCGAGTCCATGCGTCGGATGGTCGACGGATGGGTCGGCCTGTTTTCCGAGACGATTGGCATCCCGCCGCCCGACACGGTCGACATGGCACTCGAAGAGCTCATCGAGCGGGTCATCGAACCCGGTGCGCGCGTGGCTGAGTTGATCCACCCGGCGGCGGCGTGGTTGATCGACCGGAACATGGAGCGCGCGCTGAACGCGCTGAACGTCGAATCTATGGAGGGGTCACTCGAAGCCCGTGGCCTCCGCCCCGCCATGCCCGAGGTCCCGCAGGCGGTGGTCTTCGCCGATCTATCGGGATTCACCCGCCTCACCGAGGAGGTCGGGGACGCCTGGGCGGCGACCGAGGCTGCCCGACTCACCGAGGTCGCCATCCAGGCCGCCTCGACGACCGGCGGTCGATTGGTGAAGGAGCTTGGGGATGGTGTCATGCTCGTCTTCCACGATGCCAACTCGGCCCTCGATGGGGCCCTCCTCCTCTGCCGGACGGCGGCTGACGCGAGCCTGCCGCCGTTGCACGTGGGGATCGCCACCGGCCCGCTCGTGGAGCGCGACGGCGATTACTACGGGCGGACGGTGAACCTGGCTTCCCGCATGTCCGCAGCCGCGTCCGGCGGGGAGATCCTGATGGACGGCGCCACGTGGGAGCGACTCGCCGGTCCTCATCCGGTCGAGCCGATGGGCGACGTCTCCCTGAAGGGGATTGCCACCGCGATCCCTGTCTACCGGCTCACGGTTGACACACCGGAGGCTCCCCCCTAGACTCATACGTCGCGCCGGTCGACCACCGGCAGGTGGCCCATGAACGGCGGCAAGGTGCCGTGCAGCGTGGACACCGGGGTTTCTCCCAAGGAGGCCTCGAATCGAACGAAGCCGATCCAATCGGTGGCGTTGTCTTATCAGCTGAAGAGTGACAGGAACCCACACGAGTCAGCGGGACAAACGTCTGGACCTTTGAACCGGTGGAGCAGCCGCAAGGCGAGACCACTGGTTTTTTGTTCGGAGAGTTTGATCCTGGCTCAGGACAAACGCTGGCGGGGTGCGTGAGACATGCAAGTCGAACGGGGTTGATCGGGCTTGCTCGATCAACCTAGTGGCGGACGGCTGAGTAACGCGTAGGTGACCTGCCCGGAAGTGGGGAATAACTGCCCGAAAGGGTGGCTAATACCGCATGTGGTCGGCGAATCGGATCGCCGTCCAAAGCCGAAAGGCGCTTCCGGAGGGGCCTGCGTCCGATTAGCTAGTTGGCGAGGTAACGGCTCACCAAGGCGACGATCGGTAGCTGGTCTGAGAGGATGATCAGCCAGACTGGGACTGAGAACGGCCCAGACTCCTACGGGAGGCAGCAGTCGGGAATTTTGCCCAATGGACGAAAGTCTGAGGCAGCAACTCCGCGTGAGGG